>JAZRSF010000027.1:0-43677 GCA_045651365.1 Christensenellaceae bacterium
CGTATCGATAGGAGAGGTCGCTTCGTCCATTATCATTACAGGTGCGTCTTTTACGGCTGGTCTTGCAATAGAGATAAGTTGTCTTTGACCTTCAGAAAGGTTTGCACCGTCGGCAACGAGCATAGTGTTGTAGCCTTCTGGAAGTCTAGTTATAAAGTCGTGTGCCTTTGCTAGTTTAGCAGCGTCTATACATTCTTCGTCGGTAGCGTCAAGTCTGCCGTAACGAATATTTTCCATAACTGTTCCGGTAAACAAGTTTGTATCTTGTAAAACTATACCTAACGAGCGTCTTAAATCGTCCTTTTTAATCTTGTTAATATTAATTCCGTCATAACGGATTTTGCCGTCGGCAATATCGTAGAAACGATTAATAAGGTTGGTAATGGTTGTTTTACCAGCACCGGTAGCGCCTACGAATGCGATTGATTGACCTGGGTGAGCGTATAGACTTACGTTATGCAAAACGATTTTTTCAGGAACGTAGCCAAAGTCAACGTCGAACATTTGAATATCGCCTTTAAGTTCGGTGTAGGTAATAGTCCCATCTGCCTTATGAGGGTGTTTCCACGCCCATTTGCCCGTCCTTTCCTTACATTCGTGAATAGTTCCGTCCTCGTCGATAGTGCAACGAACTAGCGTAACGTAGCCGTCGTCGGCTTCTGGGTTTTGGTCCATAAGGTCGAAAACTCTTGATGCTCCTGCAAGTCCCATAACGATAGAGTTAATTTGGTTTGAAGACTGCGAAACTTGACCTGTAAATTGCTTTGTGATAGGCAAGAAAGACATTATTGCTGCTATCATAGTTGCATAGCCGTATTGGTCGTGAATAGGTTGAAGTCCAGTGATGGTAAGGTTAGGAATGTCTAGTGCGATTAATACACCGCCTATAAAAGCAACGAGAACGAACATTATGTTGCCGATATTATTCATGATAGGCATTAGAACGTTTGCAAAACTATGTGCCTTAGTAGCGTCGTCGCAAAGTTTATCGTTTCTTTGGTCGAAGTCGATTTTTGTTTGTTCTTCGTGGCAGAAAACCTTAACTACCTTTTGACCTTGCATCATTTCTTGAATAAAGCCCTCGGTATTACCCATTGACATTTGTTGGCGCATAAAGTATTTTGAACTTCCACCACCGATTTTCTTGGTAACGAAACTCATTATGATAATGCCAAGAAAAACTACTAAAGTTAACCAAATACTAAAGGTAAACATTAAGCAAAGAAGTGTTACGATTGTTACTAGGGAAGTGCAAAGGGAAGGAATACTTTGTGATACTAGTTGTCTTAAAGCGTCAATATCGTTTGTATAGATACTCATTATGTCGCCCGTTTGTTGAGAGTCAAAGTATTTGATTGGAAGTTTTTGCATTTTGTTAAAGGTTTTAATTCTTGTCTGATGAAGAAATTTTTGCGTAACCACTGCCATTATTCTAGTATAAGTGAACGAAGAAATAACGCTTAAAAGATATACCGACAACATAACGAAAATTATGGTGAGAATATCTGGAAGTATTGCGCTCCAAGACATTTGTAGTGCTAAACCTTTTTGAAGGGTTTTAGTTAGCCAATTAAGAAAAACCGAAGATGAAACGCCTGTTGCGGCAGAAACGATTAGACAAACGAATACCGTGATTAAAAGTCCTTTGTTTTGGGATAATAGCAGACCGAGAAGTCTTTTAAGAGTTCCTTTTTTTGCCTTTTGCATAGGTCTTTTCATTCCACCTGCGCCTCTTGGACGCATGTTCATTTTTGGAGGCATGTTATTTCACCTCCTTTTTATCTTGTTCAATTTTGTTTTGAGAATAATACAATTCTTGATAAATAGAGTTGTTTTCTAATAATTCTTGATGTGTGCCTTGCGCACTAATCATGCCGTTATCAAGAATAACTATCTTATCAGCATCTTGAACCGATGCTATACGTTGAGCGATTATAATTTTTGTGGTGTTAGGTAGATAACTCTTAAATGATTTTCTAATTAAAGCGTCGGTCTTGGTGTCTACGGCGCTCGTAGAGTCGTCTAAAATTATTATCTTTGGCTTTTTAAGTAACGCTCTAGCGATACAAAGTCTTTGTTTTTGACCACCTGAAACGTTCACGCCACCTTGTTCGATATACGTTTGATATTTTTCAGGGAATGTTTGAATAAACTCGTCAGCTTCGGCAAGTTTGCAAGCCTCTTGTATCTCTTCTTCGGTAGCATTCTTGTTTCCCCAACGCATATTTTCAATAATAGTGCCAGAGAAAAGAACGTTTTTTTGTAAAACCATCGCAACCGAATTTCTTAAGGTGTCAAGGTTGTAATTCTTAACGTCAACACCACCGACTAATACCTGACCTTGGTTTGCGTCGTATAATCTTGGGATAAGACTAACTAAAGAAGTCTTTCCAGAACCGGTCGCACCGATAATTCCAACCGTTTCGCCTGAATTAACCTTTAGGGAAATATCCGTTAAGGCGTTGTGACTGGCAGTGTTAGAATACTTAAAACTTACGTTATCAAATTGGAGAGAACCGTCTTTTACTTGGGTAAGTGCATTTTTCGGAGAGGTAATAGAACTTTCTTCACGTAACACTTCGGTTATTCGTTTTGCAGCAGGTAGGCTTATAATTATTGTTACCATAATCATTGAAAGCATCATAAGGCTCATTAAGATTTGGAAAGAGTAAGACATAAACGTATTAAGTTGAGTGTATTGGAATAGCGTGTTTTGTGATTTAATAATTAACGATGAACCGATAATATAGATAAGAATAAGCCCCGTGTAAACGGAAACGTTCATTAATGGCGTGTTGAGGGCAACGATTTTTTCTGCTTTAGTAAAATTGTTTTTTACGTCTTCCGAAGCCTTATCAAATTTATCGATTTCGTAATCTTCTCTAACGTATGATTTAACGACTCTCATTCCACGAATATTTTCTTCAACAGATTCGTTGAGTTTGTCGTATTTGGGGAATATCTTGTTAAAGAAAGGTATTGCCTTAGTCATAATTAGATAAAGACCAACACCAAGAATTGGGGTGGTGCAAAGGAACACGAGAGCCATTTTAGCGTTGATTGAGAATGCCATAATTAATGCGAAAATAAGCATAAACGGCGCACGTATTGCCGTTCTAATAATCATCATATAAGACATTTCTACGTGGGTAACGTCTGTGGTTAAACGCGTTACTAAACTAGAAGTTGAGAATTTGTCAATGTTGGAAAATGAAAAATCTTGTATCTTATAGAACAAGTCTTTTCTTAAGTTTTTGGCAAAGCCACTAGATGCCTTAGCACATGCTCTTCCTGCGAGCGCTCCAAAGGTGAGTGATAGCAATGCTAAAAGCAAAAGAACGCAACCAAATTGTAAAATAATTAATAGTAGATTTGGTTGTTTTCCCCATGAAAAAAAGTTAATAAGCCATCTTGACGTTTTATCGATTTCATTTATTGGTTTTGAAAAAGAATCAATAACCCCTAAAAGTAAACTTAAAAACCATGGAATAAGAACTTCAAACACAACCTCTATCATGACGAATATAGGGGCAAGGATTGAAGGTTTTTTGTATTCTCTAATTGAACGGCTAATGAGTTTTACGTTTGAAAAGAAACTTTGGTTTTTTTCAGTGGATTTATTTTTTGCCATTTCAACCTCCTATTTATTAAATCATAAAGTTTAATCCTAAATTTTAATTAAAATATAAGAAAAAAGTAAATATAATAAGTATTATAAATGCCTTAAAAAAAACTGTCAAACGATTTTGTTATTGATTGGTAAAAATAATAAAAATTAAACTCAAAAAAAACCGACAAAAATCAATAAAAAAACAAGCGCAAAATGTCTTTTTTAATACAAATGCGATTGACACTTTTTTTAGTTTGTTGTATAATAAATCAGTATATATTTTTAATTAAGCAAAGGAAAACTTATGAAATACTTTTTTACTAGCGAAAGCGTATCAGTAGGACATCCAGATAAAGTTTGCGATACTGTTGCAGATGCCGTTTTAGATGCGATTATTTCTCAAGACCCTAATGCAAGAGTTGCTTGCGAGGTTTCAGTTTGCACAGATTATATGTTAATTATGGGCGAAGTAACCACTACTGCAAACGTAGAGGTGGAAAATATTGCAAGAGAGACTGTTCGCAGAATAGGTTACGATAAAGAAGGTATAGGCTTTTGTGCCGATACTGTAAAAATTGACGTTAGACTTAACAAGCAAAGCCCCGATATTGCTTTAGGAGTAGATAATTCTCAAGAGGCAAAAAATGGTGGTGATGAGTTTGATAAGCACGGCGCAGGTGACCAAGGGATTATGTTTGGTTATGCTTGTAGTGAAACGGAAGAACTCATGCCTCTTCCAATAACATTATCACACAAAATGTGTCAAAAACTCGAAGAGGTTAGAAAACAAGGCGTTTTAGATTATCTTCGTCCAGACGGAAAGGGACAAGTTACCGTTGAATATAAAGACGGAAAGCCTTGTAGAATAGAAGCAGTAGTTCTTTCTACTCAACATAACGAAAGCGTTACTACCGAGCAATTAAGAAAGGATATAAAAGAAAAGGTTATCGACCAAATTCTACCAAGAGAATACGTAGACGAAGACACTAAATTCTATATTAATCCAACGGGTAGATTTGAAGTAGGTGGTCCAAACGGAGATTCGGGCTTAACGGGAAGAAAAATCATAGTTGATACCTATGGTGGAAAATGTCCTCACGGTGGTGGCTCGTTTAGTGGTAAAGACCCAACAAAGGTTGATAGGTCTGCAACCTATATGGCTAGATACGTTTGTAAAAACTTAGTAAAAGCAGGACTTGCTAGTGAATGTCAACTTCAAGTTGCCTATGCAATTGGCGTTGCAAAACCCGTTTCAGTTATGGTAAACACCTTTGGAACAGGTAAACTTGCAGACGAAGTTATCGCCGATATAGTAGTAAAGGAATTTGACCTTAGACCAAGCGCTATTATCAAAAAACTTGATTTAAGAAAGCCTGTTTATTCTAACACTTCTTCTTACGGGCATTTTGGTAAGGAGTACTTAAGTTGGGAACAAACCGATAAAGCCAACAGCCTTAAAAAGTATTTACCCTAATGACTTTTAAGAAAATAAAGGACTTTTTCGTCAAATACTTCTTTAACCCAAAGTGGCGTTGTAATTCTTGTGGCAAGGAAATATTCGAAGGCGAGTATTTTTGCGATGGTTGTTTAAGGAACTTGCCTTATAACGATAAGGTTTTTTGTAATCATTGTGGAAGAAAGTTAAAGGTTTACGCCGAATATTGTTCAACTTGTCGTGAGGAGTTGTTGTCTGTAGACAAGGCAAGGAGTGTGTTTGATTACGATAAGCCAATTAGTTCGCTTATAAAAAGAGCAAAATATGACAAAAGACTTTATTTGCTCGATATGTTTGCCGAATATTTAAGCAACCTTTACTTAAAAAGCTATTTTAACGCAGATTATATTTGCTTTGTTCCAATGACCGAAAAGGCAAAGAAGAAAAGGGGATATAATCAAGGAGAGTTGCTCGCAAAAAAGGTTGGCGAAAGGGTTAACGTTAAAGTTCTAGAGGCGATAGAAAAAGTTAATGAAACCACTAGACAAGCTAAATTAAATAGAGAACAAAGACTTAAAAATTTAGAAGGTGTATTTAGGATAAAAAGTCGCAAGCTCGTAAGGGATAAAACGATTGTCATTATAGACGATGTTTCGACTACGGGTGCAACGGCAGAAAATATAGCAAGGAAATTAAAGAGCGCAGGCGCAAAGACTGTTTATTTATTAACGATTGCAAGCGTTGCTCCAAAAATAGGATATTAAAAACGGAGACTTAAAAATGGGATTATTTAGATACATTTTAGGTGGAGAAGCAAGAAGAAGCATTAAAAAGTTATCGGCTATGGCTGATAAGGTTATCGGTTTAGAACCAAAGTATTGTGTGATGAATGACCAAGAGTTGATTTCTCAAACCGAGCTTTTGAAAAAAAGATTAGCTGACGGAGAGACTTTAGACGATATTTTATTCGACGCATTCGCAGTCGTTAGAGAAGCTGCGTCAAGAGTTCTCAATATGAAGCACTATAAAGTGCAAATTATCGGTGGTATTTGTTTGCACCAAGGCAGAGTTGCCGAAATGAAAACTGGTGAAGGTAAAACCTTAGTTGCTACTTTGCCAGCATACCTTAATGCTCTTGCAGGAAAGGGCGTTCATATCGTTACTGTAAACGATTACCTAGCATCAAGAGACGCAGAGTGGATGGGTAAAATTTATAAATTCCTTGGCTTAACCGTTGGCGTTGCTATCACAGGAATGAAAGACGAGGAAAAGCAAGTTGCATACGCTGCCGATATTACTTATGGAACGAACAACGAAATGGGCTTTGACTATCTTCGTGATAATCTTAAAACTAAAGTCGAGAAGATGGTTCAAAGAGAGTTGAATTTTGCTATCGTCGACGAAGTTGACTCTATCTTAATCGACGAGGCTAGAACCCCTCTTATTATTTCTGGTAAAGGTCAAGAATCAAGCGAGAAATACGTTAGTGCTAATAAGTTCGTTAAAACCTTAAAAATCGACCAAGACTTTACTATTGATATAAAGGAAAAATCAGTTCAAATTACTGAAACTGGTGCTAAAAAAGCCGAGAGTTTCTTTGGACTTGAAAGTTTTTCAGATATTGCAAACGCAAGTTTATCACATCACATTCAACAAGCATTAAAGGCAAACTATATTTTTAAGAGAGATAACGATTACGTTGTGAACGACGGCGAGGTTATTATAGTTGACGAATTTACCGGTCGATTAATGATTGGTAGAAGATATTCTGACGGACTTCACCAAGCAATTGAAGCAAAAGAGGGAGTTAAGATTCGTAACGAAAACAAGACTTATGCGACTATAACTTTCCAAAACTACTTTAGAATTTATAAAAAACTTTCTGGCATGACTGGAACGGCAAAGAGCGAGGAAGAAGAATTCCGTGCTATTTACGGACTAGACGTTTTGGAAATTCCAACCAATCGTCCTGTTGCTAGAGTTGATATGCCTGACGTTATATTTAAGACGGAGAAAGGCAAGAATAAAGCAATTATTGACGAAATAGTTGAATCAAATAAAAAAGGTCAACCAATCCTTGTCGGCACAACGACTGTTGAAAAATCAGAAGAAATTAGTAAGCTTTTAATTCGTCGTGGCATTAGACACAACGTATTAAACGCTAAAAATCACGCAAAAGAAGCAGATATCGTCGCTCAAGCAGGTAGGCTTGGTGCAGTTACTATTGCAACCAACATGGCTGGTCGTGGAACGGACATCTTGCTTGGTGGTAACCCTGAATTCTTGGCTAAGAGAAAACTTCGTGAAGAGGGAGTAACCGACGATTTAATCGAACTTGCAACCTCGTTTATTGCCGATTTGCCAGAAGAAGCTAGCAAGGTAAGAGAACGCTATCGTGAAGTTTATGCTAAATTCAAAGAGCAAACCGACGCTGAAAAGGTTAAGGTTTTAGAAGTTGGTGGTTTATATATTTTTGGAACGGAAAGACACGAATCTCGCCGTATCGACAACCAATTAAGAGGTCGTAGTGGGCGTCAAGGCGACCCAGGACGTTCAGTTTTCTTTATTTCTTTAGAGGACGATTTAGCGAAGAGATTTGGAGGGGAAAGACTTCAAAGGATTTACGAATTCTTCAAGATTGACGAATTTGAGCCACTTCAATCAAAAATGCTTTCTAGAAGTATTGAAAACGCTCAAAGAACTATCGAAGGAAGAAACTTTGGTATTAGAAAACACGTTCTTCAATACGACGACGTTATGAATAAGCAACGTGAAGTTATGTATGCCGAAAGAATGAAAGTTATTAAGGCAGATTGCGTTCACCAGGATATCTTAAATCTTATTCCTGATTTTGTTCACTACGTTGTTTCTTCTTGTGTTCCTAGTGAAAACAAACCTGACACGTGGGATTTAGACGCACTTAATACTGCAATCGAACAAAAATTATTGCCAAAGGATAGCAACTTCGTTACCAAAGAACGTGCGCATAATTGGGACTTCGAATACTTGCTTGAAAACCTAACCAACGAAACCATAAGGGTTTACGAAGAAAAGATTCAAAAATATAAAGACGAAATGGACGTCGATTTTACCGAACTTGAAAGAATGGTTTTCTTAAAGAATATCGACACCAAGTGGATTGACCATATCGACTCTATGGACCAATTAAAGAAGGGTATATCTTTACGTGGTTACGGCAACGTTGACCCTGTCGTTGAATATAAGAAAGAAGGCTTTGAAATGTTTGAAGACCTTACTGCATCTATTCAAGACGACACGATTACCTTGTTGTTAAAGGCTGAACTAAGAAAAGTTCCAACCCAACAACCAACAGACCAAACTGAAAACTTATCGACCAATTCTACTGATGGTAGCACTCCTATTCGTAAGAGAGTGGCAAAGCAGGAAATCGGCAGAAACGACCCATGCCCATGTGGTAGTGGTAAAAAGTATAAAAACTGTTGTGGACAATAAGGTGAACAATGGTTAATTTTGAAGAGTATAAATTAAAACTAAAACAATTAAAAGGTATCCTTTTGGAAACGGGACACTCTCTTTGACGTTGGCAATCTAAAGAAAGAACTAGAAGAAAAAGTAGCTCTTTCCCAAACGCCCGAAGTTTTTTTGGACCTTAAAAAATCTCAGCAAATATCAAAGGATATTGCCTCTTTAGAAAGTAAGGTTGTAGCCTATACTAACGCCGAAAACACGCTTAACGATATGGCCGATATGTTGTTGCTCGCAGAAGAGGAAAACGACGAATCGGTTGTTGAAATTATTAGTGAAGAATTAGTTGCTGTTGAAAAGAACGTAGAAGAAATGCGTCTTAAAGCGCTTTTAAGAGGCAAATACGATAAGTTAAACGCTATTTTAACCCTTCATTCAGGTGCAGGTGGAACTGAGGCTTGCGACTGGACTGAAATGCTGTATAGAATGTATATTTGTTATGCCGAAAAGAACGGATATACTCTTTCCGAACTAGACAGATTAGACGGAGACGAGGCTGGTATTAAGTCAGTTTCCTTCAAGTTAGAAGGAGAGTTTGCTTACGGCTACTTAAAAGCAGAAAAAGGCGTGCATAGACTAGTTAGAATTTCTCCTTTTGATGCAAATAAGAGAAGGCATACTTCTTTTGCGTCGTTAGAAGTTACGCCTGAAATAGAAGAGGATAATTCTATCGTTATAAAAGACGACGAGATTAAGGTTGATACTTTTCGTTCAAGTGGCGCAGGTGGTCAACACGTTAATAAAACCGAGTCAGCGATAAGAATTACACATATTCCAACGGGTATCGTAGTTGCTTGTCAAAACGAACGTAGCCAAACTCAAAATAAAGAAATGGCTATGAAAATGCTCGTAAGTAAACTTCTAGAAAAGCGCGAGGCTGAAAGATTAGAACGTGATAACGATATTAAGGGCGAGATTAAAAAAATAGAATGGGGCAGTCAAATAAGAAGTTACGTTTTCTGCCCTTATACAATGGTTAAAGACCATAGAACAGGTTTTGAAACGGGCGACGTTTCATCTGTAATGGACGGAAATATTCAAGGATTTATAAACGACTATTTAAAAAAATCACAATGAGATATCAAGACAAGATAAAGGGGTTCGCTATAAAGAGTGAACCCATAATTATGGGAATAGAAACTTCGTGCGACGAAACAGCCGTAGCTATCGTTAAAAACGGTAGGGAAATTTTGGCTGACGAAATTATTAGTTCGGCAACAGAACACGTTCGCTTTGGTGGAGTCGTGCCTGAAATAGCCTCTAGAATGCACACTACGGCTATTCTTCGTGCTACCCAAAATGCTTTAGATAAAGCAAATCTAACTCTTGACGATATAGACGCTTTTGCCGTAACACAAGGCTCTGGCTTATTGGGAGCGCTTTTAGTAGGCGTTTCATTTGCTAAATCGCTTGCCTACGCTACGGGTAAACCACTTGTTCCCGTAAGTCATATAAGGGGACATATAGCCGCCTCTTATTTGGCTGATAAAACTTTAAAACCACCTTTCGTAACTATACTTGCAAGTGGTGGGCATACTGCCGTTATAGGCGTTAAAGATTATTATGATTTTGAAGTTTTTGGTTCGACTATCGACGACGCTGTTGGCGAAGCATTCGACAAGGTTGCAAGGGTAATAGGTTTAGAATACCCAGGTGGACCAAACGTTGAAAAACTAGCAAAACAAGGTAAAAACGTAGTAGAATTGCCAAAAATGCTTAAAAATTATCAAGGAAACGAACTTGATTTTTCTTATAGTGGTTTAAAAACTGCCGTTATAAACTATGTTCATAATAAAGAGGCAAAAGGCGAAGAAGTTAATAGGGCAGACGTTGCTTGTAGTTTTCAATGCTCGGCTCTCGACGTGTTAGTTGAAAAGGCATTAAAAGTAATTGATAAGACGGGATATAAAACACTGACCATTTCTGGTGGTGTTGCTGCAAACGGCTATCTTCGTGAAAGTTTACAAAAAGCCGTTGAAAATAAGGATATAAAACTCGTTTTACCTGAAAAGCGTTACTGCACGGACAACGCATCAATGATTGGTGCAGAAGGCTATTTGCAATATATTAAGGGAAACTTTGCCGATATTGATTTAGATGCTAAGGCTGTAATTCCTCTCAAATGTAACTGAAAATATCACAAAACTCAACCTTGAAGGGTTGGGTTTTTTATCTAAATATCTAATTTTTTATTGACAATACATGGTGTGAAATGTATAATGAGTATGAAAAGTATAACTTATCATACTTGGAGGTTTTATGGATAAGAATAAATATATTGGTGTTTGTAAAGTCGGAGAAAAAGGTCAAATAGTTATTCCAAAAGAGGCTAGAGATATGTTTGATATTAAACCGGGCGATTCGGTTGTCGTTTTATGCGACAAGGAAAGGGGTATGGCAATTTTAAAGTCGGATTTTATAGAGTGTATGACCGATAAACTTTTGTAAAGGAGTAAATGATGGAAACTGTTTTAAGTGTAAAAAAACTTAATAAGTCTTACGCTAAATTTGCTATTAAGGATATATCTTTTGAACTAAAAAAAGGCTCAATAATGGCGTTTATCGGTAGGAATGGTGCTGGAAAAACGACGACAATAAAAAGTATGCTAAATTTTATTCATACCGATAGTGGAGAAATTGAATTCTTTGGTTTAGATAATATTAAAAATCAGCAAGAAATTAAGCAAAGAATAGGCTATGCCGGTGGTGGTATTGATTACTATTTGAATAAAAAATTAAAGGATATTGCTAAACATACTAAACCTTTCTACGTAAATTGGGATAACGAGGCGTATGAAAAATATATGAAAGTCTTTATGCTTGACGAGAACAAAAAAGTAAAAGAACTTTCTGCAGGCATGAGGGTAAAGTTTAATATATGTTTAGCACTATCTCATCACGCTGAAATACTTATTTTAGATGAACCTACGAGTGGGCTTGACCCCGTATCTAGAGATGAGTTTCTAGATATAATTGAAAAACTTAGCGCTAAGGGTGTATCCACCTTATTTTCGACGCACATAACTTCTGATTTAGAAAAATGCGCTACTCACGTAACATATATAAAAGAAGGGAGAATACTGCTTAGCGATACTAAAGAGGAATTTGTAAAAAAGATGGGTGGTGGTTCGTTAGAAGATATTATGATAAGGCTAGAAAAAAGAGAGGTAGAGTTATGAAAAAACTTTTAATTAAAGAAATGAAGTTGACTGCACCTCCAATCACGTATATATTTTTGTTATTTTCCTTAATGACTTTTATTCCTTCTTATCCAATAGTAATTGGAGCATTTTTCGTATGCTATGGAATATTTTTCACCTATCAAACGGCAAGAGAAAGTCAAGACGTAACGTATACTATGATGTTGCCTATTGAAAAGTCTCAAGTTGTTAAGGCAAAATTTTTATTTGTAGTTATAATAGAAGTCATTGCATTCCTTTTGTTTTCGGCATTTACTTTGATAAGAATGTTTTTTTTAAACGACGTAGAACCATATCTTGTAAACAATTTAATAAATGCAAACCTTAGTTTCCTAGGATATGTGTTGACTATTTTTGCAATATTTAATATAATATTCTTATCTATGCATTTTAGAACGGCGTATAAGATAGGTATTCCATTCCTAGCGTTTTCGGTTGTAACGTTTGTGGGTATCGTTGTGTTTGAGGTTTTACATCATATTCCAGCCTTAACAGCATTAAACGATTTAAAGTTTCAACCAATTCAGTTAATACCATTTGGTATAGGTATTATTCTTTATATTGTGGGAACAATATTTTCGTTAAAGGTTTCTATTAATCGTTTTGAAAGGGTAGATTTATAACTATCTAGGAGAAATTTATGCAAGTGACTAAAAGTATTTACAACGTAGGCGTTAACGATAAAGAAGTTGACCTATTTGAAGGCCAATACGTTGTTCCTAACGGAATGGCTTATAATTCATACCTTATTATTGATGAAAAAGTTGTTTTGATGGACACCGTAGCCGAGGGCTTTTATCAAGAATGGACTAATAGTATAAAACAAGTTCTTGGTGAAAGAAAGGTCGACTATTTAGTAGTTCAACATATGGAACCCGACCATTCTTATAACGTTAAGAATTTTCTAGAAGAAAACCCACAAACTAAAATCGTTTCCTCGTCTAAAGCGTTTATTATGATGAAAAACTTTTTCGGCGAAGACTTTGCCGATAGGCAAATTATTGTTGGCGAAAATTCTACACTTTACATAGGTGAACGAACTCTTACTTTCGTTACTGCTCCTATGGTGCATTGGCCTGAAGTTATTATGACTTATCTCGACAAGGACGAAGTTGTTTTTTCTGCAGACGGCTTTGGTAAATTTGGGGCGCTTGACGTTGACGAAGAATGGGCTTGCGAGGCTAGAAGATATTATTTTGGTATTGTTGGAAAATACGGCGCCCCCGTTCAAACTTTATTGAAGAAAATTAGTGGACTAAGCATAAAAACTATTTGTCCTTTGCACGGTCCTGTTCTTAAAGAAAACCTAGAATATTATTTGAATTTATATGACGTTTGGTCATCTTATCAAAGCGAAGTTAAAGGCACGTTTATTGCTTATACTTCGGTGTATGGTAACACTAAAAAAGTTGCGCTTATGCTTAAAGAAGAATTGGAAAAAAGAGGCGAAAAAGTAGCTATAAGCGACCTTGCTAGAGAGGATATGGCAGAATGTGTAGAAGATGCTTTTAAGTATGATAAACTAGTTTTGGCAACCACTACCTATAATGCCGATATTTTTCCTTTTATGAAAACTTTCATAGATGCCTTGATTGAAAGAAATTTTCAAAATAAAAAGGTTGGAATAATCGAAAACGGCAGTTGGGCGCCTGTTGTTGCAAAGAAGATAAGAACGGCTTTTGAAAAAAGCAAGGATATAATTTTTACCGAAAATGACCTTACTATTCTTTCTGCACCTAACAGTAAAACGACTGACGACGTTAAGCAACTTGCAGACCAATTGTTAATTTAATTAAATACTGCTTTATTTGGGCGAGTAAAACTCGGTAGTTTTGCTCGCCTTTTCGTTTTAAAACAAAACTTGCACGAGGAATTTTAATTAAGATTTAGTTATATCAAAAAAGCATAATAGGGTTGAGTAATAATAGAACGATTTTACTGTCAATTTAGACAAAACTATTTACAATTTATTGTAAATATGATATGATATACAATGTTTGTTACGTCTATAAATATAACGCATGTAGTATAACGAACTAGTAAAAATTCCAAAGAGGTTAAGAAATGTATAAAATTGCAACAAAAAAATTGCTTAATCCAACCGTTTGTCAAATGGAGATTGAAGCACCACTAGTAGCAAACAAGGCTAAACCTGGTCAATTTATAATTTTGCGTGTTGATAGCGATGGAGAGAGAATTCCTCTAACTATAGCAGGCGCTGATAAATTAAGAGGGACTGTAAAGATTATTTTCCAAATCGTTGGTGCTACCACCGAAAAGTTAAATCATAAAAACGAGGGTGAATATATTCAAGACTTCGTTGGTCCTTTAGGAAAGCCAACTGAAACCGAAGGTATTAAAAAGGTTTGTATCGTTGGTGGTGGCGTTGGTTGTGCTATTGCAATGCCTGTTGCACAAGAATTCCACAAGATGGGTGCAGAAGTAACTAGCATAATCGGTTTTAGAAATAAAGACCTTCTAATTTTAGAAGAGGAATTTAGTGAATGTTCTGATAAACTAATCGTTATGACTGACGACGGCTCTTACGCTAGACACGGAAACGTAACCGTCCCACTTAAGGAAATGCTAGAGGCTGGCGAGAAGTTTGATATGGTTATTACCATTGGACCATTAATCATGATGAAATTCGTTACTTTAACGGCAAAAGAATTCGGCGTTCCTGTAACCGTTTCTATGAACCCAATTATGATTGACGGAACAGGTATGTGTGGTGGTTGCAGATTAACCTTAAATCAAGATGGCAAAAAAATTACCAAGTTCGCATGCGTTGACGGACCTGATTTCAATGGTTACGAAGTAGACTTCGACGAGGCTATGAGCCGTGGTAGAATGTATTTTGGTTTTGAACGCCACGCTCACGAAGAAACATGCAATCTTTTCAAACAAGCAAACGGAGGTAACGAATAATGGCTATCAATCCAAAGAAAAACGAAATGCCTACTCAAGACCCTAAAGTTAGAGCAAGAAACTTTAGCGAAGTTGCTTTAGGCTATTCTCAAGAAGTTGCTATTAGCGAAGCAAATAGATGCCTAAATTGTAAAAATAAACCTTGCGTTGCAGGTTGTCCTGTAAATATCAATATCCCTGACTTTATCACGCTTGTTAAACAAGGCGATTTTGAAGGGGCATATCAAGTAATCAACCAAACATCATCACTTCCAGCAGTTTGTGGTCGTGTTTGCCCACAAGAAACTCAATGTGAAAGCAAATGCACGCTTGGAATTAAGTTCGAGCCTGTTGGTATTGGTAGATTAGAGCGTTTTGTTGCCGATTGGCACAACGCTAATTGTGGCGAAGTTGCTAACAAGCCTGAAAGTAACGGTCACAAAGTTGCAATCGTTGGGTCTGGTCCTTCTGGTCTTACTTGTGCAGGCGACCTTGCTAAAAAGGGTTATGAAGTAACCGTTTTCGAAGCATTCCACGTTGCAGGTGGCGTTTTAGTTTATGGTATCCCTGAATTTAGACTTCCAAAGTCAATCGTTGCTAAAGAGGTTGAGGGGCTTAAAGCACTTGGCGTAAAAGTTGAAACTAACGTAGTTATTGGTAAAACCCTTACTGTTGACGAATTGTTCGATATGGGCTTCGAGGCTGTATTTATCGGTTCGGGTGCAGGTCTTCCAAACTTTATGAATATCCCTGGCGAATCACTAAAGGGCGTTTATTCAGCAAACGAATTCCTAACTAGAAGTAACCTTATGAAAGCATATAGAGACAACCCAACTACTCCAATTATGAAGGGTGGAAACGTTGCAGTCGTTGGTGGTGGTAACGTTGCTATGGATGCTGCTAGAACTGCTTTAAGATTAGGTGCTGAAAACGTGTATATCGTTTATCGTCGTTCTATGGAAGAACTTCCTGCTCGTAGAGAAGAAGTGGAACACGCTGAAGAAGAGGGTATCGAATTTAAATTACTTTGCAACCCAATCGAAATTTTAGGTTATAACAACCCTGAAAATCCAAGAGATGAGAAAAATGGTTTCGTTACCGGTATTCGTTGCGTTAAGATGGAACTTGGCGAACCTGATGCTAAAGGTCGTCGTCGTCCAGTTGTAATCCCAGGTTCGGAATTTGAGATTGCAGTAGATACGGTTATAATGTCTATTGGAACTTCACCAAACCCACTTATTAAAGACACGACTTCTGGCTTAGAAGTTAACGCTCACGGTGGTATCGTTGTAAATGAAGACGGACTATCTTCAAAAGAAGGCGTATATGCTGGTGGAGACGCAGTTACCGGTGCAGCAACGGTTATTTCTGCAATGGGTGCAGGTAAAACTGCTGCAAAAGCAATAGACGAGTATCTAAAAAATAAATAATCAAAGGCATAAGCCTTTAAATAAAAAATAATGGAGAAAAGCATGGAACAAAAGATTGATTTTAAGGTTTTAGACCAAGCTATTAGCGAGTTTGGTAACGAAGAAAAGGCGCTTATCGCTATTCTTCAACGTGCGCAAGAAGTGTATAGATATCTTCCTAGAGAAATCTTCCCATATCTTGCAGAAAAATTAAGTATTCCTGAAGCAAGGATTTATGGTGTAGCAACTTTCTACGAAAACTTTTCTTTAGAGCAAAAGGGTAAATATGTAATTAAGGTATGCGACGGAACTGCTTGTCACGTGAGAAAATCCATTCCTGTTCTTTGTGAACTTAAAAAGCAGTTAAAATTAAAAGAGGGACAAAAAACCACGGAAGATTTTATGTTTACTGTGGAAACTGTTTCATGTCTAGGAGCGTGTGGACTTGCTCCTGTTATGATGATTAATGATGAAGTCTACCCAGCTATGACGCCTGAAAAAGTTGTAGAGGTTATAAACGGAATAAAGGAGACTGAAAAGAATGTCTAAATTTACGTGTGTTAAAGATTTGCAAGACTTTAGAAAATTATGTTCTCAAGAATTAAAGGGACAGGAAAGAAAAATTCTTGTTTGCGCTGGAACTGGTTGCGTTGCCGGTGGCTCTATTGAGATTTATAATAGATTTATCAATATTTGTCAATCTAAGGGGTTGGGGGTCCAAGTTTCATTAGAAAAGCACGTAGAACATCCTGTGGGAGTAAAAAAGACAGGTTGTAATGGCTTTTGTGAATTAGGACCATTAGTTCGTATTGAACCACAAGGTTGGTTGTATACTAAAGTTAAGATAGATGATTGTGAAGAAATAATAAATTCCTCTATTATTAATGGAGAACTTGTTGAAAGATTAGTTTATGATGCTAATAAAAACTATGCAGTTCAAGAGGAAATTCCTTTTTATAAAAAACAAACTAGAATAGTTTTTGATAATTGTGGTCATATTGATGCAGAAGATATTGGTGAGTATATCGCAAAGGGTGGATATGTCGCTTTGGAAAGGGCATTAACCGAGTTCACTGCTGAGCAAATAATTAACGAAATTACCGAATCTGGACTTCGTGGCCGTGGAGGTGGTGGTTTTCCTGCGGGAAAAAAATGGAGTCAAGTTGCTAGACAAAACAATTTCCCAAAATACGTAGTATGTAACGGAGATGAAGGGGACCCAGGTGCCTTCATGGATAGGTCGGTTATGGAAGGAAACCCACATTCAATGTTAGAGGGTATGTTGCTTGCGGGGATAGCGACTGGTGCAAGTGAGGGTTATATTTACGTGCGTGCTGAGTATCCTTTAGCCGTTGCGAGACTTAAGAAAGCAATCGCCCAAGCCGAGGAATATGGCATTATAGGCGAGAATATTCTTGGAACCTCTATTACGTTTAATCTTCATATAAACCAGGGTGCAGGTGCATTCGTTTGTGGTGAAGGTTCTGCTCTTACCGCATCTATCGAAGGTAAGCGTGGTATGCCACGTGTTAAACCTCCTAGAACTGTTGAACATGGCCTTTTTGATAAGCCAACTGTTCTTAATAACGTTGAAACTTTTGCGAATGTTCCACTAATTTTAACAAAAGGAGCACAGTGGTTTAAGAGTATAGGGACAGAAAAAAGTTCTGGAACTAAAGCCTTCGCTCTTACTGGAAACGTTAAAAATACTGGTCTTATCGAGGTTCCTATGGGAACTACACTTCGTGAAATCATTTTTGATATCGGTGGTGGAATTAGGGGGGACGGCAAGTTTAAGGCAGTTCAAATTGGTGGACCATCAGGTGGTTGCCTAACCGAAGAACATCTAGATTTACCATTAGATTTCGACTCATTGAAGAAAGTTGGCGCTATTATCGGTTCAGGTGGTCTAGTTGTTATGGATGAGAAAACCTGTATGGTTGAAGTTGCTAGATTCTTTATGAACTTCACACAAAACGAATCTTGTGGTAAGTGTGTTCCATGTCGTGAAGGCACCAAGAGAATGCTTGAAATCTTAGAAAGAATCGTTTCTGGCGAAGGTAGAGACGGCGATATCGAACTTCTTGAAGAGTTAGGAGAAATGATTTCTGCTATGGCTCTTTGTGGTTTAGGTAAAACTGCTGCAGGGCCTGTTCTTTCAACAATTAAATACTTTAGAAACGAATACGAAGCACATATCAACGATAAGCGTTGTCCTGCTGGCGAATGCCAAAAGTTAAAACAAATTGTAATCGACCCACAATTATGTAAGGGTTGTTCCAAGTGCGCTCGTCAATGTCCTGTTGAGGCTATTAGTGGTAAGATTAAAGAACCATTTACTATAGACCTTAACAAATGTATCCGTTGTGGAAGCTGTCTATCTGCTTGTCCATTCGGCGCTATAAAGGAGAATTAATTATGACTGAAAAGAAATTTATGACCGTTGACGGAATTACCGTTGAAATTAACGGCGAAAAGAATCTTTTAGAAGTGATAAGAAAAATTGGCATTCAAATGCCTACTTTCTGTTATTATTCCGAACTTTCAGTATACGGCGCATGCCGTATGTGTATGGTTGAAAACGAGTGGGGTGGTTTTGACGCTGCTTGTTCAACCCCACCTAAAGCCGGTATGAATATTAAAACTAATACCGAGCGTTTGAGAAAATATCGTAAAAACATTCTTGAACTATTACTTGCAAATCATTGTCGTGATTGCACTACTTGTGAAAAGAACGAAAAATGTAAGTTGCAAGATTTTGCTATGAAGTTTAAGATTGACGGAGTTCGTTTTCCAAATACTGCAGATACTTCAAAGGCAATCGACGATTCTTCACCTTGTATAGTTAAAGATACTTCAAAATGTATACTTTGTGGTGATTGCGTGCGTATGTGTAACGAAGTTCAAAACGTTGGTGCAATAGATTTTGCTCATCGTGGTTCTAAAATGACTATTAGCACGGCTTTCGACAAGCCTCTTGCAGAAACCCCTTGCGTAGGTTGTGGTCAATGCGTAAGCGTTTGTCCTACCGGTGCAATCGTTCTAAACAGTGAGGCTGATAAGATTTGGAACGCTCTTCATAACAAAGAGGTTAAAACCACAGTTCAAGTTGCTCCAGCAGTTCGTGTTGCCGTTGCAAAAGAATTAGGTGTTCCAGAAAATGAAAACGTTATGGGTAAAATTGTTACGGCTCTTCGCAGAATGGGCTTTGATGAGGTTTACGACACAACTATCGGTGCAGATTTAACAGTTATGGAAGAAACTGCAGAATTTATCAAGAGAGTAGAAGAAGGAAAGAATTTACCATTAATCACTTCTTGCTGTCCTGCTTGGATTCAATTTGCAGAGAAAAAGCACCCAGAATTCTTACCAAACATCTCAACTTGCCGTTCTCCAATGCAAATGCTCGCTGCAATTCTTAAAGACCAAGATAAGAAAAATGGCGTTAAGTCTTTCCACGTTGCAGTTATGCCTTGCACAGCTAAGAAATTCGAGGCTGCAAGAGACGAATTTAAGACGGAGGCAGGTCCTAACGTAGACGCTGTTCTTACTACTAAAGGACTAGTTAGAATGATTAAAGAAGCAGGACTTATGTTCGATATGCTTCAACCAGAAGGCGTTGATATGCCGTTTGGTATCGTTTCTGGTGCAGGTATGATTTTCGGTGTAACTGGTGGTGTTACCGAGGCTGTTCTAAGAAGAGTTTCTGCTAATAAAACCCACGCTGAACTCGTTTCAATCGAATCTATCGGTCAAAGAGGTTTAGATGGAGTTAAGGAATTTACCATTCCTTATGGCGAAACCGAACTTAAAATTGCCGTTGTAAGTGGACTTGGGAATGCCGAGAAACTTCTTAAGAGAGTTAAGGATGGTGAACATTTTGACTTTATCGAAGTTATGGCTTGTCCAGGTGGTTGCATTAATGGTGGTGGACAACCTTTTGCAATTCGTGAACAAAAGGTTAGAAGAAGTGATAACCTATATGCTATTGATAGATTGTCTAGCGTTCGTCGCGCCGAGGAAAACCCACTTGTTGAAAATATTTACAAGAATATTATCGGTGATAGAGCGCACGAATTATTACACGTTCATTATCACGCTAAAAAGAAATAATAGCTAAATTTTTTACCCACTAGTTTCGCTAGTGGGTATTTTTTTAATCATGTTGTTATAAATTTGTTTATTATTGCCTAGAATGTTAATGAACTTGACAAAAATGCACCTTAATAGTATAATTTTTACGATTTATAATTAATTCACAAGGATTAAAAGGTGAACGTGCAAGAAAAAAGTGAGATAACTCATAATCGATTTGTAGCGATTGATTTATTTAAGATATTATCAATGCTTATGGTAGTTGTTTTGCACGTTCTTGGTGCTGGGGGTATTAACGGTTCCGTAAGCGTAAAATCGGCTAATTGGTATCTATTTGGTGGTTTTGAAACGATTTGTATAGTTGCCGTAAACTGCTTTGCGTTAACAACAGGTTTCATCTACGTTGGAAAGAAAATAAGGATAAAAAATATTTTTAGCTTATATCTACAAGTTTTATTTTATTCCATAGTGATTGCAAGTATATGTTTTATCTTTAAACTAAGCGGTTTTTCCGTTCGAGAACTTATAAATTATTTATTTCCTATTTTAAGTGGTAGATATTGGTACTTTAGCGCATATTTTGTTTTGTTCCTAATTATGCCATTGCTAAACCTTGTGTTAGAGAAGATGGATAAAAATTTCTTATTTGTATTCTTAATTGGAATGGTTGTCTTTTTTGGCGTGTTTGCCTTTTATGGTAGCATAGAATTTGGCGATGTTTTTGAAATTAGTTCAGGTTGCTCGTTTGAATGGCTTGCTATTTGTTATTTGATAGGTGGAGCAGTTAGAAAATATCAACTTTTTAACCTATTTAAAGCTCGTGTTTGGCTATTGTTATATTTTTTAAGCACAGTTTTAAGTTTTTGCGTTGGTTTATTGTTGTTTGAATTGGGGAAGTTTAAGATTTCGCCATTCGTAGGACATTATAATTTTGTATTCAACATCTTATCAAGTATCTTCTTGCTAATGTTTTTTGCTAGGTTTGATATAAAGTCGAATAAGTTTGTATCCTATCTTGCTAAAACCACTTTTGGTGTATACCTGTTTCACGAACATATTTTGTTAAAAAATTTAGTTATAATAGGTCAATTTGCGTTCATAGCAAAATTCTCACCGTTTGTTGTTATTGTTGCTGTTTTAGGTTGCGTTCTCTTAATCTACATTGTGGGCACAATTGTTGAAACATTTAGGCAAATTATATTTAAAGCATTGAGATTAAATAAACTTTCTCAAAAAATTGACGACCTTGTAGTGAAAAAATATAACAAACTTATAGATAAAACAACGAAAATTTAATCATATTAAAGTGGAAAATTTTTCAGGATGGAAAGGTGTATGAGAAAATATTGTTTAAGGATAGCGTTATCTCCTTCGTTAGATTATGAAAGACGAATAAATAATATCGTTGATTTTTGTAAAGACGCCGATATAGACGACGTTATGTTTTTTATTGCTGGTGAAGAACTTTGTGTAGGTCATGTTACAAAAGAGCAAGCCAAAAGTTACGTAGACGTTATTTTAAGGGCTAAAGAAATTTTAAATAAAGAAGGAATTACCGTATCATTAAACCCATGGCATACGATAGGGCATTGGAATGGTGGAAGACAACTTCAAGAACGGCAAAATTTTAGGACTATGGTTGGACACGACGGTGCGAAATCTACCATTGTGGCATGTCCACTTTGCGAAAATTGGCGAGAATACTATATCGACCTAATGAATTACTACGTTAAGACTATTAAGCCTAAAACCCTGTGGTTTGAAGATGATTTTAGGCTTTCCAATCACGAGCCGGTATCTTTAGGCTGTTTTTGCGACAAACACGTTAATCTATTTAATAAAAAAGCAGGAACGAATTTTGATAGACAAGGCGTTATAAATGCAGTTTTTAGCGATAAAAAATATAGGGAAATTTATTTAGACCTTGCAAGATTTTCTTTTGAGGACACCTTAGATAAAATTACTTCAAGTATTGATGGTCAAGACAATTTCGGTTTAATGACAGGTGGGGCATCTTTAGGGGAAGGAAAAAGATTTAGTAAGTTATTTAGTATTTTGCAAAATAACTCAAGAACTAAGCCTTATAACCGAATTTGCTTATATTCTTATAGGCAAAGGGGCTTGCAAGAATATGCGTGGTCGTTCAACAGTGGTTCGATGTTCGTTAGATTTCTAACGGGCGATAGTGCAATATGTTTGTCGGAAATGGAAAATTATCCATTCTCACTATACACAAAAAGCGCCCACTATACAAAATATCAACTCTTGACTACGGCTCCTTTAAGGCTTGAAGGGGATACGATTAATATCTTTGGTATGAACGGTAACGCCGTAAACAATTATCAACGTTATGCAAAGGTGTTTAAGCAAGTAAAGCCATATTTATCAAAGGTAACTGGCTTAAAACTGGGTGATATGCAAACGACGGGAATTCAAGTTTTAGTAAACGAAAACTCTGCATATACCATTGAAAATGCAAATACGTTTAGAGATTTAACCCCAAAGGAAACTTGGATATTCGCATATCTAACTCAACTTGGTTTTAATTGTGCATATACTTCAAATATCCAAATGAAGGGTCAAACGGTTGCTCTATGCGGCGAAGTTTTGAGAAATTACACCAATCAACAAATCATAGATTTGTTTGCTAATAACCAAGTTATTATTAATGGTAGTAGTATTGATGTTTTAAAGGATAAAAATCTTTTAGATTTAGTTGGTGTGGAAGAATATAAACTTCTTAAAGAGAGAAACGGAACTCACACTATGGAAGAATGGGCAGGAAGCGACGACTTGTTTGGACTCGAAACGTTTAGGGCAACTTTCCAATATTTCTGTGGTGATTACTACGACGTAAAATATAAGGGAAATTCAACTAAAACTGTGTATACCAACGTTCTTAATCAATACGAAAAGGTGGTTGGCGATGGCATAACTAAAGTAGGCAACGTAATAATATTGCCATATCAAAATATAGTTAGTGAATTGAACGTGCCTATCTCCTTAATTTGTCCTTTAAGGGCAGAAGCTATTAAACGAGCATTAATTGGCGAGCAAAATAGTAACGACTTATTATTTGTAGAGGGCGAAAACGTTTGTGTTTACACGTTTAAGAATACCGATTGTGTATATGCCGTGTATATAAATTTTGCCGACGACGATTTTGAAGATATAAGATTAACCACAAATTGCGAGATGAAAGAGGCACAAATTCTCACTCCAGATTGTCCTGAATTTAGGTCGGTATCGTTTGATAAAGCGCAAAGCCAATATATTATAAACCACCAACTAAAAGCCCAAGAAAGCCTTGTTTTAAGAATTAAATAGATAAATAAAACCACTACCTAAAATTGAACTGCACCCCAAAAAGTGCACGGATAAAAAAGCCAGACAGGAAGGAATTAAATTTTCTTCCTGTTTTTTAATCTTTTAGTATTGTAAAATTCTAACCAATCTTCAACAATTGCTATGTATTCTTCTAAATTTGTGATATAATTGTTGTACAAAGTCTCTTTTTTGAGTATGCCATGAAAACTCTCCATCGGAGAGTCGTCAATAGGTGTACCTTTACGGCTCATGGAAATGGTGATTCCATTAGCTTCGCAAATGGCTTTGTATTCGTGGGACGTGTACTGAAAACCTTGGTCGCTGTGAATGATTAGGTTGTGCACGTCTTTTTCTTTTGCTATTGCTTCGTTTAACGTATCTGTCACAAGAGAAATATTGTTAAATTTCCCTATTTTATATGCAACAATTCTTCTATCATGCAAATCTATTATTGTAGATAAATACGCCCGTTTTTCATTGTATATTAAGTATGTTATATCCGTTAACCATATCTTGTTTGGGAAAGCAGAATTAAAGTTTCGTTTCAATAAATTAGGTTTGACATTTTCTTCTATTTGACGATATTTTGGTTTTGTTCTAACTCTTTTTACATATTCAGGTTTTAAGGCGTATTTTGCCATAATTCGTTGAACTTTTTTGTGATTAAATATTACACCATATTTAATTAGTAAGCCGTCACATATCCTACGATAGCCATAAGTTTTCTTGCTTTCATCAAAGATTTCTTTAATTAAGAGATAGTCGTAATAGTCTTTATCTTCAGCATTACGATATTTGTAATACATTCTTTTGCTAATTTCTAAAGTGGCACACATATTATCTAACTTGTAATCTTTGATATGCATATTGATAAAGATTACTTTTTCTCTCGTTGTGCTTCTATGAAGGCTTGGAATTTTTTTAGTATTTCATATCTTTCTTTGTAGTCAATATTTTCTTCTTTAGGTCTACCTTTCTTCTGATATCCTAACGGAATATCTTGTTTGTATGCGTTTATCCAAGTTTTAATGGTGTTTCGTGAAATAGCATACTCTTTTGCAAGAAAACCTTGACTTGCTTGACCAGAAAAATATTTATCCAATACTTCCTTTCTTTGTTCGGGTGTATATTTGTTAAATTTTTGTCCTTTTTTTGCCATAGAAAAAACCTCCTATGTAAATTATATCATAGAAGGTTTTATTTTTTTGGCTTTTTATTGTGTGAACTAAATGGGGTTCACTTCAATAAACTGTCGGGCTTTTTCTACGTCCAAAAATACAATTTAATATATGGGTATAAAGGTTGGTTTCGTCGATATAGCGAGGAACGTATTTGTCTTGCCAAATACACGATTTTTCAAATCGCCTCGTTAGGGGAAACCCCTAATACCCCAAACAACAAAAAAATAAAAGGAGGAGAAATTATAGCAAGAAGAACAAGACCATTTGCCTACAATTTTAGGGCAAGCGAACAAGAGAAAAATTTAATAGATAGCGCAATAGTAAAAAGCGGACTGACGATAACGGACTTTGTAATTCGGTCAATTATTGATAAGCCAATAACTGTAATAGAAAACGGCAACGAGATTTTAGCAGAACTAAAACGGCAAGGTAACAACCTAAATCAAGTTGTTAGAAACAGTTATAACGGCTTGGCTACGGAAGAAGAAATCAAAGCGTGCATCAAAAGTTTGAAAGAATTATACCGACAAATATCTATTGCTATTGGAGGTGGATAATGCCGCTTTTTAAGTGTAGTGCAAGCAAAGCAAAACCGAAAAACGGTATCGCGTATATCACCGACGAAAAGAAAGCAAAGATAGTGTCGGTTAGAAATCTTTTTGAAGACGAGGACTACGCAAAGCAGTTTGACGAAACGGCAAGCAGGTTTGGTAAAGGGGATAAGTTTGACGAAAGGAAATATTATCATTGTAAATTATCGTGCGCGCGTCAAGATAACGTTTTACCCGAAAAAGCTCACGCTTACGCCGAAGAACTTACGGCAAAACTCTTTCAAAACTACGAGTGCGTGATTGCTACCCATACGGATACGCAAACGGTACATAGCCATATTGTCGTAAACGCGGTGGACCCGATAACGGGTAAGAAATTGCAGTTCAACAAACAAGACTACGTGAAGATGAAAGACGAAGCGAATAGGATAGGGAAGAAATACGGGTTTACCGAAACGGATTTTAGAAAGCGTGGTAAGAACAGTAGAACGGCAATTGAAAAGAAGATTATGCTCAAAGGCGGTATTAGTTGGAAAGAAGAACTACGAGAAGTAATTGCAGAAGCAACTAAAAACTCAACTACGCCCGACAAGTTCAAGGAATATCTTGAAAAGTGTTACGGCGTAAAAATCACAAGGGATGGAAAAGATTATTCCTATTTGCATCCCGAAAAACAAAAACCTATCCGAGGGGAAAAACTCGGAACAAATTATACAAAAATGGAGGTAATAAAACAACTTGATAAACAAAATAACGGGAGAGCGTCCTCAACCCATATTACAGGACGAACCGGTGGATTTATCGCACAACCCGCCGGCATTAGAACTGTGCGAAGAAGTAAAACGATTAACGGCGGAGGCACGAGAGGCAATGTTGTTGCAGTCCTTAGCGATATCGAACGAGCAATGCAACGACTTAGTTTTGAGGCTGAATGTGCGAGTCGAGGAACTGACGCAGCAAGTGAAGAACGTAGAATTGTACAACGAAAGGCTAGAGAGGAAGCTGAAAGAAAGCGTAGAGAAGCTGATAGACGACGTGAAAAGGAGCAATCACCGATTAGCGAAGGAGATAGAGTTCTCACTCAACCAGATAACGGAAACAGTAACGGAAATCGAGCGCCTTGTAAGCACAGCTATGGGAAAGGCGATTGATTCGGCTACAAAACTATTAAACGACAGAGTGAAAGATGCAACGGATATGGCAGTAGCAAAAATAAACGAAGGAGCAGAAGGGCTAAATAAAGAACTGAGAAAAACTAAAGAAGAAATTCGAAAACAACGCGAAGAAATGCAAGTGGAAGGCGGTTTTAGAAAGTTTATGTTTTGGGCTACGCCGATACTTCTATTTGCGCAAAGCATCGCAATGGCACTTTTGTTATTAAGATAAAACTATTTTCTCAAAAGAATATAAAACAGCTTGACTATCTCGTGATATCACGGTATAATGTAGCTACAATAAATTTAAGGGAGGGTTTTATGAACGTAGAAGAAATCATTAGAAAAGCGGATTTGGGCGAAGGGTTGACAGTGGAAGAAATTAAAATCTATCAACAAGCGGTTAAACCTAAAAAGCACGTTTACGGCAAGTATGGAACGCTTGCGAAACAGTATATTGAAGAGCATAACTTCGGTAAATTGTTAAGTTTAGTAGGGCAGTTGCCTGAATATTTGCACGGCGTAGATAAAGCCGCCGAAGAACTTTATGACGTTATGTGGGACAAACTTTCTAAAAGCGAACAGTATCGCCGAACGGGTAATTACTTGGAAGACGTTAAAAGAATTAACGCTATGAAACAAGTGATTGAAGAAGAGATTTTAAGCGAAATCGTTTATATTTAAGGAGAAAATACAATGGAAAAACAATTAACGCCAAAACAAAAGGCAAGAATTAAGTATGAAATCGTGCATAAGGAAGAGCGCGAACAAGCAACAAGACAATTTAACACGAGACTTCCTGTGAAAGAGCACGATGAAATAATGGCTTTCTTAAAACAAAAAAGAATTTCAAAAGTAGATTTGATTAGATTAGGATATCAAACGCTAAGAAAAGAATTTGAAGAAAGCAAATAACAGCGGAACACATTATGTGCTTAATACACCCGTAATGTCGGGAATTAATAAGGAGAAAAATGATTGCATAGGGCATTCGTATTTATCTTTCCGTTAAAAGTGCGGATATCACCCTATAAAATAAAAAATAAGGAGAATTGAATTATAAGGAATTAAATTTAAGAGAAGAAAAATTAAATAATGAAGTGGAAAATCAAGGTTGCTACAAAACTCTAAACGTAGAGAAAATCGACAAGTCAAAAATAAATATGGAGGTGTTAAATAAGATTATCGCGTTTAAGATGTTAGAGATTATGCGTGATAACGAAATGATTGACGAGCGAGAATACGCTAAAATCGAAAAGAAGCGTACTCAGTTTGGGGAAAGTGTAGTAAAGCATAATAAATTATTTAAAGGAGGCGATTTAACTTGATTGAAAACGGAATGGTAATGCCCACTAACGTTAATTTTAACAGGGCAAGGCAAAGAAGAGTGGTTTTCTACGGACGAGTAAGCACGGAACACGAAGCGCAACTTTCGGCGTTAGAAAATCAAATGCAATGGTACGACGACGTGGCGGATAGAAATCCTAATTGGTATGTTATTAAGAAATATATCGACGAAGGGATTACGGGAACGCAAGCGAAAAAGCGACCTGCATTTTTAAGGATGATACAAGACGCTAAACAAAAGAAATTTGATTTAATCGTAACGAGAGAAGTGTGTAGATTTGCAAGAAATACGGTTGATACGCTCGTGGTTACGAGAGAATTAAAAGAGTACGGCATCGAAGTTTATTTCGTAGAAGACAATATTTGGACGATGGACGGAGACGGCGAACTTAGACTCACGATTATGGCAACGCTTGCGCAAGAAGAAAGTAGAAAAATTTCAGAGCGTGTCCGCGCGGGGCAAAAAATCAGTAGAGACAAAGGCGTGTTGTATGGAAGCGGTAATATTCTTGGTTATGATAGGGACAAAACAAAAGGAACTTACGTAATCAATGAAGAACAAGCCGAAACGGTGCGTATGATTTACGATATGTATTCGGCAGGCAAAGGAATATCTCAAATTCGTGATGAGATGATACGACGTAAAAGAAAAGATAGTTCGGGGTTAGTTAGATGGGAGAACGCGAAAGTATCACGAGTACTACATAACTCAACCTATAAAGGCTATCCTGCCTACTTAAAATCACGAAGAAATAATTTCCTTGACCAAAAAATTATTATAAACCGTGACGAAGATACCTATCTTTACGTAAAAGGCGATTTTGAGCCGATTATATCCGAAGAGCAATGGGATAGATGCAAGCAAATAAGAGAACAACGTACAAGGTATAGTAAATTCCGCACGGAAAACGGGGAAGTTCTTCACAAAACGGGTATTCACGAAAGTGGCGACGTTTGGACGAAGAAATTAAAATGTAGATGCGGTTATAAAATGCGCAAAAACAAGTGGCGCAAGAATAAAAACGGCGAAGTCATCTATGGATATAAATGCTATAACCAACTTAACTATGGTTCTAAGGATATTAGAATTGAAGCAGGGTTAGACGATTCAAAAAGTTGTAATCTTAGAGAAATATGCGATTGGAAATTAGAAATGATGGCAAGGCATATTTTTGCAGGTTTATGGGGTAACAAGAAAGATATTCTAAATAACGTGTCGTCTTTATATCAAATCGGCGTGTTTCAAGAATATCAAAAAGCGGCGGAAATTAAGGCAACGGTTGATAAAGAGATAGCAAAGTTAGACGAAAAACTAAAACGCTTAACTCGTATGCGCTTGGAAGACGAAATCCCGAAAGAATCTTACTTAGAACTCAAAAAAGAAATTGAGCAAGAGAAAATCGAACTTATAAACAAAAGGCGTATTCTTGATGCGGGGATGGTTCCAAACGAAGACGGGGAAGAAGATCCTGCTAAAAAGGTGGAAGACTTCTTGTTGTCGAAAATGGATTTTACCGAACACTACGTAGATAGAGAAGTGATTAAACAGTTCGTTCATACCATTGTTCCTGTAACGGAAACGTGCTTTAATTGGTATATGAATTTTGACTTAATTGACGTGCCAAACGATATGAAAAAGTTGGTATGGGAATTTACGATTGATTATAAATCGGCAAGGTCTTATAGAAAGGAAAAAGACGGTATGCTTAGACCAAATCAATGGCAAGATTTGACGGTAAAGGTGTTTATATAACATAAGAATGATAAGGGAAAAACTTAAAAAAATTAAAACTGAATACAACCGCTACGGCGGATAAATATATGGATAATAGTATCGTGATAACAGCCTAAAATTAAACGGGCAATTTGTCGCTAAGGGCAAAAGATAACGAGCACAAGCAAACATTAAAAACCCAAGAGCGTAATTAAAACGCTTAATCGTAAAGCCCACAAGAAGTTGTGGGCTTTATTTTTTGGTATTGACAAAGAGTAAACGGAATGTTAGAATAAAATAAAAAGCCCAAGGAGAATAAAATGAAATTTAAGGCCATTAGAATTGTAAAACTTTGTGAAAGCATTTTTATTTGTCTTTTATCATTATGCACTTTGGTTTATGCGATATATTTATTATCAATTATAAGCAGTATGGGCATGGCTGGGATTATATTAGCCATTGCGGCCATAATGATAGGAATATCAGGTGCTTTCGCCTTTGTTTTGGCGCTTATATCTACCTTAAAAGTTATCTTTGACAAGCCTGACAATGCAAAGTTTGGTGGATACCTTATACTTTTTTTGTTTAATCTTGGCATTTCTTCTATTTTGCCAAGTTTGCTTATATCGGCAATAGAGGATGGGGCATCGGTTTTTGTTGTTTTAAGTGTAATATTAATTTTAATATTTATCTTTTCGTTAGTTACCGACGTTATGATTATTTTAGATAGGGTAAAGGTTAGAAGGGAACAAATAAGGAAAAAACGAGAACAGAAGAAAAAAGAAATAGAATTTCTATAAAAACTAGGTTGCTTTTTCTAAAAATAAAAAGCAACCTTTTAACTTTAAATGTTTATTTTTCATAATATATCGTATGTATAATAACGCTATCGTAAATTTAGCCGACCTTAAACAAAACGCCTTAAAAATTAAAAGCAAATTAAATACCACAAAGTTTTGCGCCGTGGTAAAAGCCGACGCCTACGGACACGGCGCTTGTCCCGTGGCGAATGCCCTTTATTCTATTTGCGATTGCTATGCAGTTGCTCTTGTTGAAGAGGGGGTCAACTTGCGTCAAGGGGGAATAGATAAAGAAATTTTAGTGCTTATTCCACCATTCCTTGGCGAAATAGAGAGGGCGATAAGTTACAACCTTTCCTTAACGATTGATAATATAAGCCTACTTTATCATATAGAAAAAACTTGCGAAAAACTAAACAAAAAGTGCAAAGTTTCTATAAAGTTCAATAGTGGAATGAATAGGCTCGGCGTTGATAACTTACAAGATTTACAAAAAATCCTAGACGTTTGTCTTAAACTTAAAATGGTAAAAGTTCAAGGACTTTTTTCGCATTACGCCTGCCCTGAAGATAAAAAATGTTTTGAAAGTGCAACCGAGCAATTTTTACTTGCCAACGACCTAGTAAAAGGTTATAATAAAAATATAGTTTCGCACATATCGGCAAGTGGTGGATATCTCAAAGGTGCAAACTTCGACATGGTGCGAATAGGCATTATGCTTTACGGATACACTCCCTTTGAATGCGATTTTTCATTAACTCCCGTTATGAAAGTGTATTCCCCCGTCGTTAAACAAAGAAAAATTCAAAAGGGGCAAAACTACCTTTATGGAAACAATCGCTTAGACGTTACTCAAAATGCAAGCATAATTAGATATGGCTATGCCGACGGGCTTCCACGAAAGGAAATTTTAGAACAGTTAAACAACCGTTGTATGGATTTAACTATGCTTAAAGGCTTTAGCAGGAAAGACTGGCGGCCAGTGATGACTGACGCTAAAATACTTGCAAAGGAATACAATACTATTCCATATGAAATATTGACAAAAGTGGGTATTCGTGCCCAAAAAATATATATAAACTAATAGGTGAAAAATGAAATACTACTTAAAAATGGTTTTAATGCCATTTATATACTTGCTTTTTTCTGCAATGCTAGGAGCTAGCATTATGCTTCTAGACAAGGATATGATGGTTCTAGAGTATCTTTTATGTCTTGTAAATATGGCGTTTTATGCGTTAATTATAGGCTTTGCAGGTTTTAAGGACGGACAAGGCGAACTTAAAATAAGAATGGAAAACGATATGTATAGACGCAGAATTATCGAAACGGGAGAGGACTATCCTATAAGAGAGTTAGAGGAATATAAACCTTGGAAAGGTTGTTTGATAGGGTTATTATCGGCTATTCCAACCATAGTTCTGATAATCGCTCACTTTATCCTTTTAGCGTCTTCGACAAGCGTGGACAACTCGTTTGGCGTGATTGCTGGGCTTTTGAACATGGTTGTTTTCTCATTCTTTATGGTCGGTGGAACTCTTGCGCCTTGGCACTACGTATTCTCGCTTTTGTATATACCGTTTATATTTTTAGTATACGGACTTCCTTATTATCTTGGTGGAAAGCAAATGCAAAAGCAATACGACAAAATCGAAGATATTAAAAAGCAAATCGGTGAAGGCAAGTGAGAATAGTCGGTGGCATTTATAAAGGCAGAACTTTACTAGAATTTAAAGGTCAAGAGATTAGACCTACTTCGGATATGGTTAGAGAAAGCCTTTTTAACATTCTACAATTTAAGATTGCAGGAAAAACTTTCCTAGACCTTTTTTGTGGCACGGGTGCCGTGGGAATAGAGGCTCTTTCTCGAGGCGCAAGCGAGGTTACCTTTAACGATTTAAGTAGGGAAAGCCTTTCCATCACTAAAAAGAACTTAGAAAAACTTTGTATTACAGATAACGCAAAGGTGTTTAATAGAAACGGCGTGGACTTCCACCTTTACACCAAAGAAGTCTACGACTACGTTTTTATAGATGCGCCTTATAAAGACGACGTAGGAATTAAAGCCTTGCAAAATTCCGTTAATCTTTTGTCGCCAGACGGCGTGGTTATCTACGAAAACGAGAAACCCGTAGACCAAAAAATTGACGGTTTAGAAAAAATTCAAGAAAGAAAATACGGAAGGGCAATATTAACGTTTTACAAAAAAGGAGAGCAGTAGTGGCAAATTGTGTTTTTGCAGGCACTTTCGACCCCGTTACAAAGGGACACGTAAGTATAATCGATAAGTGTTGTTTAAAATACGATATAGTTTTCGTAGTAGTTGGAGAAAACCCAAATAAGCAATGTTTTTTTACTAGAGAAGAACGAGTAGAACTTCTAAAAAAATGCTTTACGACTAACCCAAAGGTAAAAGTTTTAGCCTATTTCGACCTAAAAGAAGATTACGCTAATTTTCTTAAAACTCAAGGGGTTACCGATTACGTAAGGGGCATTAGAAACGACGAAGACTTAAAGTTCGAAAAGCAATACGAAGAAAAAAATAAAAAAATTTATCCCTTTATAACCACTAAATATATAGAATGCGACGATATTTATAAATCTGTTAGTTCCACTATCGTTAAAGAACAAATAAAAAATAAAGATTATGAAAATCTACCCTTTGAATGCGTAGAGTTGGTTAAACAATTTCTACAAAAGAAGTAAATTAAACGATAAACAAATACAAAAACACAAACCACCGTGTAGCAATTTAGCAAGCAAAAACATGGTGGTTTTTATTTTTGCGCCCTTTAAGTAGGTAAGCGATTGCATTAAAATACAAATTCCACCAAAACTACACAAAAATCCACAAATGGGAAGTGTTAAAAAGGTTATACCACCTTTTCCTAGGGCGATTATTCCAGAAGTGCATTCAATTAACCCAAAAATTAAGCCTTGAGACAAGTGTTGATTACCTAGTGTTTTTTCAAAAAGCGCAAGAGGAAGAGACAAAACCCTTAAATCTAAAAGCATTTTATTAACGAGGGTAAAAAGCGTTATTACTCCACCTATAAAAAGACAAGAATTAATCGCCGAAAACACGCTTTCATAAAACACATTGTCGACTTTTTTAGGATAAAATTGCTTCTCTAACGGCTTATCCCCTCTTTTATAAAAAGAAAATATAACTCCAACTATAACCGAAGAGATAAGATGAGCGCAAAGCAAAAGCACGCCAAATCTAAAAGAATTAAAACATATACAACCTACGGTTGAAATTAAAAAAATGGGGGAAGAAGTCGAGCATAGTGCACTCGCCCTAATACTTTCGCTCTCGCCGATAAACCCACCTTTTTTAAGGTCGCTAACCGTTTTACTTCCTATTGGATAGCCTGCGATAACGCTTATAACGAATGCGTATGCCGTTACACCTCCCGTGTTAAATATTTTTCTAGTAAAAGGTGAAAGGTTTTTTGAAAACCTGTGCGTAACGCTTAGCCTTGAAAGACTTGCCGAGATAAAGGCGTAAGGAAAGAGGGAGGGCAAAACGCTAGTTGCCCAAATTGATATTCCTAGGGTTACCGTTTGTGGGTATCCACGCCCTATGGTGAGGGTTAGCGTCGCTATTAAAAGCATAAACGCTATCCCCAATTCCTTTTTGCTAATTCTACCAACTTTTTGCATATTTTTCTTATATAGATATTGTATTAACCCTTGAAAAATAATATCCGTTATGTTAAAATATTTCTATGGATTTATTTGATTTAGCAAACGGACAAAATAAGAATATTCCCCTTGCCGAAAGAATGCGTGCCAAAACCCTTGCCGATTTTTTAGGGCAAGAACACGTGGTTAGCGACACTTCATTGCTGTCTAGAGCAATAAAACTAGATAGACTTGGAAGTTGTATCTTTTGGGGGCCACCAGGTTGTGGCAAAACCACCCTTGCCAACGTTATCGCCAACAGCACGGACGGAAACTTCGTTAAGTTAAACGCCGTTTCAAGTGGCGTTGCCGAAGTCAAAAAGGTTATCGAAGACGCTAGACGGTTGGCTAAACTTTACGGCAAAAAAACCTATCTTTTGTTAGACGAATGTCATAGGTTTTCAAAAACTCAAAGCGATAGTTTACTTCCTGCAATCGAAAACGGCGACATACTCTTTATAGGCTCTACGACCGAAAACCCATTTGCGTCTATGACGCCTGCAATAGTTTCAAGGTGTAGGGTATTCGAACTTAAACGTCTTTCTAACGAAAACGTAATAACTGCGCTTAAAAGGGCGCTTGCCGACAAGGAAAAGGGGCTTGGTAATTACCAAGTAGATGCAAAGCCAGAGGCTTTATTACATATAGCAAACATGGCTTGTGGCGATTTAAGAGTTGCATATAACGCTTTAGAACTTGCAACGCTTACCACCACCCCTAGGGCAGACGGAACTATAGTTATAACCTTAAAAGACGCCGAAGAATCTATCCAAAGAAAAGCCCTTTCATTCGACGAACAAATGTATTACGATATGCTCTCTGCTTTTTGTAAAAGCCTCCGTGGAAGCGACGCTAACGCAGGGCTATACTATATGCAACGCCTTATTCAAGGTGGTTGCGACCCACTTCTTATCTTCCGTAGGCTAATTGCTCACGCTAGCGAGGACGTTGGAATGGCAGACCCACAAGCGTTAATAGTGGCCACTAGTGCTATGGTGGCGTTTGAGAAGATGGGACTTCCAGAAGGGTTGTTGCCACTTTCTCAAGCCATAATTTACGTATGCGAGGCTGAAAAGTCCAACTCGGTTGTAAACGCTATGGATATGGCTGGCGAGGACGCTAGAAGCGTTAGAGACGACACCGTTCCACCTTGGGTTAAAAACGCCGTTTACGGCAGTGAAGAAGACAAAAAACTAGCAAGTCAATATAAATACCCACATAATTATGGTGGCTACGTGGAACAACAATATCTTCCCGATAGCCTAAAGGAAAGGGTGTATTATGTTCCAACCGATAACGGCTACGAAAAAACCGTTAAGGAAATTAGAAAGAAAAAAGGAAAATTAAAATAATGGCTATGGACTATTCAATTAAACTATCAAAAGAATTCTCAATTAGACAAGACCACTCGGCAAACATCATATCCCTTATAGACGAGGGAAACACTATTCCATTTATCGCTAGATACCGTAAGGAAATGACGGGCTCTTGCGACGACCAAGTGTTGCGTGAGTTCTTCGACAGGCTAAAATATTTAAGAAACCTAGACCAAAGGAAAGAAGAAATCGCAAACTCTATAACCGAACAAGGTAAAATGACCGACGAAATCGCCATTGCCTTGGCATCTTGCGAAACGCTAACCGAGGCAGAAGACGTTTATAGACCATTCAAACAAAAGAGAAAAACAAGGGCTAGCGTTGCTATCGAAAAGGGTTTAACCCCTCTTGCAGACGCTATTTTAGAGCAAACTCAAGGTTTAGACTTAAATGCAAAAGCAAGCGAATTTATTAACCAAGAAAAGGGTGTGGAAAGCGTTGAACAAGCCTTACAAGGTGCGAGCGATATTATCGCAGAGCGTGTTTCGGACGACGCTAATTTAAGAAAATTACTACGTAAAAAATTATTCGACACGGGTTCTATTGCAACTAAACTTTTAGAAAACGAAAATGCAAAGACCTACGATATGTATAACGAATACACCGAAAAGATTTCGTCAATGCCATCTCATAGAATTTTAGCAATCAATCGTGGCGAAAAGGAAGAATGTCTAAAAGTATCGTTAGTTAAAGACGAAGAGGCTTTTGTTAACGAAATTAAAGCAGTTTACGTTAAAAACCAAACCCCTGCAGGCGAGTTAGTTGCCTCTGCTTGTCAAGACGCTTTTGCTAGACTTATTTTCCCATCAATCGAAAGGGAAATTCGTAGCGAACTTTTTGAAAAGGCTAGCGAACAAGCAATTAAAATGTTCGAAGTAAATCTTCGTCCATTACTACTTCAACCACCACTAAAAGGCAAGGTTATTTTAGGGTTAGACCCTGCATATAGAACGGGTTGCAAAATCGCAGTTATCGACGCCGAAGGCAACGTTCTAGATACGGCTGTAGTATATCCAACTCCACCACAATCTAAAATCGAAGAAGCAAAGGTAGTTTTAACTAAACTTATCTTAAAACACGGAGTAACCGTTATTGCTATCGGTAACGGAACGGCAAGTAAGGAAAGTGAAATTTTCGTTGCCGACCTCATTAAGGGTATAGATAAGCCACTTTCTTACGCAGTAGTTAACGAAGCCGGTGCGTCAGTATATAGCGCAAGTAAGTTAGGGGCAGAAGAATTCCCTGATTTTGACGTTACCCAACGAAGTGCCGTTTCTATTGCTAGAAGACTTTTAGACCCACTAGCAGAACTTATTAAAATCGACGTTAAATCTATCGGTGTTGGTCAATATCAACACGATATGCCTGAAAATAGGCTAGAAGAAGTGCTTGGTGGCGTTGTTGAAGACTGCGTTAATAGTGTTGGAGTAGACCTTAACACGGCGTCTGCGGGCCTACTTTCTTACGTTGCAGGCTTAAATAGTGGCGTGGCAAAAAATATCGTTGAATATAGAAAAACTAAGGCGTTTAGCAAGAGAGAAGAACTTCTTAAAGTTAAAAAACTTGGCGAAAAAGCCTTTTTACAATGTGCAGGCTTTTTAAGAATTCAAGGTGGCGACGTTTTAGATAACACGGGCGTTCACCCAGAATCTTATCCTGCCGTTGAAAAACTTCTTGCGACCGTAGGCTATACGCTAGAGGACGTTGCAAAGGGCGAAATTTCTCAAATTAGAGAAAGGGTAGACACTAAAGGTATAGACGTTGTTGCAAAAGAGTGCGCAATAGGTGTTCCAACCTTAAACGATATTATTGCTGAACTCTTAAAACCAGGTAGAGATATTCGTGATACTTTGCCAAAACCAATACTTAGAAGCGACCTACTCGATATGAGTAACCTAAAGGAGGGCATGGAACTTAACGGCACGGTTAGAAACGTTATCGACTTCGGCGTGTTCGTTGACATTGGCGTTCACCAAGACGGATTAGTGCATATTTCTCAAATTTCCGACAATTACGTTAAACACCCTTCAGACGTGCTTAAAGTTGGCGACCTCGTTAAGGTTAAGGTGCTTGGCGTTGACCTAGTTAAGAAAAAAATCTCTCTTACTATGAAAACGACCGAACTTCCACACGGACTAAACGTGGGTAATCAAAAAACCGATAGGGAAAGAAAACAAGGCAGAGAAAACGCTCAAAGAAAGGATAAAAATCTTCCACCAAAGCAATCAAAAGAAGATATGCTCGCTATGCTTTATAAAAAATTCGGCAGATAATTACTAAATTTAGCACAAAAAACACTCCAAGAATAAAAAACAACCGAGTATTTATTGACAAAAAGAGTAAAATTAGATAAAATGTATCTACTAAATAATCAAATACTATGTTTCGGAGAAACAAAATGAAACGTTATTTTAAAATTTTAACAAACCTTTTAGCCGTTCTTTTGCTTGCTTTAGCATGCGTTTCTATGACGGCATGTAAAAAAGAAGATATTAAAACGGCTACTTTAAAACTTCAACTTTATGATTTTGGTGGGAACAAGTTCTACACCGAAAGCGAAGTTACTATGACCATCGACCTTTTCGGTCATCTTGCTCCAAAAACTGTAGAAGCAATTTCAAAGTATATTAACGAAGGATACTACAACAACGCTATTTTCTATCAAATGGAAGTTAAAGGCGTTAAACAAATAATGGTTGGAAATCTTTTGGTAAATGGCGATTCTATCGTTGCTGATGCTGACGGAAACGTAAATATTAAACTTAACTCTATTAAGCCAACTCTTCCAGGTGAATTCACTAACGGTGGCACGGTTGGTTCAGACCTATTAAACACTAAAGGTTCGGTTGGTTTGTGGAGAGACTGGTCTTCTTCAAGCGATTACACCTATTCGACCGGTGTTAACACGGGTAGAGCAACTTGGTTTATGTTAGACGCTCCACAATCTAAATACGACGGATGTTTCTGCGTATTCGGTCAGTTTAACCTAGAAGATACTGCTAACGTAACTGCTTTTAACGCATTGACCACAATGTTCTCGAACAGTAGTTATTACGACGAATACAAGGTTTTCTACACTGGTGAATACGACCCATCAAAATCAAACTGTGGATTAACTTTCCGTTGTACTACTATCGAACGCTTTACCGAACTTAAAAATTTAACCGACGAGGAAAAGGAAGCACTCTCTGCTGAAGAAAGAGAAATGGCAAACATCTTCAATTCTAGCGATGAAAAATATGAAGATATTAGTTGCCTATATAGTTACGACAGTTACACTATAAGAGTTCCAAAGAACCAAAATGGTAAACTCGGTGCAGTAATTAAATCTGCAAGCGTTACCGACAAGAAATAATTTCAAACAATAAATAAACCGTTCCCTAGAAAAAGGGGGACGGTTTTTTATTATATAATTTTATGGTATATTCTTTTAATATCTTGTTAATAATCGTATAAATCTTATCAAGGAGACAATTTATGGATAAAATATACGGTTATAAACAAGAAGATTTAATCGCCCTATCTAAAGAAATTGTAGGGCGAGGCAATAAAACGCTACAAAGCATTTTTGAAGATTTTGCAAAAACTCGCTCTAAGGCAAAGGGAACGGTTAGAAACTTATACTACGCTTTAGTTAGATACGCTAAAGCCAATCCCGATTTTTGTGAAAAACACTTGGGTGGGGTAATTCCCTCGGTGGAAAAAATTCAGTCCTTTTCTAAGGTGGAAGAGGAGGCGCTAATATCAAAAATCAAAGAGGGAATAAACGAGGGAAAGTCCGTTCGTTCAATCGTTTTGGCATTAGCAAACGGAGATGCTAAACTAGCCTTAAGATATCAAAATAAATACAGGGCGTATTTGGTTAAAAACCCAGAGTATAACGCACGAATAAAAAGGGCTAATCCTCATCAAGAACTTCGTAGTCAGCCCCCAATTCCTCAAACGGTATTTAATAAACTTAAAAAAGATATTAATTCTTTAGTGGATAAAATTTCCTTAAAAGAGAAAAAAGAAAACGCCGTTCTGCGTAAAAGAATTGCTTTTTTAGAGGCAGAAAATTTAAAACTTTCTAGATTAGTTTACGGAGGAAGTGTAGAAAGCCGTGTTACCGATTTTTTCACCTCCCCCCAAGGAAATAGGTTTACGCATTAAATACTTGATTTTTGAAACAAGATGTTGTATAATTCCCTCATACTTTTGATAGGAATTAGGACATGGATTTATTTAAGAAATGCTACGATTACGATATCGTGGAGAAAATGAAACAACTAGAGGTATATCCTTACTTTCATAAATTAGAAAGCAAACAAAACCCTCAAGTAACTATGGAAGGTAAAGACATAATAATGATAGGCTCTAACAACTATTTAGGGCTTACTTCTCATCCAGAGGTTATCGAGGCTGGCATTAAAGCGATTGAGCAGTTTGGCAGTGGTTGTTCTGGTAGCCGTTTCTTAAACGGAACGCTTACTACACATGTTTTATTAGAAAAAGAACTTGCCGAATTTTTACAAAAAGAAGATTGCGTTACCTTTTCAACCGGTTTTCAAAGCAATCTAGGAATAATTAGCGCACTTTGTGGCAGAAACGACTATATAATTTCCGACAAGGAAAACCACGCAAGTATTTACGACGGGCAAAGGCTATCCTTTGCAAAAACTCTTCGTTATAACCACGCAGATATGCAAGACTTAGAGCGTCAACTGCAATCCGTTCCCGAAACGGCAGGGATATTAATCGTTACCGACGGCGTATTTTCAATGGGTGGGGATATTTGTAAACTTCCTGAAATCGTTAAGCTTGCCAAAAAATACGGTGCTAAAGTTATGGTGGACGACGCTCACGGCCTAGGCGTTTTGGGCGCTCACGGCAGAGGCACTGCAGAACACTTTGACCTAGAAAACGAAGTGGATATCTATATGGGAACTTTCTCCAAATCTCTTGCAAGCCTTGGTGGATACATGGTGGCAAAAAGGGAAGTTTGCGAATACGTGCGCCACAATTCTCGTCCGTTCATATTTTCGGCAAGCATAACTCCTGCAAGTGTGGCGTGTGCTAGAAAGTCCTTGGAGATTCTAAAAAGAGAGCCTCAACGAGTTGCTAGATTAAGAGAAATAAGCAATTATATGAGAACTGGACTTAAAAATGCAGGAATAGATATAATAGAAAAGGACCAAACGCCTATAATTCCAATCTATACATACTACAATTTAAGAACCTTTACTGCTTGCAAAAAGTTATTTGACCGTGGCGTATACGTAAATTCTACTATTTCACCTGCAGTTCCGGTTGGCAAGAGCCTGCTTAGAACAAGTTATATGGCAACCCACACCGAAGAGCAAATGGATATCGCAATCAAGCATATTAAAGAGGTTTTACAAGAAGTAAAAGATATAAACGAATAAAAAAACCGAGCAAAATATTTTGCTCGGTTTTTAATATTCAGTTAAATCTAATAAATAATTAGCATCTACGTTAAACGCTTCGCAAATGCGTTTAAGTTGAGTATATCTTGGCTCTTGAACGCCAGATAGCCACTTGCTTACCGTTCCTTGCGTAGAACCGATTTTCTTTGCAAATTTTTCTTGCGACAAACCACTTTCTTTAATTATATCTTTTATTATATCCTTAAACATAATTAAATTTTACAATAAATATTCGTAAGCGAATTGACTTATTCGAAAACGAATGATATGCTTAGTATGATACACAGTTTTGATATTTTTAATATCAAATATTGCATTATTTTTCAAAGTATGTTATAGTAAATTTACCACAAACCGAATTAAATAACAAAAAGCAGGGAACATTCTTGGTAAAAGGTGTTTCCCATTATTCCTGCTTTTTGGAATTCGGTTGTGTGGTAGCAAACAAGGGAAAACACTTTTTCGGTGCGTTTCCTTGTGGAGCGCACTTTTTTATTGTGAGGAAACAAAAAATGGATTTTAAGGATATAAATCTTCATGACTTAAGAGCAATAGCTCGAACGCTAGGTGTAAAATGCCCAAGCAGTTATAGTAAAGACGTTTTGGTTAAAAAAATCATTGGAGTAAAAAGTGGCATTATTGAACCACATTATACTAGAAGTGGACGACCTGTAAAAAAATTAGATAGCGTAAAACCAGAAAGTCTAGAAGCAAAGAAAGTAAGTTTGATGTTTAGAATTGAACAATTACAAGAGGCAATTAATTCTCTAAGCGATGAAATTAAGGAGCTATAATTTATTACAATACGCCCGAGCGAAAATTTTCGCTCGGGCGTATTATTTTGTTTGACTTAAGCCAATAATAGGTATATAATACAATTGCAACCAAAAAGGTTGCAATTAAGGAAAATTATGAAATTATCGTCAAAAACCAAATACGGGCTTAAGGCTTGTCATTTTTTAGGGCTTAATTATCCAGATACGCCCGTTTCGGCTAGCACCTTAGAGAATTACATTTCCGTTTCGGGCAAATATCTCGAAAAGATTATGAGAATGTTATCTCAAAGAGGTATCGTTACGGCAAGTCGTGGGGCGAGTGGTGGATATTTTCTCGCTCGTTCGCCAAAAGAAATCACGGTAGGCGAAATTGTTCGTGCTCTAGAAGACGATATGGAAATTATCGAATGTGTTAAAGCAGATGGAAAATGCAAGTGTTGTCCTACTAGTGGGGTTTGGAAAAAACTTCACGAGGGTATAAACAATTTGCTCGACGATATGAATTTAGAACAAATGATTAAAGGCGAAATTCGCTAATTATGGAGAAAGGTATGGTAAAAACACCAATTTATTTTGACCACGCAGCAACAACCCCTCTTGCAAAAGAGGTTTTAGATAAAATGCTGCCTTATCTAACCGAAGTTTACGGCAACGCAAACAGCCAACACGTTTTCGGTAGAGAAGCAGTTAAGGGCGTAGATAACGCTAGAGATACTATCGCAAAACTTATAAATTGTAAGTCAAGCGAACTATATTTCACTTCTGGTGGAACGGAAGCCGACAACTGGGCGTTAAGGGGAATTGCACACGCTCATAAATCAAAGGGCAAGCACATTATCATAAGCCCAATCGAGCACGCCGCTATGTTGGTTACTGCGAAGGAACTTACTAAAGAAGGTTTTGAAGTAGACTATATGAAAGTAGATGCCGACGGCTTTATCGACCTAGAGCATCTAAAGAGCATAATAAGAGAAGATACCATTTTGGTTGCTTGTATGCTTGCAAACAACGAAGTGGGAACTATTGAACCTATCAAGGAAATGGCTAAAATTGCTCACGAAAAGGGAGCGTTTGCTTTTACCGACGCAGTTCAAGCGGCAGGTGTATTAGATATCGACGTAAAAGACCTAGGCGTAGACCTTATGAGTATGAGTTCTCACAAGATTTACGGACCTAAAGGTGTTGGCGCTTTGTATATAAGAAACGGCTTAAAGGTGGATAGCATTATCACGGGTGGACACCAAGAACGCACCAAGCGTGGTGGAACTACAAACGTTGCCGGCGTTGTGGGTTTTGCAGAAGCCTTCAAAATCGCAATCGCTGAAAGAGAAAAGAACTTTGAATATATAACTTCTCTTCGAGATAGATTTATCGATAGAATTTTACAAGAAGTGCCTTACGTAAAACTTAACGGACCATATAAGACCAACAGACTTCCTGCAAACGCAGACTTTTCGTTTGAGTTTATAGAAGGCGAATCGATACTATTTAGCCTAGACATTGCAGGCATTGCCGTATCGTCAGGCTCGGCTTGTTCGTCTGGCTCGTTAGAACCATCTCACGTGCTATTATCGTTAGGTTTACCAGAAGAATTGGCACACGGCTCTATTAGATTTTCATTCGGCAAACACAACACGGTAGAAGAAGTAGACTATGCCGTTGAAGAAATTAAGTCGGCTGTTAAAAGATTAAGGGAAATGTCCCCACTATTTAATGCAAAAGGAGAAATTAAAAATGTATAACGAAAAAGTAATGGACGTGTTCCGTAATCCAAAAAACGTTGGCGAAATCGAAAATCCAGACGGCGTTGGCAGAGTTGGTAACGCTAGTTGTGGCGATATAATGGAAATCTATCTAAAAATCGAAAACGACGTTATCGTAGATGCTAAATTCAAAACCTTTGGTTGCGCTGCCGCTATTGCAACAAGTTCAACTGCAACCGATATGATTATCGGTATGACACTTGAAGAAGCCTTAAAGGTTACCAACAAGCGTGTTGTTGAAGTTTTAGGTGGTCTTCCTTCACAAAAACTTCACTGTTCAGTTTTGGCTGAAGAAGCGATTAAGAAAGCAATCGAAAACTACTTGGAAAAGAAGAATAAATAGTAGAGAAGTTTCTAAACGCTTAGCGATAAATTTATTGCTTATGCTTGCATAATAAATAGTTTAGCCTAA
>JAZRSF010000028.1:0-7610 GCA_045651365.1 Christensenellaceae bacterium
GTTGTTTGAGTGTCTTGTTATTCTGTAAGTAATTAAAACCATACAAGACTCACTATGCAAAGACGCCTCGTTTGAGTGTCTTGTTATTCTGTAAGTAATTAAAACAACTGCGAACTTTATAAAAGACTAGGCTATGTTTGAGTGTCTTGTTATTCTGTAAGTAATTAAGACTAGGTGCTATGAGTTAGATACTTTAATTATGTTTGAGTGTCTTGTTATTCTGTAAGTAATTAAAACCTGGTAGGGTGCGCAACCAACCAAGAAACTGTTTGAGTGTCTTGTTATTCTGTAAGTAATTAAAACCTGGTAGGGTGCGCAACCAACCAAGAAACTGTTTGAGTGTCTTGTTATTCTGTAAGTAATTAAAACCAAAAGGTTGGATACTCGTTCAGGGCAGAAGTTTGAGTGTCTTGTTATTCTGTAAGTAATTAAAACTCGCAATTTACGAACTCGACCAAAAGGAATGTTTGAGTGTCTTGTTATTCTGTAAGTAATTAAAACTTTGCCATTTTAACCTCCTCGATGCCGACAGTTTGAGTGTCTTGTTATTCTGTAAGTAATTAAAACCCCAATTCCAAGAACAAAAAGGTTGTCAATGTTTGAGTGTCTTGTTATTCTGTAAGTAATTAAAACTGCTGAAGCAGTTGCCTTTGAAATGGCAGAGTTTGAGTGTCTTGTTATTCTGTAGGTAATAAAAGCATAAAACGAAAGATAATCCAAACAGCCTCTCAATCCTAGTGCTAGCAAAAAGAAACGCTAAGAAATTCATAACGATTTTGGTTGATGTCGCCAGCCTGACAATAACTGTCGTGTGTTATGCTCCAAGGGATTTTAAGGCTGATTACAGGGGTTTTTCTTGGGGAAAATTTAAAAATGTCACCTAAAAAATCAAAAAATTTTACGATTAAAAATATTAGAAAAACAAAGATAAATCTTGCCTTTTTTCTTGAAAAACTTAAAAAGACTTGTTCCCAAAATCCCCCTAAGGTTTTGTATAAACTTAAGGAGCCTCAAAAATTTTAGTTTTTTCACTATTTTTTGCCTTATCGTCCCATTTAGTTAGATATTTTTTCACCCGAAAACGCTCGTTTTCGGGAGTTTTTTATTATTTTTAAAGCATTTTTATAAAATTAATCTTTTATAAAAATCCTAATTTTACAAACTTTTTCCAAGTTTTATAAAAAAATTTTTTTGGGAAATCTTGACATATATATTTACTATTGCTATAATGAAGTAAATGAATAGTGACTTAAGTGGTTGTTTTATAAAACAACTTAGCGATGTACTTAGGAGGTGACTGCCCAAAAGTACACGCTACGTTTATCGTTTTAGCTTTTGTCCGTAGATTAGTCAATAATTAAAATACTATTATTTTATGCTTTATTGCGCCTACGGACATTTTTGTAGGCGTCTTTCTTTTGTCCTTTTCATTAATAAGTCAAGGAGGTAGTTCATGATGAGTAAAGGACGTGGTGTTTCTTCTTACACGCATTCACAAAAGCAGTTGGATGATTATGCAAATCAGCACAATCCAAATAATCCTGCTTATTGGGATAATTTAGATAATCATTCTAATCAATGCAATCCTAATAATGATGCGTATTATGAAAGTCGTGGAGAAAACGAAAAGGAAGAAGAGTAAAAAGTAAGGGCGACGCATTAAATGTCGCCCTTATAATAAAGGAGAATCAAATGAAAAAAATTATAATTTCATTAAAGAAAATCAATTATAAGCTTTTTTTTGCACTATTAGTCTTGGGGCTTTGCCCAACAATTTACACAACGCTACGTGTGTTCTTTTTAGGGGAGTTGCCTGGAGAATATTCGTTTTCAATTGCTGGACAACTTTCTTGGGTAAATCTTTTGTATGAGATTTTAAGCGAAGCAGTCGTTTTGCCGTTGTTTTTCTTTATCGGCAAAGTATTAACGGACAAGCAAGAATTTTCTAACCGAATGCGCACAGGCTTAATCGTTTCTATGAGTGCTTATACGTTATTGTCAATCGTTATAATTGCACTTGCAAAACCATTATTAACGCTTATGGCAACCGATTTAAGTATAATTGATGCGTCGGTAACCTACATAAGAATTGAAAGTGTAGCAAGTATTTTCTCTCTTGCATTCAACTTTATAATGGTTGGAATGGTAACACTCGGTAAAGAAAAATACGTTTATATACTAACGGCTGTAAAACTCGTTTTGTGTGTGCTTATTGATACGTTTATGGTTTCGACATTATCTGTGTCATTAAATCTCGGTGTAAACGGAATAGCGTTTTCAAATATAATCGTAAACGTTGTTCTTGTTATTACTGCAATTATTCTTTTAAGCAAAGAGGGGATAGTGCTTTTCAAAAAAGAAAAGTTAAATTTTGTATGGATGAAAGACTTTGTAAAAGTTGGTGGAATATCTGGTTTAGAATCTTTTGTTAGAAATATTGCTTATATGCTAATGATTGCTAGAATGGTAAATATGGTTGGTGAGCAGGGAACGTATTGGGTTGCAAATAATTTTATTTGGGGTTGGTTATTATTGCCGATTTTACAACTTGGCGAACTTATAAAAAGAGAAACTGCAACGGACGAAAACGCTGTTAAAAACAATTCATTTGGATATTTCGTTATTACGTTGGCAATTTGCGTTTTGTGGTGCGTAAGTATTCCGCTTTGGAAACCATTTATGGTGCACGTATTGAATTTTAGCGACGTAGATAAATTGTTTGAACTCGTTATGGTGTTGCTTGGTTTTTATATGCTTTACGCTTTCCAAAATGTATTCGATTCAACCTTTTACGGACTTGGCAAAACCAATTATATGTTATTTGAATCAGTAGTAACAAATACCATTTATTATGGTGGTGCGTTTATTCTTTATCTTTGTGGAGTGTGGGAACCAACGCTTATCGGAATAGCATTATTATTTGGTATCGGCAACGCTTTTGATGCAATCGTTTCACTCGTAGCATACGCTTTCTTACTCAAAAAGAAGAAAATAAATATATTACATATTGAGTAAATCTTTACTTATAAACTAACAAAACATCTAAAATCTTTACTTTTTGGCTAAAATAGGCTTTTAAAAGTAAAGATTTTTGTTTTTAAAGGTAATACTTAAAACGATTGAAAAAAGTGGCAAAAAAAGGTATAATATAAATAATGAATAATGCTATAACAAAATGGTTGTGGCTCAACTATAAAAAACTAACCGATAAATAATAATTAGAAGAGGTCGTTATGAAAGACGAATGCTTGATTTGTGGTGCACCATTAAAATATTTAGAAAACGATGAGATGATGGAATGTGCTATTTGTCACAAAAAAGAAAACAGCAAAACTGCTTGTGAAAACGGACATTACGTGTGTAATGATTGCCATACGCAAGGAATGGATTGCATTATCGGTTTGTGTCAAAAAGAGACTTCTAAAAATCCGATTGAAATTATTCAAAAGATGATGGGTTTGCCATTTTGTCACATGCACGGTCCAGAACATCACGTTATGGTTGGTTCAGCACTCCTTACTGCGTATAAAAACGCAGGTGGCAATATTGACCTTGTAAAAGCACTATTTGAAATGCAAGCACGTGGAAAGAAAGTTCCAGGTGGTGCTTGTGGTTTTTGGGGAGCGTGCGGGGCAGGAGTGAGTGCAGGAATGTTTGTGTCCATCGTAACAGGTTCTACGCCTCTAGCAAACGAAGCGTGGGGGTTATCGAATAAGATGACCGCCTCTGCATTAAGTGCAATAGGCGAAGTCGGTGGCCCGCGTTGCTGTAAACGTGATTCTTATATTTCCATCGTAAAAGCCGTTGAATTTGCAAAGGAATTCTTGGGTGTTGAAATGGAACTTGGCGAAATCAAGTGTGTTCATTCGGCTCAAAACAATCAATGTATCGGTGTGAGGTGTCCTTTCAAATGAAAAAGAAAATAGCGTTTATTTGTGTTCATAATTCTTGCCGTAGCCAAATTGCAGAAGCACTTGGAAAGCATTTGCGTGGCGATGATTTTGACTTTTACTCGGCAGGCACGGAAACCAAACCGAAAATAAATCAAGATGCAGTTAGGTTGATGAAAGAGCTTTATGGAATTGATATGGAACAAACGCAGTATAGTAAAACCATTGATAAGATACCGCTACCCGACGTTGCAATTTCAATGGGGTGCGACGTTGGATGTCCGTTTATCGGTAGAGCTTTTGATGACGATTGGGGCTTGCCCGATCCTACTGGAAAAAGCGATGCAGAGTTCGTTTCGGTAATTAAAGAAATAGAGTCGAAGATAAAAAGTATACGATAAGTTAATTTTAATTTGTAGGTAAATGATTAAAGGAGAGCAAAATTATGAGAAAGAACTTAAAACCAAAAGCATATATTTATCCGTTGCCTGTGCTAATCGTTGGCACTTATGATGAGAACGGAACACCCGACGCAATGAACGCTGCGTGGGGAACTGTTTGTGATACTGCGCAAGTTTCCATTTGCCTTGATAAAAACCATAAAACGGTAAAAAATCTTTTAAAAACCAAGGCGTTTACAGTTGCGATTGCCGATAGCAAAAACGTTATTCCTGCCGACTACGTTGGCGTGGTTTCTGCAAACGACGTTGCTAATAAGATAGAAAAAGCAGGCTGGCATACGGTAAAAAGCGAGTTTGTAAACGCTCCCATAATCGAAGAAATTCCACTTGTATTAGAGTGTAAACTTGTTAGTTATGACACTGAAAGTGAAATTTGTATAGGGGAAGTGGTAAACGTTTCAGTTGACGATAGCATTTTAGATGCAAAGGGTAAAATTGATTTAACCAAGTTCAAGCCTATTTGTTATGATTGTGACGGACACGGTTACTACACACTTGGCGAAAAAGTCGGTCAAGCCTTCTTCGATGGTCTAAAACTGAAATAAAAACTAATTGATAAATAAGAATTTGACGAGGTGTCAAAATGAGCATAACACAAAAATTTTATGATAGTATGGCTTCTCATTACGATAAGCTATTCCTTGATTGGAAAGCTACAACGATAGAGCAAGCCGTGTTATTGCAAGGTATATTTCAAAAGTTCAATTATGGTCAATCCGCAAGTATCCTTGATTGTGCGTGTGGAATAGGTACGCAAGCAATAGGTCTTGCATCGCTCGGATACAATGTTACCGCATCTGATATAAGCGATGGCGAAATAGCCGAAGCGGAAGCAAGAGCATCAAACGCCAAGGTTGACATTCGCTTTGCGAATGCTGACTTTTGTGCGTTATCTGAATCCTTTACGGAAAAGTTTGATATTGTCATCGCTATGGATAATGCGTTGCCGCATATGCTTTCAATCGAAGATTTGGGCAGAGCCGTAAAAAGCATTGCAAATCAAATCAAGGAAAACGGTATTTTTGTTGGAAGCATTCGAGATTATGATGCTTTGCTTCAAGACAAACCGCCATACTCTCCGCCATATATCCATGAAACCGAAAAAGGCAAACGAGTATCATTTCAGACTTGGATTTGGAGTGACGACCGCTATAAACTTACGCAGTATATTATTGACGACGAGGAAACATTGGAAATCAATAAATTTGAATGCGAATATAGGGCAACTCGTCGAGAAGAACTGACAGCTTTGTTTATCGCCAATGGTTGCAAAGAAGTAATTTGGCTGTTTCCTGAAGAAACGGGATTCTATCAACCTATTATTGTTGCAAGGAAATAAACAAATTCCAATTTGTAGAGTTGTTTTATTTTTAGAAAATATAGGAGAACAATATGAAATTTTTAATTGTTATAGATATGCAAGTGGATTTTATTACGGGTAGTCTTTGTAGTAAACTTGCAGAGGCGATAGTTCCCAATGTAGTTGATAAAGTTAAAAATTACGACGGAACGGTTATTTTCACTCGTGATACTCATTTTGCTGATTATTTAAGCACGCAAGACGGGCGTAAACTTGGCGTTGAGCATTGCGTTAAAGATACAGCAGGTTGGGAGATATGCGACGAGTTAAAGCCGTATGTAAATAAAGTGGTTGATAAAATAACTTTTGGAAGCGTAGATTTGCCCGACGTTATCAAATCGTATGGTGAAGAAATTGAAGAGATAGAACTTTGTGGGCTTTGCACGGATATTTGTGTAATTTCTAACGCAATGATATTAAAAGCAGTTTTCCCAGAAGTGAAAATCAAAGTGGATGAAAAATCTTGTGCTGGCGTGAGTGTAGAGAGACACAACACAGCCTTAAACGCAATGAAAGCCGTCCAAATTGAAGTTTTTTAACTAATTTTGCACAAAAAGGCCTTTCAAACGAGATTCAAAAAGTGCTATAATTGTATCGTGGAAAATTAAAATCTGAATTAAACCTAACGTAGTTTCCTAAAACCGAAACGTCGTTTTGTAGTTATCAAGCATTCTTTAAGTTATGATTTAACTGATAAAAAGAAAAGATAGCAATATAAATAAGTAAGCCCGAACGTAATAGTTCGGGCTTACTTGCTATTACTATTGAATTTGTATAATTATCAAATGGGCAGAAGCGGAACGTGTGCCACCGGCAAACGGGGTAATGGTAAGTGCAGCAGGACTACCAGCTGGATTGCGAAGGGTTATTACTGTATTTTCAGTAGTTGTTTGCACCAACGCCATACCGACTATTTGCGACGTGCCTGTTGCTCGACCAGCAAGTGTGTTGTCTAAATCCACGCCATTTGAGGTTAGAATTAATTGACCAGGTTCGGTAACACTCACTTCAAATAAAATTTGATAAGTGCCGATAGGACCTAATTCAAACGAATCTACGCCAATTCTTGTAATATTAGTACCACCGATAGGTCCGTTTTGCGGGAAAATGACGTCTGCTCCAGGTGCAACGGTTGCTGCATTATCGGGTGGCATCAACGCATAAAAATCTGCATAACTCAAAACACCACCGGCAGGACCTTGAGGTCCAACTGGACCAGTTTCACCTTGGATACCTTGAGGTCCAGCAGGGCCAACAGGGCCAATAGGACCGACTTCGCCTTGGATACCTTGCGGACCAACAGGACCCACGGGACCAGTTTCGCCCTGAATACCTTGTGGACCAGCAGGACCAACAGGTCCAGTTTCGCCTTGGATACCTTGCGGACCAACAGGACCCACGGGACCAGTTTCGCCTTGAATACCTTGTGGACCAGCAGGACCGACGGGACCAGTTTCACCCTGGATACCTTGTGGACCAGCGGGACCGATAGGACCAACTTCACCCTGAATTCCTTGCGGACCAGCGGGACCTACGGGGCCGACTTCACCCTGAATACCCTGTGGACCAGCAGGGCCAACTGGACCAGTTTCACCTTGGATACCCTGAGGACCAACGGGACCGATAGGACCGACTTCACCTTGAATACCCTGAGGACCGACAGGACCAACGGGGCCCGTTTCACCTTGAATACCTTGAGGGCCAGCAGGACCAACGGGTCCGATTTCACCCTGTATACCCTGAGGACCAGCGGGACCTACGGGACCAGTTTCAGCTTGAATACCCTGTGGACCAGCAGGGCCAACAGGACCGACTTCGCCCTGAATACCTTGAGGACCAGCGGGACCAACTGGACCAGGCTGACCTTGCGGTCCAATAGGGCCCATAGGACCAATTGGG
>JAZRSF010000029.1:0-2058 GCA_045651365.1 Christensenellaceae bacterium
ATCCCATAATAATCCCCTATATTTATATAAAGTATTTTTCTCACCAAAAATTGCCTTTTGTTACAAAATTTAACCCTCAGCCAAGAGCTACAAGCGGTTGGGATGCTGTAGAGAAGGTTAGTGCTAAAGCAAAGTGCTAACCTTTTTTAAATTTAAACCCCGCCAACAGCGGACTTTGTGCCGATTGCGAACACTCTTTGAGCATATAATTGATAAAATTTTTCACAAAAATACGCCCTTTTTTTCAAAAGTCTCAAAAGGCTTTTTTGAAAGTGGCACGTCTATTTTCGGTGCATTAAACAATACACCCTACTTGCTTGCTGTACGACAGATGAAATTAAAAAAAGTACAAATCTTTTACCCCTGCAAGCTTTTTGTTTAGTTTTTTCACAGCGATATCGTTAAATAAAAATTATAAACCTAAGATTTCAGCAATATTACTTACAGAAGTTATATTTGCTAATTCACAAGGACTTTGAGGTATTGTTTCAATAGTATTCCAAGGGTTAATTATACGATTTTCCACTATACTATCTACCTGATAATAATGTGAACTTTGCAATCCTTTTCGTCTATTTGTAATACTCATATTATCTGTACAAGCCATTTTATTTGATAGCCGTGGTTTTATAAAAGATGAAGGTAATTCAATCCCTTTTATTAACATTGCATCTTTTCTATTTCGAATTATATCAACACTAGTATCACTACCTAAGAACGTTTTATAATACAAACGAATATCTTCTGCGTTTCCTGCTCTATCTAGCATCGCTAATACATCATCAACCGAATCATATACACCAAAAGTTGTTTTTTTTGTTTCTGCATATACAAATTCAATAATTTTGTGAGCTGATGAGCCCTCAACTGATTTAGTTGAAGATAATATTGCTTCAATATCACTTGGGGATAATACTCTACCCTCAAGCTCTGGAAATTTGCAGACTATTCCATTAGGAGTTTGTTCAAACATTTGATATAATTTAACCCTACCATTAGGATTTTTTGTAATCGAATCCATAGCAGAGATAAAATGACAATTTCCATTCGCTCCTTGAGACATTGCATAACGTTCAATTGGCGGGAATAACCTCTCATAAGTTTGAGCATCTATTTTTAATTTTTCATAACCTTTGGCTGTTTTTACAAACATATCTTTACCTACAGAAAATGCCTCACCAACTTCTAGTTTTGCAATCACGTCATCAGCTAATTCTGTCAATTGAGGGTAATAATGTTCGCCTCTTAAAAGCCTTTGCATATCACCTTTAGGCAATGGATGAAAAGAACTCTCTGGAAATAATGTTTGTAGTGTCCATTTTGGTGCTTTACCTTGTTTATGTAATGTCAGTAAATCCATAATTTCTTGATATCTTTCCGGATTGTTATATTTAGCTTGAAGGACTGCTCTTTTGCTAAATAGCCCTGTTGTACTTTGAGTAAAAATACCTGCAAAGTCTTTGTCGACTTTACTTGCTTCCATTAAAAAATCATCTAAAAATTTAGTTTTATCCACAATACCTGCATGGTTGACATCCTCTAAGCAAGTCATTAAATCTTGAACAATTTTATTTGTTTTTTCACCTTGTTTTAAAGGAAAACGTTTTAATAATTCTTCTAAAAAAATACTATTATTATCAGTAATAAAATCGTCAGCCATCCCTTGTTCTTTGAGCAACAATTTTAGTTTATCAGCACTAGGAATTTTAAAAGCTGTTTTTGAAATCTTTACAGTATCACCAATTGTTTCTGGCGCAAAGCGTAAGTCTTTAAGTTCTGTAGGGTTTATTGGTTTTGCTTTTCTGCAGAAAATTCCAACAGCATCATCACCATTTTTTGCAACTATTCTTGCGGCGTCATCTGCATAATTAGCTACAGCTTTTCCTGTTTGTTGTAATAGGTGTAATCCTGCTTTTAATCCCATAATAATCCCCTATATTTATATAAAGTATTTTTCTCACCAAAAATTGCCTTTTGTTACAAAATTTAACCCTCAGCCAAGAGCTACAAGCGGTTGGGATGCTGTAGAGAAGGTTAGTGCTAAAGCAAAGTGCTAAC
>JAZRSF010000030.1:0-9361 GCA_045651365.1 Christensenellaceae bacterium
GACTAATAATTTTCACCTCCTTTGACCGTTGTCAGTTTTTATTGAGCGTTTGGCTTTAGCCATATCTCACTAGGCTACAAAGTAGCCAGTTCGCTCTGCCGAGGGCTGATTTCCAACTTAAAATCCCGTTCATTAGGAAATAAAAAAAGCGCAAGTGTTCATTACCTGCGCTAATTAAAAAGGAGCACCTAATTGATGCTCCAAGGTTGGCGAAATTCTCCCTCTATAAATCAAGCGGTTAAAACGCCGAAATTATTCCGTAATTTTTAAATTTTTTGTAACAACTTTATTTTTATACTTTTTATCGAGTTTTTTGCAGTGCTCCATAAACGCTGTAAGTTGCTCTTTTATAGGGCGCGTATCGTTCTCATCAACAATTAAAACATAGTTTTCGTCAAGATATTTTTGATAGCGTTTATTGCGTTTTTCAACGTAAGGCTTTGCAATACGTTCTTCGTAAAACTCTTCCGCCGTGCACTCTAAACGTTTAACTATTTCGTCATACTTATCTAAAAGTTTTTGAAAGTTTACGTCAGTAGGGCGTGGTTGATTTTGTTTTTTCATTTCTTCAATGCGTTCAAAGAAAGAGATAAACAACCATTGAAAACACGGTGGCTCGTATTCGTAATATTCGTAAAACCACTCTCTTACTTGTCGTGGAAGTTCGTTTAAGCGGTTGCCGAGTTCTAACTCGTCATACTTTTCCCAAACCTTCATCACAAGATATTTAATTGCAAAGTAGCACTATTCTTTATAACTGTAAAACCAAGAACAAATATATTCTTGTATTTGCAATGGCATTTCTACACGCAACACGTCCCACAAAATATCTTCGTCACCATCGGTAACGCCCTTATTTTTGAATTTACGCCATTGCTTTATTGCATGAACTTCATCATCGTCTCGGGTTTGAACTTTTAAGTCATCAGTTTCTATTGCAGAAAAAATTTCGCTTAATCGTTTAGAAACTTCGCCTTGTGATAAGCCTACTTGTTTGGCAATCTCTTTTTGTGTAAACTTATCTTCATAAAGGGCATAAATATCACGGTCTAGTTCGCTAAAGTCTCTAAGTAGAAGATTTTCAATATCTTTTTTTCGCAAGAAATCATCTTCCGAGTCGAATTTTTTACTATGTAAAAACCCGTTATCCGCACCAACGGCAGGCTTAACGTTATCAGTAAGTTCAACCGAATGAGTTTTATGCCTACAATTGCCGTTATACATTTCGTTATCTAACTCAACTAACTTTTCCCATTGTTCTTCATCTACGGCAATCGAATCCAACTTGTGGTTGTTATAAAAATAGTAAAGAAACTTACCTTTTTCATCAGCAGGTTGCTTCTCTTTATTTAGCTTATACGCACGATTAACTTTCATCTTTTTCTCCTTTTTCTTTGAGTATAACATAGTAAATATGACAATGCTTGTCATAAAACTTTGTAAAATTTAACAACATATACGATTTTCTTGATTTTATCTATTAAAAATGCTAAAATAAAAATGCGACCAGTTTAATAAATTCGTGAATGAGTATACTTAGGGCATAAGTGTACCTATTTCGCAATACATAAAATCTCGTTTACGGATTTATTTGTTTAAACTGGTGTCGCAACTAAGCGGACGGTCACTTTGCTAGTGTCGTTTCGTTTAGGAACGGCACTTTTTATTTTAAAATTATAAAGCATAAAGGAGAAAAATTATGTCACAAATGGATTTTAACCCCGAAGAAATTTTAGCAACGGATGTTCCTCAAATTGTTAACACAAACGAACCTCATATGGCTTGTTTGTTCTTGGTTGATACTTCAGGTTCAATGATTAGCGGAGTTGATGAAAATGGTAATAAAGTAGTACCTATTAAAGAATTAAATGACGCTTTGAATCGTTTTAAGGACGAAGTATGTAAGGATGAGAAAACGAAAGATATACTTGATATTGCTGTTATAGAATTCAACACGAATCATAAAATTGTTCAAGAGTTTACGCCAATAGAATACATGCAACCGGTTAATTTTGTTGCAGGTGGTGGTACGTATATGGTTGACCCTATAGAAGAAGCAATAAAAATGGTGGACGAGCGCTCTAGATTCTATAGAAGAATGGGAACAGAGCCTTATAAGCCTTGGATTGTTATGATAACCGATGGTGAGCCTTTAGATAACGTAGATGCAATCGCACAAAAAGTTAATCAATTGGCAGAAAACGGTAAATTAGCTTTTTGGACGCTCTGTGTTCCAGGTGCTAATCCAAGAGAAATGCATAAAATTTCTGGTAAAAGAGTATTAAATCTAGCTGGATATGATTTTAGTGGATTTTTTGATTGGGTAAATAAGAGTATGAGAGCAGTTTCTCAAAGTTCGCCTGGCGAAAAAGTTAAGGGACAAGAATTGCCTCCATCTACAACGATAGATGATTTAATGTAAAGGGTAAATAAAACATGATTTACACTTATGGAGTAACGCAACAAGGGCACTATCATATTAAAAATAACATTGTATGTCAAGATTATCATTTTATTGAAAAAATTTCTGATAATCTTTGTTTTGCTGCGGTTGCAGATGGTTTAGGTAGTGAATTATATACCGATACTGCATCAAGAATAGCATCAACCTCAGTTGTCGAATATTGTAAACAAAACATTTCAGAAAATACTAGTGCTGATGAAATTTTATCTGTTTTAAAAAATGCATATAAGTATGCTTTGGGTAACGTTTATACCGAAGCAGATAAAAACAAGCACGAAAGATCACAATACGATACAACGCTGTCGTGTGTAGTATATTTAAACGGCATCGTTTATTATGGACATTCAGGGGATAGTGGTATTGTTGCACTAAAAAAGAATGGCGAATATATTGCCGTTACAGAGCAGCAACGAGATGAAAACGGGTTTGTTTTTCCTCTATGCTTTGAGGATAAATGGGTTTTCGGCAAAGTTGATGAGGTTGCAAGTGTTTTATTGGCAACTGATGGCATGTTGGAAACGCTATTTCCTAGTTTGCTATATGGCGAAAAAGTAAATATTTACGTCGTATTAGCGCAGTATTTTATGGACAACTTAAGTTTAGGGTTTGCAGAAGATACTGTTGATAGCGTTCAACAAAAAATTAGTAATTTCGTTTCAAATATTGGCGAAAATCAAGTAAATGATGATAAAACCCTTGTTTGTATAGTAAATACAGCAATTCAAACAGAAAGAAAGGAAGAAGATTATTATAAGGTGCCTAATTGGGCTGAATTAAAGAGAAAAAAGGATGAAGAGTTCAGACGCTTAGCTTATCCTCATTTATATAAGAAGGAAGACGAACAAGCAAGCCAAAACGATACGGATAAGGAAGACTAGTAAATATGGAATATATAGGTTCAAATAAAGCGAAATATACGTTAGAAAATACACCATTTAAGAAAGGTGGAGAGGGTTCGGTATATAATATCGTAGGAAAACCTGATTGTGTTGCAAAAATATATCACGGAAGTGTAATAACGGCAGAGTTAGAGTCAAAGATAAAATACATAACAAATAATCCGCCATCTAAAACTATCTTAGACCAGATAGCTTGGCCTTTAGATTACTTAAGAAATGCGAATGGACAATTCGTAGGCTTTGTTATGCCTAAACTAAAAATTGATGCAGAGCTAGGAGAACTATATAAATATCCACCGAAAAAAATTAAGCTTACTAACGAACAAAAATTAGTAGTTGCAATCAATATTTGTCGAGTAATTTCTGAAGTTCATAAAGCTGGTTACGTGTTTGGCGATTTTAACCCTTGTAATATAGGTGTAAATTTGACGACGGGTAACGTTGCTTTCTTGGATACTGACTCTTATCATATTTACGACAAAAACACACAACACACCTATCGTTGCTCAGTTTGCTTGCCAGGATACGTGGCACCAGAACTAATAAAGCGTTGCAAAGGAGCTGATTTTAAATCAGCGCCACTACCTACGTTTACCCAAGAATCAGATAGATTTGCTTTGGCAATACATATATTTAAACTATTATTTAATGGTTATACACCTTTCAACGGCATACCAGAAAACATCACTTCATCGCAAGCATCTCCTGGGCAAGGCAACGAAGCAATAGAAAAAGATAACTATTGCTTTAAACCAGGGAACAAGCCTATGAGTGCATCTGTACCGCCGATGGATTCTTTTCCTCCTGAAATTTGCGATTTGTTTTCAAGAGCGTTTATTGTGGGAAGATATAATGCAACTTTGCGTCCAACGGCAGAAGAATGGGATAAAGCTTTATGTGATTATCGCAACAACTTGGTTGTTTGCGCTAAAAATCCATTACACTGTTATTACAAAGATTTGCAAGATTGCCCTTATTGTCAAGCGGAATTAAACTATAATTTGACTTTAAGTGGAAAAAAAGTATATGGAAATACGAGCAGTGGTTCGGTTTCTCAATTAAATTTCTCTAATCCTGTAGCTATTCCTGTTTCGTCAATGAGCTCAAATAAAACTTCTTCAAGAGGCTCTTCAGGTGTGTCTTCAAAAGCATCTACAACGCTAACTGGAGCAATTAATCAAGGCAAGAACAATCAAAAACAAACAGGATTTAGGAAAAAATTTAAACGCTTTGTAATAGCTATGTTATGTATTCTTATCGTTGGCAGTGGTGTTGCTGGTGGTTTGTATTATAAAAATGGAATAGATAATGCAAATGCAACGGCAGAACTCATTGAGTATTTACCAAATGAGATATATGATTACGAGCATTATGATGATTTAATTAACGATGCATATTCTGCATACTTAAATTTAGCAGATTGGCAAAAAGATAAGGTTAGTAATAAAGACAAATTGTTAGCAATTGTTCCTGCGTATAACGAATATAAAGTAGGCAATTTAAGAACAGAAATGCAAAAGGTAACTGTTGATAGTGTTGAAACTACAACGGCTCTTGCTGATACCGTTAATTTGTATAATGCATTAAAGCCTGAACAAAAGGCATTGTTAACAGGTGAAGAAATTCATACGCTAGATAACTACGTTAAAGTTAATAACGTTATTAAAGGACTAAACGATATAAACGATGATTTAGTTGATAGATATAAGGAAGTTAATCATGTTCAAAAAATATATTATTCAATAGACCCACAGTTTACAAATTTGGTGTATAACTATGGTTTAGTGGAAGAGTTTGATGATAAATTAGCATTTTTAAACTTATTTGCTTTTGAAAAAAATGAAGCAGGAACGTATTCTATTAAAGTCAAAGACCCTACGTCGCTTTCTGGAAAAGTAGAGTTGCCTGCAAAATATGATGGACAAGACGTAGTTTCTATCCCAGAAGGTGCTTTTGAAAACTGTAAAAACGTCACTTCTTTTATTGTTCCTGACACTATAACTGAAATAGGTAAAGGCGCATTTAAGGGTTGTAGTAAATTAGAAGAAATGAGTTTACCGTTTACGGGCAGAAAAGAAGACGCACAAGGAGAGGAACAAGTTTTAGGTTATGTGTTTGGGTATCAGACTTATAAAAGTTCAAGTAATGATGTAGGAAGTTATAAAGAGGATAGCCCTAAATTCTATAACATAAAGAGGGGAGAAGGTAGTGGAACGTGGCAATATTCTCGTATTGTATGCAATAGAGGGCAAGTGACCACTGCGGTAACTTCTTTTTATTTCAATATTCCTATAACGCTCAAAAAAGTAACAATAACAAAACAAACGGAAGTGAAAACCGCTGCTTTTAATGGATGTAATATGCTTACGAGTATAACTTTTACACAAGGAATACAAAAACAAGGCGAGTGTGCCTTCCAAAACTGCACGGCGACAGTAATTGGTTAAAAGGGATTTTAAGTGAAAAATAAAGTGATAGAAGAAGTAAAGAAAATTGAATACATATTGCAATCTCTACATAAAGAAGCCGTTCAAATTGTGGAAAATAATAAACAAAGAAAGGCTATTCTTGATGGTGATACTGAAACTATTGAAGGTAGATATAGAAGAAGTCTACAGGATATAGATGATACCGAAAGGGCTTATAACCTTGCGATTGCAGAAAATCAGGAAATTATTAATAAACTACAATCAATGGTTGATATGCTTCCAGAAAAATATAGAAACGGTTATCAACCAACGGTAGTAAATTGTCCTGATATTGTAAACATTGAGTACGTTAGTGAGTTGTTTGAAAACATTACAACTGACACCTTTTCTTCTGCTATAAAAAGGAAGTTCCATACTGGCGGGCATTACGATTACAAAAAAATGGTAAAAGATTTTTTGCAATTGGTTGCCGAACATCAATTATATTATGATACTGAAAATCAATCACTTTTAGGTAATTGTATTAGCGAAACTACTTCTCGTAAAAAAATGGCTGAGGATGATTGTAGGGCAAATCTTAATAAACATGCACAGTTAGAAAGTACTTTTAAGGCAGACGAAGTAAGAGAAACCCAAGAATTAATAAAAAAGAGAAATGAGTTTTTTGCTTCTGATTTAGTTTTAGGGTTTTCTAAAAGAATTGAAAAAGATTTAGTTGATAGTGGTGCTTTAGAAAAAGACTGGCAAACATATAGTGCGAAAAGAAATCGTAATTACACTTTGGATTTAGGTAATTTATTAGTGCCTTGTCAAACGGATTCAGTATCTTTAAAAAAGAGTTTAGTTCAAGCTATTCCCAAGTTTGCAATAGATGGTTATTTTAAAATACCATACATAGTAGAAACTAGTTCACCATTAAAAATTCGTTTAAATTATAATACCGAGGGCAAAAGTCAAGCAAGTGACTTCGTTCAAAATCTTTTGCTTAACTTATTAAGAAGTGCTCCAATAGATAGTTTTGACGTTTATTTTATAGACCCTGTTAACAGAGGAACTAATTTGGGATGTTTAAATGCATCTATTGAAGAAAATAAAAAAATTGGAATTTCAACTTATAATTCAAAGGAAGAAATTTCTAACGTTTTAAGAAAACTTGAAAAAGAAGTTGATGAAACAAATAGTTTGGTTGGAACTTTTGCCACGCTTAGAGAATTTAACAAAGTTAACAAAAAGTATATTAAAGAAAAAATCATAGTTGTTTTTGATTTTGCAGAAAACTTTTCCGCAGATGATATTCTAAGATATAAATCTATTGTTAATAATGCTCATAGATGTGGGATACATTTAATAATTGCTACCAATAAAAACAAAATACAACTTATTGAAAAATATCGTAATAACAATATAGAGTGGTCGTTTTATGATACCGGTTGGGTGAAAATTGAAAACAACACTATTAACATTGATGGCGAAGCGTTTGAGTTTTCAACGTCCAGCATTGGTAAACATCAAAAAGATTTTGTTAATATCTATAGAAAAGAAACTGAAAAAGGGTTGATAATTGATAATTCATTTGGCAGTGTTTTTGGTGGAGAAATTGCGTCTAATTACGAAGATGCTACTAAAGGTTTGAACTTGCCTATTATGATTAGAAAGGAAAAAGGCAATGAACTTTTTGAATTGCCTATAGGCGTGGATTACAAGTCAGTACATACTTTAATTACTGGTAGAACTGGTATTGGTAAATCTACACTCCTACACATGATTATTTCATCTATAGTTATGAAATATCATCCTGATGACGTGGAATTATGGCTTGTGGATTACGGCATAGAGTTTGCTAGTAGTTTAAAAGTGACTCCTCCACATGTTAGATTTATTGCAGTAGAAAAAAGTCAAGAGTTTACTTATTCTTTCTTGGATTATTTGAAACAAAAAATTAATGAACGAGAAGAATTATTTAAAAAATCAGGCGTAAAAGATATCAAAGATTATAGAAGGTTGAACGGACAACTTAGTATGCCTAGGATAATAATTATTGTTGATGAGTTTCATAATATGGCGCAACATGCATCAAAAGAAATTTATTATCGAGAACTTCTTGAAAATGTTTTAAGAGAAGTGAGAAAATATGGAATTTCTTGTATTTTTAGTGACCAAACGATATCTGGTTTGCAGGGGTTGACGGAAGCTGGTAAAATGCAGATAATGAGCCGTATTGCAATGAATAACCATATGAATGAAATGATTGGAACATTGGGGGTTAATAAAGCAAATTTCAGTGAAGAAGTTATACATAAAATGGAGAGATCTACGAGTGGTGAGGTTTGGTGTTTAGAATGGGTTAACGAGGATTTTAAAATTAGCAACTTTAAGGTCGTTTACATAAAATCTGATGAAATAGATAAGGTATATTTAGACTCTATAAGTAAAGGAATAAAATTAGTTAATGATAAAGAGATAGTAAGAATTGGATTGTCTGACGAGTTATCGTTTCCTATAAGCGAAGTACAAGCAGAAATTAAACACATTAGTGATTTTAGTTTATCGATGATTTTAGGAAAACCAACTTCTATAAGTAAGTTTTTTAAGCTTAATATTGAAAAACGGTTGAACAATAATATTCTCATTGTGGGTAACAATATTGAATTACAAAAATCGCTACTTGCAAACACTATCTTGAATTTATCAATTTTAGGTAATAAAAAAATTTTAGTTTTTGCAGATGAGTATAATCAAGTGTTTAGAGTTATGCGAGAGGAAAACTTATTTAGGAGTAAAACGTGTAGTATCTCTGTTTTTACTGACATTTCACAAATTTGTGTAGAAATTAATAAGATTGAAAAGCAAATTAGTAATAGGCAAATTAATAAAGAAGAAACTTTTGTAATTTGGTTAGGGCTTGCAGACATTTTTTCGGAATTTGACATTAGTCCTAAAAAAGATGTTGAAAAATTAGAACAAGCTGATGATGAATTTGGGATGTTCATTTCTGATGCAGATATGTTACAGTTGGAAAAAGATGAAGGATTTATAAGAGAGGCAAAGGAAAGGGGTATTACGGTAAGAGAAGCTATAGAGGAGATGTTTGATGTTCGTCAAGCCACAGCAGCTTCTCCTAAGCAAACGGATTTTTCGTATAATGCAAAAGAGGATGCTTTATCTATATTGGCTAAAGGGTGTAAGTATGGCGTGTTTAATATTGTCTCTTTTGAAAATGCGAAAGAAATAACAACAAGAAGAGATTTGAAATTAGAGTTATTTATACATAAATTTTTGTTTAATATGCCAAGAGAAGATTTTGCGGATTTTTATATTCGTGCGGACGAGGTTGGATTAGACGAAACGTCAGTATTATATACCAATGGTGTTGTGAAACAAAAATTTAGGCCATACTTAATACCGAGGAGGAATTAATGCATTATTCAAGAGTTCCAGGCAGCAAGAAGGACGTGGCATTGCATTTGGGAGTTGCTGAAAGTTCTTTGGAAGAAAGACTTGCTAAAAACAACAACAAACAGTCTTGTATGCCAGGCAAATATTGGTCGGGATTAAAGGATGGAAAAGGA
>JAZRSF010000031.1:0-12464 GCA_045651365.1 Christensenellaceae bacterium
AACCCTTGGGTGAGAATCCCCATGTTGACAAAAAGAAAAACACACTATAATCTAGTGTGTTTTTCTGGTGATCCATCGGGGAATCGAACCCCGGACACCGTGATTAAAAGTCACGTGCTCTACCGGCTGAGCTAATGAATCATATTTGGTGCACCTTCAGGGACTCGAACCCTGGACCCACTGATTAAGAGTCAGTTGCTCTACCAACTGAGCTAAAGGTACATGTTGGCAGGGGTGGCAGGATTTGAACCTACGAATGACGGAATCAAAATCCGTTGCCTTACCGCTTGGCGACACCCCTATAGGTATTTTTTATTAGTGGGGCGGGTGATGGGAATCGAACCCACGACCTCAAGGACCACAATCTTGCGCTCTAACCAACTGAGCTACACCCGCCGTATTGGCGTGTCTGAAGGGATTCGAACCCCTGACCCTCGGCTTAGAAGGCCGATGCTCTATCCGACTGAGCTACAGACACATAACGTTGTCTGTTTAAGGATTTGGAGCGGGTGATGGGAATCGGACCCACGCTGCCAGCTTGGAAGGCTGGAATTCTACCATTGAATTACACCCGCATAATTATTCCTTAGACAACGCTTATAAATTCTATCAAAATAAAAAAATATTGTCAACTGTTTACAAAATGTTTTTTAAATTTTATTTTATAAATATTTTTATGGCGATAAATTAAAAATTTTAAAATAATACTTTGACACTGCTTCAGTTATATTGTATAATTATTCTATTAATATTAAAGGGGAAGTTTATGTATAAAGATTTATATAACGAATGGATAAATAGCGATAAGCTTTCTGAAGTAGAAAAAAAAGAACTTAACGGCTTAGACGATAAGGAAATAGAGTTCCGTTTTGGCAAGGAATTAGAATTTGGAACTGCCGGCATGAGAGGAATTATCGGCATGGGAACTAATATGCTAAACGTTCACGTGGTTAAAAGGGCTACTCAAGGTTTAGCAGAATATATTAAATCTCTTGGTAAAAAAGCGCAAAAGCAAGGCGTTGTAATTTCTTACGATACGAGAAGAATGTCTTATGAATTTGCGTATAGCGCAGCAGTCGTTTTAGTTTCTAACGGAATCAAAACATATCTTTTTAACGACGTTCACCCTGTTCCAATGCTATCCTACGCCGTTAGAGAATTAAAAACGGTTGCCGGCATTATGATTACTGCTAGCCACAACCCTAAAGAATATAACGGCTACAAACTTTATGGGGAAGACGGCGCTCAAATGTCCCCACTTGCAACCGAAGAAATCGTTAAGTATATTAGCGATATTGGTAGCGTTCTTTCTAACAAGATTATCTATAACGAAGACTTAGATAAAAACATTCAAATAGTTGGCAAGAAGTTGGATAAAAAATACTATAAAACTATAGGCAAACTTCGTTTATCGCCAACCGAACTTAAAAAGGCAGGCAAAAACCTAAAAATAGTTTACACCCCTGTTCACGGAAGTGGATATATTCCAGTAACCACCATATTAAAGAAGATAGGTATTAAGCCAATCGTCGTTCCTGAACAAGTAAACAAAGACCCAGAGTTTTCAACAGTTAACGTGCCAAACCCAGAAGTTAAGGAAACGCTAACGCTAGGCATAAAGCAAGCAGACTTTAAGATGGCAGACGTTGTGTTTGGAACTGACCCAGATTGCGATAGACTTGGCGTTGCTATTCGTGATGATAATGGCGAGTTCGTAACTTTATCAGGCAATCAAACGGGTGCGCTTTTATTAGATTACGTTTTAACTAGATTAAAAGATACCGGTAAGTTAACCGATAAAGGTTTTGTGGTTAAGAGTTTCGTAACCACTAGCCTTGCAAAACTAATTGCCAACGATTACGGCGTAGAACTTATGGAAGTTCCCGTTGGTTTTAAGTTTATCGGCGAAAAAATTAAACAACTTGACGATACGGGTAAGAGAAAATTCCTATTCGGCTTTGAAGAAAGTTGTGGTTATCTTCGTGGAACGCACGCAAGAGATAAAGACGCCGTGGTGGCAAGTATGTTGTTTGCTGAAATGGTATGCTACTATACCTATAATCAAGTAAGCGTATATTCTAAATTGCAAGACATTTATAAAAAATACGGATACGTGTTCGATACCAACGTAAGCACGCAGTATAGTGGTTTAAACGCTATGCGTGATATGAATGTCGTAGTCGATAAAATGAAAACCTTAAAGATAGACGACGTTGCTGGAATTGGCGTTGACGCTATTAGAGATTATTCTTCAGGGGCTAGAACGCTAAAAGACGGAAGCGTTCAAAACATGGAAGTCGAAAAGGTAAACGCAGTTTACTATGAACTTTCTAACGGTGGCTTTATTTGTGTTCGTCCTAGTGGCACCGAGCCAAAACTAAAAGTTTACTATTCGTTGCCTGCTGAAAACGAACAAAGTGCTAAAGAATTGTTCGAAAAGGTTAAATCCGAGTTCGAAAAATACGTTAAATAATTACTAAAAAGCATTGGCGTTTGCCAATGCTTTAACAATGAAAAACAGATTGGAGATAGAAATGTTAGAAAATCAAAGGCAATCGTCAACTAGACAAAAACGATTAATATTCTTATGTTGGCTAGTTTATATGATTGCTTATTTAGGTAGATATAGTTACAACGCTAACATAAAAATCATTGGCGATTACTTTGCGCAAGGTAAAGATAACACGGGGCTTGTTACCACAACCTTTTTCTTTGCTTATGGTGCAGGTCAAATCATAAATGGTTTATTATGTAAGAGATACAACAAAAAATACGTTTTATCGGGTGCGCTCATATTGTCGTCTATTATAAACGTTGTAATTGGACTAGGTATTGATTTTACCTATTACAAGTATCTTTGGTTAGTTAACGGCGCAACGCAATCGGTGTTATGGTCTTCTCTTATTTTAACTCTTGGCGAAAATCTAGATGAAGAACATCTAAAAAAAGGAATTTTGGCAATGGCAACAACCGTGCCTGTAGGGACGTTTATTGCATATGGTTCTAGTGCGTTGTTTAGTGTTTTTACCAAGTTTAACGCATCATTTATAATGGCTGCGATATGTATGACAATAGTGGCTATAATTTGGTTTTTGGAATATTCAAAAAATACTACGACTATACAAAATGAACACACCGAAGTTAGGGCACGAAGAGAGCAAACTAATCAAAAACTTTCAAGTTCTCTCATTTTAACCATTATTATAATTTGTATCTTTGCCGTTATTTGCAACTTGGTTAAAGACGGATTACAAACGTGGACGCCAGATGTTCTTGCAAAAAATCACAATTTGCCAAACGGACTTTCTATTATTTTAACCTTATCGTTACCTGTTGTTGGCGTATTCGGCGCAACTCTTGCTGTGTTTTTGCAATCAAAAATTAACAATTACGTCTTGGTATTAGGAATTTTCTTCTTCCTAGCAAGTATCTTATTGATTGGCGTAGTTCTATTAATGCAGGTTTCTTGGGTTCCCGTAATTATGCTTATGGCTCTTGCTTTTTGCATGTCGCAAGGTATGAATAACGTTATAACTTCGATAGCACCATTACAACTTCGTAACAAGATTAACTCGGGAATGATAACGGGCGTGTTTAACGGTTGTTGCTACGTAGGTAGCACGATTAGTGGTTACGGATTAGGGGCATTGGTAGAAAGTAGAAACGGAGATTGGAACGCCGTGTTCGTTTTGCTGATAGCACTATGCGTCGTTGCAGTGTTAATAAGTAGCGTAGTGTGTGTTATAACAAGGCTTAAGAAAAAACAAGTTTAATAAAATCAAAACTAAAACAAAAACGGCTCTTGCGATTTGCAAGAGCCGTTTGATTTTATAGTTAATTAAAACTCGATTTTTTCTTCGATATATTTTCTTAAGTCTGCGATAGGAATTCTAACTTGTTCCATGCTATCTCTTTCTCTAACGGTTACGCAACCGTCGGTTTCGCTATCGAAGTCGTAAGTAATACAGAAAGGAGTTCCAACTTCGTCTTGACGGCGATAACGTTTACCGATTGAGCCAGCCTCGTCGTAATCAACAGGGAAGTATTTAGCAAGTTCGGTATAAATTTTATCAGCACCTTCGCTTAACTTTTTAGAAAGAGGCAATACTGCGCACTTGAAAGGAGCAAGAGCAGGGTGTAATCTCATAACAACTCTGGTGTCGTTCTTTTCAGCATCAACTATCTCCTCGTCGTAAGCGTTGCAAAGGAATGCAAGCACACTTCTTTCTACACCAAGGCTAGGTTCAACAACGTAAGGAATATATCTTTCGCCACTTTCTTGGTCGAAGTAAGTTAAGTCCTTACCAGAAACGTTTTGATGTTGAGTTAAGTCGTAATCAGTTCTATCTGCGATACCCCATAATTCACCCCAACCGAATGGGAATAAGAATTCAAAGTCGGTGGTTGCCTTAGAATAGAAACATAATTCTTCAGGCGAGTGGTCTCTTAATCTTAATCTATCTTCCTTGATGCCGAGTGAGAGTAGCCAATCACGGCAGAATGCTCTCCAATATGTAAACCATTCTAAATCGGTGCCAGGCTTACAGAAGAATTCAAGTTCCATTTGCTCGAATTCACGAACACGGAAGATAAAGTTGCCAGGGGTAATTTCATTACGGAAAGATTTACCGATTTGACCGATACCGAAAGGCATTTTCTTACGAGTAGTTCTTTGAACGTTAACAAAGTTAGTAAAAATACCTTGCGCCGTTTCAGGACGGAGATAAATGGTGTTTTTAGCATCTTCAGTAACGCCTTGAAAAGTTTTGAACATCAAGTTGAATTGACGAATATCCGTAAAGTTATGCTTTTTACAAGTAGGGCAAGGGATATTGTGTTCTTCAACGAAGTTTTTCATTTCTTCATGAGTGAAAGCGTCGATTGGTTTTTCAAGAACGTAGCCCGTTTCAGCACACCAGTCTTCGATAAGTTTGTCTGCTCTAAAACGTTCGTGGCATTCACGACAATCCATAAGTGGGTCTGAAAAACCTGCTAAATGTCCAGATGCTACCCAAGTTTGTGGGTTCATAAGTATTGCGGCGTCAAGACCAACGTTGTATTTGTTTTCTTGAACGAACTTTTTCCACCATGCTTTTTTAACGTTGTTTTTAAGTTCAACACCTAGTGGACCGTAGTCCCAAGTATTGGCAAGTCCACCGTAGATTTCACTACCAGGGAAAATAAAGCCTCTTGCCTTACAAAGGTTAACAACCTTTTCCATTGTTGCTTTAGAAGAATTAATATCCATATATAACCTCTTAAAGTAATTTAACAAAACTATTCTACATTATTAAAGATTTTAAGTCAAGCAAAGTAAAATGCATAAAATATTTAAATTTTGCTTTTTTATTTGATAAAAGTGTGATACAATAGGTAAGTAAATTATTTTAGACGGGTATTTTATGGTAGAAGCAACTAACTTTATCGAACAAATTATTAACGAAGAATTGGAAAGTGGAAAGGTAAATGCCGTTCAAACACGTTTCCCACCAGAGCCAAACGGCTATCTTCATATAGGTCATGCAAAATCGTTATGCATAAACTTTGGCATTAAGGATAAATACCAAGGCAAGTGTAACCTATTCTTTGACGATACTAATCCAAGTAAAGAAAAGACCGAATTCGTTGACGCTATTAAAGAAGATATTAAATGGCTTGGCTTTACCTGGGACAAGGAAAATTACGCTTCCGATTATTTTGAAGATATTTATAACTATGCCGTAGAACTTATCAAAAAGGGCAAGGCTTTCGTTTGTGATATGACGGCAGAAGAAATCAGCGCAAACCGTGGCACTCTAACAGAGGCAGGAAAGGAAAGCCCAAGCAGAAATAGAAGTGTAGAAGAAAACCTTAAACTTTTTGCTGAAATGAGAGAGGGTAAGTATGCCGACGGCGAAAAGTGTTTAAGAGCGAAAATCGACATGGCGTCTCCTAACATCAACATGAGAGACCCCGTTATTTATAGAATACTTCGTCAAACCCACCATAGAACGGGTGATAAGTGGTGCATCTATCCTATGTATGACTACGCTCATCCAATTTGCGACTACATGCAAAGGGTAACCCATTCAATTTGCACGCTAGAGTTTGAAGACCATCGTCCACTATACGACTGGGTAGGAATCGAACTCGGTTTTGCACCAAAGCCACGCCAAATAGAATTCGCACGTTTAAACGTAACCAACCTAGTTATGAGTAAGCGTTACTTAAAGAAACTTGTAGAAGAAGGTTCGGTTGACGGATGGGACGACCCAAGAATGCCAACCCTAGCAGGAATTCGTAACCGTGGAATACCAGCCGAGGCATTGAAAGATTTCTGTGGAAGAATTGGCGTAAGCAAAGCCAACTCGGAAGTTCAAATTAGTTACCTTGAGGCTTGCGTGAGAGAATACTTAAACGTAAACGCCGAAAGAGTAATGGCAGTATTAAAGCCATTAAAGGTAACCATCACTAATTATCCAGACGACTTGGTAGAAGAACTTGATTTTGAAATTAATCCAAACGAAGAAATCAAGCGCACGAGAAAGGTAAAATTCTCTAAACATATATATATAGATGCAGACGACTTTAGTTTAGCGCCACCACCAAAATATTTTAGACTTAAAAAGGACGGCGTGGTAAGATTAAAGAGCGCGTATATTATTAAGTGCGACGACGTGTTGTTTAACGAAGACGGCTCGGTTAAAGAATTGCTATGTTCTTATTATCCAGATTCAAAGAGTGGTAACGATACTTCTGGAATAAAGGCTAAAGGCGTTATCCAATGGGTAGAAGAAAAGGAGTGTAAGGATATAGAGATTCGCCAATACGGTTATTTGCTTAAAGACGAAGAATATCCAGGTCAAGACTTTAGCGAAAGAATGAACGACCAAAGCGTAAAAATCTTCCAAGGTAAAGTTGAGCCATACGTTTTAGAAAACGACGTTTCCTTCCAACTAATGAGAACGGGATATTTCAAGCAATTAGAAGTTAAAGGCAAAACTATTCTTTCGGAAATAGTATCTCTTAAAGACAATTTTAATAAATAAAGCATAAAAAGACAAAAACAGGCTTGCAAAATTGTTGCAAGCCTGCTTTTGTGGTAAAAAAAATTTTTTCGTCAAAAACGTTAAAAAAGCTAGTAAAAATAAGCAAAAACGCCACTTTTGAGCGAAAAACTAACAAAATCTTTTTTTGAAAAAGTCAATATTTTGATATACAAAAGTGATATATGTTGTATAATGATATGTATGAAAATGGGGGAGTAGTCTACCCATTAGCCGAAAAATTTAAGGAAAATTGGTTTTGTCCAAAAGGCGTAATTACTAGTAAAAACCTAATGATTTTGCTTATAATTATTAAAGTGCGACGAGGCGAATATTCTTAGACGAAGGCGAAAACATTATATATAAATAATATAATATTAAGGAAATTTGTAAAAGGTAACATTTGGGAGGTATTTATGAAAGAGTATCGTAAACCTACACTAGCGTTGATATTATTCGACGCAAAAGACGTATTAAGTGGTAGCGCAGCAGCTTTTGAAATTGGCTGGTTAAAACCACTTGATGACAATCACACAATAGTAGTAAACTAGGAGGGAAGAGATGAAAGCGGTAAAAAGAAATCTAACCGTCGTTCTAGCCGTTCTAGCAGTATTGATGTTTGCGCTTGGCGTAGTATTCATGCCAAAGTCAAACACCTCGGTTTCTGCTGCAGTAAAAACTGAGGCTGGTTTTTATATTGAAGACGGCGCATCAATCAGGCTAGTAGAGGGCGAAACTGGTATAAAATGGAGAGCGCATCTCACCAAAGATAAGTTTGAACTTATCAAGGCAGGGGACGAAAAGCATCCTGCTGGCAAAATCGTAGAGATTGGTATTAGAATTAAGCCAAGAGGCACAGACACTTGGGCTACTTATTCATACTTTAAATCTTCTAGTGGATATACTTGGGTAGAAGGCAAGGATGAACTTGTATTCAACAGAGCAATCCATTACGATAAACTTATCGATGATCTAAGTTCAAAATTGCAAATTACCGGTGTAGGTAAATTAGACTGGAATAATCCGGAACATAAAGAAATTATTACGAAATACTTAAGACAAGCATACACTACGAACCTTGTAGCAGAACCATACGCAATAGTTGACCCAACTGAAGAGGGTTTACCAAACTATGAAGTAGCAGGTGAAAGCTTTGACACCGACCGTTCTGTTCAAGGTGTAGCGTTATACCACTTAGCAAACGGCACTTACGACGCAGTTGAAGGCGACAGTGAAGAAGTGTTAGGGCAAAAAGAAAGTATAAGAAACACCTTATACTCGTTTGTAACTTCTTATGAATTAAGAGAGAATGTAGATGGAGAAAAAGAATTAACTCCTAAATTCACAGAACTCACTTTAAATTCAACGAGATATGAGGCAGTTGACAGTTTCTATTCTAACGAAGATGCTTATGGCAAAATTCAAATTGACGCTGAATTACAAGCAGTAATTGCAGACGAAGAAAGAGAAATTAAGATTTACTACGGAGCGAAAGACGTAACTGATAGCTATGATGCCAGTGGTATTTTAACGCTTACCAAAGTAGACACTCTTATTACTGAAGACGGAAAACCTAACGATTGCCTAATGATTTTCGACGAAACTAGTGGCGAAATTTACAAGCAATACTTCGTAGGTGTAACTCTAGCAATCGACGAAATTGAAGATTTACAATATTTTAGAGTTCAAAAAGATACTTATTATGCTGGTGGAGATTTCTATTTTGCAGAAGACGATTATAGATGGGACGGATATTACGTTTTACTAAACGATATTGACGGTGCAAATTATAATGGCACGGGTGCAAAATATTCTCACAACGTTTCTAATGGTAAAATTAAAAATGCAGACGGCGAAAATATTGATATAAACAGTAGACCTATTAAAGAAATTGAAGAGGAAAAAGACGGACGTGGTTATAAGGACGCAGATGGCAACTATATTCACGGTTTATTAGGAACTTTTGACGGTAGAGGGTATGCTATTAAGAACATAAATGGTAATCGTGATGGTATATTCGGTATGGTTGTGGGCGGAACGATTACAAACGTTGCGTTTATCAATTGTAGTTCTAATATAGCTCCTGCTGTTTCCTATGGTATTGGCGCAGGTGCTACTTTAGACAACGTTTATATTGAATCAACCGACATTAAAAAACTAATAACAAATGACCACAGTGAAATCGCTACTGCTATACGAAACACAACTATTAACAGAGTGGTTGTTCAAACTAGATATACGTCAGACGTTTGGGAAGATGTTTTAACAAAGGATTCTATTGACCATTACGTTGATGCCGGTTCAGTGGGCACGATTGTAAAAGATACGACAACTGTAAACGAATTATACGTAATTTCAGTTCTTCCATTTGGCTTGAACAAGAATGTAAATTATGCGGATGTTAACCCAGATAAATGGATAGTTTTATCCGACGCCGAATATATTGATGGTGTTCGTAACGAAACTCAAGTTGAAGATGAAAATGGGGAAATGGTTACTAAGCTTAATTCCTTCGCTATCGAAGGTTCTAAGCGTTACACAAGTCTAAGCGCAATGCAACAAGATAAGGATAAAAACGACTTCTCTTCTTGGGATGCAAACGTTTGGGAAATGGTAAACGGCGTTCCTAATTTCTTATCTGCCATTACCGATGAATACATTCTTTCAGGTGGCGGTGTTGCTTTTGCAGACGGAGAAACAATTAATCTATTTGAGGAAGAACAATTAACCTTTGGTTTAACCTTAGGTGGAAATGCATTAGATAACAATCCAACGATTACCTTAAGCGAAGGTGGTGAGGATTTCGTTGCAGTTTCAGGCACTACTATTACTGCTATTAAGGCAACCGAAACACCTATAGTAGTTACGATTTCTTATAGAGATATGGCTTGGAAGTTAACCGTAAACGTTTCATCTAAAGTAGGTGCTAATGATTATCCAGGAAGGTTATATTTCTCTGCGTTACAAGGTCAATTCTTTACTGCAGACTTTACGCCAATTTCAATCGACCAAATCTTTGGCAACGAAGAAGGCACAACTGTTATTACTAAAGCAGAAAGTGCTAATGGTAACATGTTAAGGGTTCAAGATGGTGCAATCCTTGGATTAAACCTTGGCAGCCAAAGCGATTATTTTGAAACTTTCATTAACTTATATGCTAGGGATAAGGCATACAAGATTTCTATCCTTGCTGCTGACGCTATTATCGACGAGGCAGAAGACTTTGAAGTTTTCCAATTAAAGGGTGTATTAACCGTAGATTCGAACTATGTGTCTTATAGTAGTGATGTGGACGAATTCTTGTTCGATGGATATTTCGTATTAGTCAAAGATATAGATGCTAGTTCTTACGAACACGTTGGTGCTCTAAATAAAATAGTTAAAGGAGATGGAACAACTCAAGCTGATGGTTCTACTTTGTCTGCAGCTGAAGTCGTTAAACAAGGCTATGGATTCACGGGAACCTTTAATGGTAACGGATACACTGTTAAAAATATGTTTGTTGGTTCGGGCACAAACAACAATACTCAAAATGGTATAGCATTGTTTACTGTTATAAATAGTGGTGTTATTAAAAACGTGTCTTTTGAAAACTTATATAGTGCGGACGACTCTAGACCTGCTGGCTCAACACACACTTCTAGGAGCCTTGTAAAAACCGCATTTGCAAACCACATTGTAAACGGTGCAAAGATTCAAGACGTTAGCATTAGTTTAGGTAAATTCGAAGGCTACGCATTCCCATCAACGTTTAGAACAGCAGAAGAGGGAACTACATTTACTAGAGTTGTTATAACCGAAAATTACGTTGGTATAAACAATCAAAATGGTATATGCAACTCGTGTTTAGCAACTATGGACGAGGTATACTTTATTTCGTCTAAGGCCCCTTCTGTAGACAAAGCATCTACACTAGCAGTTAATGGGGTTTCTGATTCATATTATAAGTCAAGAACTGACGCTCAATACGTAGATGGTGTTGAAATTAAAGATAAGCTAACGACCATAGTATTTGACAAGAATGGAAAGCCATATAATGCTGATACTGCATTTACTCTATCTAACGTTCTGCTTGGTGCTAAGCGTTATACTAGTGTTTCTGCAATGCAAAACTCTACAATAGTAAATGATTTCTCATCATGGAATAGTGATATTTGGGAAATTATAAATGGTGTTCCTTATATGTATAGCCAAATTGATAGTGCTAACGTTATTAAAGGTTATTACACCTACAACGAGAATACTATTGAAATCAATGAAAATCCACTTATAATTTACAAAGACGAAAGTGTTTCATTCTCTACTACAATTAGTGATAAGGCAACCTATTTTGCCCCAGCTATTGAAATCGTAGATGGTGAAGAATTTGCAAGCCTAGAAAACGGCACTTTAACTGCAAAAGAAATTACTGTTCAAGACGTTATAAAAGTTGAAGTAACTTATAAAGATAAAACATTCACTCAACAAATTAAAGTTATCCCTGCAATCGAAAACCACACAACTGCTTATATCTTTGATGCATCAACTGGTAAATTCTATAACAATCAATACGTTGTGGTAAGCGTTAACGAAATCTTTGGCGAAGAAGTAACTCTTCGTTCTGCAGAAGATGCTGGTGGAAATAAAGTAAAAGTTGTTGACAACCTAGTTACCGGTTTAGAGGTGGAGGGTGAAACCTTCGTTATCCTACACACTGGAGATAGAAGTCTTAAAGTAACTATTAACGCACTTGCTCAAATCACCGTTGAAGGTTTCTATGAACTTGACGGCGAAAAAGTTGCTGTAAACCAAACTGCTTTAGATATCTATAAAGACCAATCAGTTAAATTCTCACTAAAAGTTAACGGAGAAGACGTTGTTCCTACCGTAACTGCTACTAAGGGTGCTGAACTAGTTAATATTAACGGCAATAATGTATCTACAGAAGCAAGTGGTTTAGTAACTATAAAAGTAGGTTATGGTGCTTTCTACGTAACTCAACAAATCAATATCTTAAACGTTGAAATCGCACCAAACGAATATTTCTTCTCTGCTTACGACGGCGAGTTCTTCGACGCTAGCCTATTCGGTGGTGCAGAAAAAGCTGCAGTAGTTTCTTACGACGTAGTATTCGGCGAAGGCGCAGTTATTAAGAGTGCTACTGACCCATACGGCGTAGAACTTACCATAGAAAATAACAAGATTTTAGGTCTAGACCTAGGCGAACAAGAAGATTGGGCAGAAACCTTCTTGCTTGTAACCTACAAACTAGATGACAAAGAATTTACCGTTAGAGTAAATATCACGGCTGCAGACCTTATTATTGACGAAGCAGAAGACTTTACCTACTTTACCTTAGATGGAAACGTATCCTTCGATGAAGAAGGTATATTAACCTACGACGCCGACGACTGGTATTGGGACGGCTACCACGTAGTTGTAAACGATATTGACGCTGGT
>JAZRSF010000032.1:0-77832 GCA_045651365.1 Christensenellaceae bacterium
CATGCCACCTCAAGCACTTTACTATGAAGTTATGGGAGCAATGCCTTTATATAAACCTTATGCCTACGGTAGGTCGCCTGAGTATTGGTGTGGATTTGTTCTTGCATATTATCAATGGTATACAGGTTTAAGTTTTGAACAGATTGGTAGAAAATTGCCACCATCAAGTATAATTTCAATGTACAATCCATTGCATGAAGCAGGTATGGATAAGTTTGTTGAAGTCGCAAACAGTATTGTATTTCAAAAAGAAACTAATCTTGCAAGATATAGAAAAGCTTCGGGGTTATCTCAGCGAGAATTAGCTAAATTTAGTAAGGTTTCATTGAGGGCAATTCAGCTTTACGAACAAAGACAGTTAGATATAAATATGGCACCGGCAATAAAGCTCTTTCAAATTTCAAGAGCGTTAGGTTGTTACGTAGAAGAATTATTAGAAACGAGGGACAAAGATTTTTATGACTGAAGAACAAGTTAAATTTTTATGCAAATGGATGGTTGATAATGGAAATCGTCCATTAACAGAATTTGAAAAAGAACTTATAAAGCAAGCAATCGAAAACGCTAAAAGTCCGCAAGAGATGGTTATATCTGTTTTAGCGTTATTAACTAACATGTAAAAAGGAGAATAGATGAGCACAAATAAATTTTTCGAGTCAAAAAAAAGATGGTCAAATTATAAAGATATGTTATTGAAAAATTATTTACCTTTATATTTTGCTAAAATATTAAAAACAAGAAAAGACACGTTGTTTATTGATGGTTTTGCGGGGCGAGGAACTTTTGATGATGGAACTATGGGCTCTCCACTTATTGTTAGGGATATTCTTGAAGAAGCTATGCAAAGAACAAAATATTCAAACATAATAATACCAATTTTTATAGAATATAAAAAGAAATACGCAAAGGCTCTTAAAGAGTCATTAAACAATAATAAGTGTTATGTAATTAATTCTAATTACAAAGATGAGGCTTTAAAAATTATTAAACGAAATAGCCATCGAAATATTTTCTTGTATGTTGACCCTTTTGGTATAAAGTATATTGACTATGCTATCTTTGAAGAGCTTTCCAAAAATAAAAATAGTGTTGAATTGTTATTAAATCTAAATTCATTTGGTTTTATTAGAGAGGGCATTCGTTTGTTGGGTTATGAAGTCGATAATGAATTAGAAGTTTATAAAGATGAAGAAGATGATGGTTCTTTTGTAAATAATATCGAAAACATGAATAAAATCGCAAATGGAGATTATTGGCAAAAAATAATAAAAATTTATAAAGAAGGTTTAATTGATTCGAAACAAGCGGAAAGTATGTTTGTTGAACAATATATGGAGACTTTAGGTAAGGATTTCCAATACATTTTCCAAATACCAATAAAAACGGGTGACCATAAAATGCCTAAGTACAGGATGGTGTTTGCGACTAATCATATTCAAGGGGCGCTTCATATGAGTGACACAATGATAAAGTGTAACTCTGAAATGTCTTTAGAAAATCACAATTTTCAAGGTTCTTTGTTTGATTATGATTTTAATAAATTTTCTTGTAAAAATGATATTATTGAAATGATTAAAGAGTTAAAGGAAAATGGGACGAATAGAATTGATTGTAAAGATTTATGTCTTTTGTTATATAATAAGAATGGCGCTAAATATATGACTAAAGATATAAGAAAAGCAATCCAACAATTAGAGGTAGAAAAAATCATTAAAGTTGATAGAAACATAAAAACAACGGCATCAGGCAAATTGTCTAAAGCTTTAGATTTTGTCAATGAGACTATATATTTGGAGATATTATGAATACAATAGAACGAAAGACAATGTTATATAAAACTGGAGTGGAGTACGGCGATTATACAATCAACCACGTTCAAGGCTGTGCACACGGTTGTAAATTTCCTTGTTATGCTATGATGATGGCTAAACGTTTTGGTAAAGCTAAAACTTATGAAGAGTGGTGTGAGCCCAAAATTGTTAGCAATTCGCTCGAAATACTTGATAAAGAAATACCAAAGCTTAAGGAGAAAATTCAATCGGTTCAACTTTCCTTTTCAACAGACCCTTTTATGTTTGGTTATGACGAAGTAAAAGAGCTGAGCTTAAAAATTATAGAAAAGTTAAACAACGCCGATATTAAATGTACAGTTTTAACAAAAGGCATTTTACCAATAGAACTTACTAAGTATTCTCATAAAAACGAATATGGGATAACAATCGTGTCTTTAGATGAAGGGTTTAGACAAAAGTTTGAGCCAAATACGGCTAAATATGAAGAAAGGATTGCTTCGTTAAAAGCATTGCATGATGCAGGTTTTTATACGTGGGTAAGTATTGAGCCTTATCCAACACCAAATATGATAGACCAGAGCTTAGAAGAAATCTTAAAAGCCGTAAGCTTTGCTGATAAAATTATTTTTGGTAGATTGCATTATAACAAAGAGGTTTCTGCTTATAAAAGGCACAAAGAGTTTTTTAACGAACAAGCAAAACAAGTAATTGAATTTTGTAAAAAACATAAAAAGTTTTATCATATAAAGAAAGGAACAATAACTGAGTAAAATAATAGGTAGGTGTACAAGTGTTTGGAGCCTGCCTATTATTTATAAGATTTTAAAATTGGTATAAAATTGGTATAAATTTAGTTTAAAAGTTACTTAACAATACGAAACTTACGCAAGATATTTAACGTTTTTAATATAAAAACACGCACATTTTTAACAAAAATGCACCGAAATTAACTAAACTTAACGTTTTTTATAGAACTTTTACAAAAAGTTAGCACTCCTAAGCGACCGATTTGGGTTCGAGTCCCGACGGGAAGGCCAAAGAAAGCACACCAAAATGGTGTGCTTTTTTACATTGTTTACGTAGATATATCGTTAGTCTTTCTTTCCGTCGTGATTGGGGGTAGAGAAATTACAGAAGAAGTCGGTGCTTTGCGCTGTGTCGGGTTTTCTGCCTACCGAAGTGTTGTCGCAAGTGCGATTTCTTAATTCTTTAATTGGGTTAGGTGCTACTTCAAAACGATAGTCCTTGCCGTAACCACGAATATGTGCGTCTATAACTAGGTGTGATGGAACTATTTCCGTTGTTGGGTTTACTACTTTTTGATATTGGAAGAAGTTAGCGTCGCTTGGAAGTTCGTTAACGTTTACGTAGTCGTCGAGTAGCCCTGTGAATTGAACCGTCGTTGCTAAAATTTCTCTAACGTATTCAATGTTTTCGTGTAAAGAAATAGGCGCTGGGAATTCTCCGTCTGGAATAACTTCTTGCCAATGCTTACCTTCGTATTTTTCGAGCAGTTCGGCTGCCTTTTGAAGGTGGGCGATTTCCATATCTAGATTTTCTTCCCAAAGTGCTTTAACGTAAGCGTCCGTTTCGGTAACGAAGCAAGACCAATACAAATAACATTCGCAATACTCGTGCCATAAAAGCATTTCTAGCCAGGTTGCGTCGCTATCCATAAGAGACTCGTATTGAGTAACGTGCTCTTCCTCGACCTGTGCAATTTCCATGTATAACTTTCTAGACAAATCGTTTGTTGCGAGGTTGGAAATATTCATGTAGTAATTCATGGTTTGTTGCTCGGCGGCAGTAATAATCATAGTATTTAAAATTGTTTGTTTATCGGCAACTTTTGAATTTATATTGCGTTTAACGTTATCCTTATTAAAGCGATGATGCGCAATCGTCGGTCTGGCAGGCATTATTTCGGTGTATCTTCCAACTAGCCTTTCGGCTTGCAAACCTTGTTCCATTTCTAGAAGATTAGAATAGCGATATAGGTGGTCGAAGTCTTCTAGAAGGGCAAAGTCGAGAGCCTTTTTAACGTAGCAATCACTCTCTCGCTTAGCAAGTTCAGCCGTCAAGTCTACGGCAAGTTGTTCATAGCCAATCGTATGTTCTAATGCGCTCTCGTTGCACGGTTTAAGTAGGGAAATTTTTATTTGTTGCTGTTTCTCGATTGAGCGAACTACGGCAAGTTCTCGCCTTAAATCGTTATCGGTTACGTGCCTAGCAAAATTATGTGAAAACCAGTTAGCCTCGAATTCCGTGCCGTTCATTAAAATTATACGAGTTTTCGTGTATGGGTCTACTTCGTGTTTATTGTAAGATTTAGGATAAAGTTGTTTCCAGTTTTGAAAACTTGAAAGTAAACTCATAGGTTTTTGATTAAACGGATTCATAAATACCCCCTTTTTTTGATATTCTGTTTATAATATGCAAGGGGGGTGCATAAAAGTTAAAAAGAAAGTGGGGCGCTCTGGAAAGAACGCCCCACTTTATGAGCAAGTCTTAGATTTTCTTCTTGTGTAATGCTTTTTCGGTTTGTTGTATGGAGTGTTTGCTGTTTGATAGGTGGCAAACTAAATATGAATAAACCGTGTCAACTATGGCTAGTTGTGCAAATCTTGAGTTAAGTCCCAAAATTCTATAATTTGTTTCGTTTGATTCGGTTGTCAAAATAAAATCGCTAGTTTTGTAAATAGGGGACTTTGCCTTGTCCGTAATGGTTGCAGTTTTTGCGCCGTTTGCTTTAGCAATTTGTAGCGCCTCGATAATATCTTTTGACGACCCACTATGCGAAATTCCCCAAACTAAACAATTTTCGTCAGTATGAGATGCCATAATTGCTTGCATGTGGTTATCGTTGCAAGCCGTTGCGTGCAAGCCTAATCTAGATAGTTTATGCGCAGCGTCGATGGCGATAGACGCTGAATTGCCAAGTCCAAATATATATATATGTTTAACCTTAAGCAAGCACTCGCAAAAATCGTTTAGTTGTTTTTTGTTGAGTTTTGCCTTTGTTTTCTCTAACGAAGAATATATATCTTCGCAAATCTTGTTAAAAATAGTGCTAGGGCTATCTTCTATGCTAATATTTTCGTAAGCCTTGGTCCAATCTTCTTCTTTAGCGATAGAAATTTTAAGTTGTTGATAGCCACCTAAATTTAACCTTTTAGCAAAACGTGTAATAGTAGCCTCGCCACAACCACACCTTTCGGCAAGTTCGCTTATAGAAAGCGCCAAAAGTTCTTGCGAATTATTCATTATATAATTGGCAATTCTCTTTTCGGCACTACCCATTTCTTCGTATAAAACTTGTATGTTAGATATAGTTTTTCCCATGTTCTATTTCCTTAAAAATATTACACGTTGATAATACCAAAAAAAAGAGCATTTGTCAATGAGTATGAAAAAAAATTAATCAAAATAATAAAAATTATTTTTATTTTTTCAAAAATTAGTGAAAATTAGTTGAAATTAATTTTCACATATGCTAAAATGAAAAACGATAGGATGAAAAAATAAATCCTTACACAAAAAAATAGAGTTTAGTATAACTAAAAAGGAGCAAAAAATGGAAGATTTCTACACAAAACCAATTGAAGAAGTGGTAAAAAACAGCAAAATTAAACTTGACATCTGCGACAACGAAACCGATATGTATTGGAAAGTCGCTATCGAAGTTTTAGAAGTGATTGAAGAGAACAATAAAAAGGGCAAAACTACCTTTATGATAGTTCCTTACGGTCCTATTGGGCCATACTTTAGATTAGTTCACCTAATCAACAAATATCGTGTAAGCCTAAAAAACTGCGTATTTGTAAATATGGACGAATATTTAACCGACGACAAGAAGTTCATTTCTAAAGACGACCCACTATCATTCAGGGGTGGTATGGATAGAATTTTCTATTCTCAAATAGACGAGGAATTAAACGTATTACCAGAAAACAGATATTTCCCAGACCCAGAAAATCCAGATATCGTTTTACAACTAATTGAAAAATACGGCGCACCTGATATGGTTTTCGGTGGTATTGGTATTAATGGACACTACGCATTCAACGAACCACCACTAGAAGATGAGGTTTGCGACAACCAAGAATTCTTAAACAGACAAACTAGAATTTTAGAGGTTTCTAGAGAAACAAGAACCATCAACGGCTTTATGAACGCTGGTGGAAATTTCCTAGCAATTCCAAAACTTTGTATCACCGTTGGTATGAAAGAAATGTTCATGGCTAAAAAGGTTAGAATGTGTATGCCAAGAGACTGGAACGCAGGCGCTTTAAGACGTGTTATGTGTGGTATCGTTGACTGCCATACTCCATGTTCATTATTCCAATTACACCCAGATGCAACTCTTTACGCTGCAAGAGAAGCATTAGTTGCACCTGTTCCAGCAATTAGAGTTTACAACAAATAATACAATCAACTGCAAGGTATATTGATGAATAAATTTTGTTTTGTTAACGCCAACGTGGTGCTAAAAGACCATGTTGAGCCTAACGCTACTGTTAAAATTGAAGACGGCAAGATTAAGGGTATATTCTCTAACGGGGAATATACCCCTAACGAGCAAATAGTTGACTTAAACGGAAATTACTTAATGCCGGGGTTTGTTGAATTACACGCCCACGGTGGTGGTGGCTATGACGTTATGGACGGCACGCCGGAAGCTATTGAAGAAGTTGCAAACACTCACTTAAAGCACGGCACCACCTCGCTTTGTCCAACCACTATGTCCGAAGAGTTTCCTGTAATAACGCAAACGTTCGACACTTATAGGGAAGTTTTAAAAAGGAAAAAGACCAAAGTCAATCTACTTGGTCTGCACCTAGAAGGTCCGTTTATCAACTACGCAATGGCAGGCGCTCAAAGAAGAGATTTAATTTACGCACCAACCGACTATCATATCGGCGTATTAAAGGAAAACAGCGATATTATCGCAAGAATAAGTTGCGCTCCAGAAGTTGAAAACGTTATTAACATGGCAAAAACGCTTATACCTTACGGCATAGGCTTTTCAATGGGGCATACCTTTGCCACCTACGAACAAGCCGAAGAGGCTTTTGACGCAGGCTTTAATTCCGTAACCCACATTTATAGTGCCACTTCAGGTTTCCACAAGGTAAACCAAAAGGTGCATATAGGCGTTACGCAAGCCGGATACGGCATAGACGGACTATTCGTAGAGGCTATTGGGGACGGTTGCCACGTTCCTAAAGAACTCTTAAGATTATTAGTTAAGTTCAAAGGTTGCGATAAAGTTTGTTTAATTACCGACGCTATGAGAGCGACGGGAACGGACGTTAAAGAAAGTTTTTTAGGCAAGAAAGTGCCTGAAAATAGAGTAATTATAGACGACGGCGTGGCAAAACTTCCTGATATGTCGAGTTTTGCAGGCAGTATTGGAACGTTAGACAACACCGTTGCCTTTGCAGTTAAAAAGGCTAACGTAAATATTTGGGACGCCGTTAAAATGGTGAGTTTAACCCCTGCAACCTTGCTTAAGGTTGAAGATAAAAAGGGTAGTATAGAAGTTAACAAAGACGCAGACCTAGTAGTCATGGATAGCGATTTACACTTACAAAGCGTTTACGTTAACGGAGAAAAAGTAGTATAACAATCACTAAAAAGGTGAAAAAGGAGTATTTTATGAACGAATTTTTACAAACTCAAATTCTAACCGAGTTAGAAGATGCAGTAGGTCGTGAGAACTGTTCTATCAAGGAAGTAGACAAAGCCACTCATAGTGTTGACTATTATTGGCTATCAAGAATGTGGGCAGATAGAGGAAGAAGAATGCCCGAGGCTGATTTTATCGTGTCGCCAAAAGACGCTACCGAAACTTCAAAGGTTTTAAAGATAGCAAACTATTATAAAATTCCTGTAACCACTTGGGGTGGTGGCGCAGGCTCTCAAGGTGGAGCGTTGCCAGTTGCAGGTGGTATCATTCTAGACACCAAAAGAATGAACAAAATTTACGAAGTAAACACCGAGGCTATGTATATCGAATGTGGCACGGGTGCTATTTACAAGCATATCGAATGGGCTGCAAATGAAAAGGGATATGCAACCATGCATTATCCATCTTCTTTAGCATGTTCAACCGTAGGTGGCTTTTTAGCGCATAGAGGTATCGGCGTTGTTTCTAATAAATACGGAAAAATCGACGATATGGTTTTACAAATGGAAGTTGTTTTACCAAACGGCGATATTATATACACTTCAAAAACGCCAAAGCACGCAGCAGGTCCTGACCTTAACCAAATCTTTATCGGTTCTGAAGGCACGCTAGGTATTATTACCAAAGCGCAAATTAGAATTTACGAACAACCAGAAGTTCGTCGTTTTAGAGGTTTCTTATTTAAGGATATGTCTTCTGCGTTCAAAGCGTCAAAGGAGATTTTACAAAAGTTCAAGCCATCAGTTATGCGTTTATACGACGAGGCTGAAACGGCAAGTTTAATTAAGAAAATCGTTGGTGTTGTTAAGCCTGGTGCATTTATGAATATCGCTTACGAAGGCGTTAAGGAACTCGTTGACGTAGAAGAAAAGATTTTACTTGAAACCTTTAAGCGTTACGGTGCAGAAGACCTTGGCAGTGAATACGGCGAAAAGTGGTGGAAAGAAAAGATTACGTTCTTCTACCCAGGACATATGATGGATTTACCACAAATGTTCGGCACGCTAGATACCATTGCTCCTTACGATAAAATCGAAAAGATTTATTGGGAAATGAAAAAGGCTATCGAAACCAACTACCCACAAGCAAGATTTATCGCGCACTTCTCTCACTGGTATGAATGGGGCGCAATGATGTATGATAGATTCATTATTGAAGGTAAAGACGTTCCTACCGACCCAGTTGAAGCAATGCGTTTACACAACGAGATTTGGAACTTGGGTATTAGAACGGCGCTTAAACACGGTGGCGTAGTTAACGACCACCACGGCGTTGGTATTAAACTTGGTAGACTTATGAAAGAGCAATATGGTCCAGCAATGCAAGTGTTTGAATCACTTAAAAAATCGCTTGACCCTAACGGCATAATGAATCCATTTAAGTTAGGATTATAATAGGAGGTAAACGTTATGAATATAAGTGAAAAAGCAAAAGGCATAATAGATAGTTGTAGATTTTGTTTTATGTGCAGACACGTTTGCCCTATTGGAAACGCTACCGGTCAAGAAAGAAACACGGCAAGAGGTCGTGCTATGGGTGCAGCATTAGTAGTTAGAAATGCTATTGCTAGCAAAGAAATTGCAGACAACCTTTACGAATGCGCTCTTTGTGGTGCTTGCACTAATAACTGTATCACCGGTTGGGACCCAAAGGTTTTCGTTCAAGAATTAAGAACTCAAATAATTTTAGAAGGCGTTGCTCCTGATTACATACTTAAACTAATCGAAAAATATCAAGCAACAGGCAATATTTACGGCGAAAAGGCTTGTTCTTGTTTAGATAACCTTTATACTAAAGGCTCTAAAATCGGTTTGTTAGTAGGTCAAGACGCTCTTTATAAATCTCCAAAATCAATTTTTAAAGTTGTTGACCTTTTAGAGAAAGCAGGTGTAAAAGTTGATTTGCTTAAAAATCAAGACAGTGGTTATGCTTTATGGTATTTAACTGGTAAAACAAACGAAACTTTAACCGTTGCTAAAGCACAAGCCGAACAACTTAACGGCTATGAAACGATAATTGCTTACGACCCACAAGACCTTAAACTTATTCTTCAAGAATACAAGGAATGGGGCTTAGAAGTTAAAGCAAACGTAGTATCATTTAATAAATTTGCATTAAACCTTATCAAAGAGGGCAAATTAGCAGTTAAAAACAACGGAAAGGCATATACCTTACAAGACAACTTTAACTATGCTAGAGATTTAGACGATTCAACCACGGCAAGAGAAATTATTTCACTTGTTGGCGTTAACAAAGAAATGCTACTTATCGGTAAAGAAACCAATATGGCTGGCCATTTAATCATGAACGAATATATGCCAAACGTTATTGGCGAAGTTGCTAAAAATAGATGGCTAGACGCTAAAAATATGGATTGCGATACCTTAATTACCGAAAGTCCTGCTGAATATTTACTTCTAAAGGCAAACGCTCCAGAAAATTGCAAAGTTTTAAGCATTGAAGAAATGATACTTGAAAATATGTAATTTGCGTGCTAAAATCGTATTAGAGGTGAAATAATTATGAATTTAAAAAAATCATACGTTGAAAAATACGGATACGAAAGAGTTATTAGTGATAGAAATAGTCCTTTAGCATACCTAGAATTAGACTTTCTAAAACTTGCCGACGGACAAAGTTACACCATTGATGAAAAAGGCAAGGAATTTGCTCTAATGATTATTTACGGAAAGTGCGACGTGGAAGGAAAAGATTTCAAGTTTGAAAACTGTGGTTTTAGAACTAATCCTTTCGAAGCGCCTGCTGAAGTAGTTTACGTTGGTAAAGACACCGAATTTACAGTTACTGGTAAGGGTGGCGACGTGAAGATTGCAGTATGCAAAGCACCTGCTGAAAAATACTTCAAGCCACAATACGTTGCTGTAAAGGATATTAAATCTAAAGATTTAGGAAAGGGCGCTTATACTAGAGTTGCATCTTTTAATCTTCCTGAAACGGTTGAAGCAAACTTACTATACATTGGCGAATTCTGGGTTGAAGACGGCAGATGGGGTAGTTATCCTCCACATAAACACGACCTTGACAATATGCCAACGGAAGGTTTCCTAGACGAGATTTACTACTTTGAATTCGATAAGCCACAAGGCTTTGGTTTCCAAGCAGTTTATTCTAAAGAAGGGGATATTAACGAAGTTTACAAGGTTAAAACGGGCGATATGGTTGAAGTTCCTAAAGGATATCATCCATTCACCGTTGCTCCTGGCTATAAAAACTATACCCTTTGGATTATGGCTGGTAAAAATCGTGGTATCTTCTGCACGGGCGAAGAAGAACATAAGTGGATGAACAAGTAGGATATTTTTTGTGTCGTATCCTAAAAAATAAAGATATTCCACGGCGAAATATAAAACAATTACAAGGTAAAAAATGTTCAGTTTAGGCGTAGATTTTGGGGGTGGCTCAAGTAAAGCCACGCTAATAGACGAAAAAGGCAACGTTATAAAAACGGCATCTACCGAATATCCAACCTATTTCGGTGAGAATGGCAAGGTGGAACAAAATCCACTCGATTGGTATAACGCTGCTTGCAAAAATATCAAGGAAATCACAAGTGATATCGACGTAAAAGATATCGCTTGCGTTTGCTTTGACGCTGCTACGCATACTGCCGTTTTAATGGACGAAAATAATATTCCGTTATGCAATTCCGTTTATTGGACGGACACGAGAAGTATAAAAGAAAAAGCCTTTTTACAAGAAAACTACGGTGATTTTCTTTTTGAAAAATGCAAGCACAAGGTCGATACTATTTGGTCGTTACCTGAAATTTTGTTCATCAAAAACAATTTCCCAGAAATCTATAAAAAGGTGAAAAAGATTACTTTTGCAAAAGACTTTGTTCGTGGAAGGTTTACGGGCGATTTTGTAACCGATTACATCGAAGCGCAAGGCAGTATGCTTTTCGACTTTGATAAACACGTTTGGGAAGACGAGTTGTTATCCTTAATCGATATGACAAAGGATAATATGCCAAAAATCGTTAACCCTCTAGACGTGGTTGGTTACGTTAACGAAAAGGCATCTAAAGATAGTGGTCTAGCCGTTGGCACAAAGGTAATTTGTGGTGCAACCGACACCGTTATGGAAGTTTTCGCAACGGGTGGCGTTAACAAGGGCGACATGACCTTAAAACTTGCAACGGCAGGTCGTATTTGCGTAGTAACCGATAAATACGTTGCCGATAAAAACGTAGTTAACTATTCGCACCTTAAAGAGGGTTTGTATTACCCAGGTAGCGCAACAAAGTCCTGTGCATCTTCTCTTCGCTGGTTTAGAGATACCTTTGGTGGAGATTTTAGCGAGTTTACCCAAATGGCAAAAGAAATTCCCGTTGGTAGCGACGGCTTGATTTTCCACCCATACCTAGTTGGAGAATTAACGCCTTTTGGAAATCCTAAACTTCGTGGTGGTTTTACTATGCTAGGCGCAGAACATACAAAAGCGCATTTCGTTAGAGCCGTTATGGAAGGCGTTGCCTTTTCTTTGCTAGACGGAATAAATTACTTAAAGGAAAAGGGAATTACGGCAAGCAACAAAGCCTACGTTATTGGTGGTGGTGCAAAGAGCGAAGTTTGGAAACAAATAGTTGCCGACGCTTTAGGTATTACTTTAATTGAAACAAAGCAAAACGATTCGTCGTTTGGCTCGGCTATGTGCGCAGGCGTTGCAGTTGGCTTTTTTACCGATTTAGAAAATGCCGTTAAAACTTGTAACGAGATAGTAGGTATTGTAGAGCCTAACCAAAAAAATAGCGAAAAATATGCTAAAATCTATCAAAAATATAAAAAAATAAGTAATTTCTATTTGGAACTAATAAATGAACAATAAAAAAATTCTCGTCCTTTTAAAATATTATAAAGGCGAGTTAAACCCATTCGACGCATCTAGTTTAGAATGTGCGCTATTGTCGGGTAGCAATGACGTAACGGTTATGGCGATGGCGCCTATCTCGGTTTTAGAAACCTTTAGCTCGCTAACGAGATTAGGTGTTAAGGGCGTGCTTATTAGCGACAATTTATACGCTAATTCAGATACCTTGGCAACTAGTTTAGTTTTATCTAAAGCCATAGAAAAAATATCTCCCGATTATATTTTTTGTGGTAGACAAAGCGTTGATGGAGATACCGGACAAGTTCCCCCACAACTAGCAGAAAGATTAGGATATAATCTCGTTACCAAGGCAATGGATTTAAAAGACGGGGTTATTACCACTAGGGATAACGAACAAATTAAACTAGTAGACAAAAGCGTAATTACCTTTGAAAAGTCTTTTAACTTGCGTTTTCCATCTATTTTTTCTAAACTTGGTTATGTTGAAGTTTGGGATAATTCAGTTTTACAATTAGACGATAATCTATGTGGAACAGGGGGGTCTCCAACTCAAGTGATTAAGGCTTACGAAAGCACTATTGGTAGAAGATTTTGTAAGTTTGTTAACTTTGACGAGTTAGATAGCATTATTAAGCAAGGCTTAAAAACCCAAAAACAAGAAAAAGACGAGCAGGGCGAAAAGACTGAAAGGGTCTATTTTATAGGTAACGCCTTAAAACAAGCAAAAACTATATGCGATAACCCAATAGAAATATCCGTTAAGGATAAAACGCCTTTGCAAGTCGCAAACCAAATAAAAGAAAACAGTGCAAAAATAGTGTTATTTGCAGATGATGAACAGACAAAAACTCTCGCATCACGAGTTGCCGTTATTCTAAATACGGGGTTATGTGCCGATTGCACTTCTTTAAGAATTGAAAACGGCAAGTTTATAATGACAAGACCTGCTCTTGGTGGAAACGTAACGGCAGATATAGTTTGTAAAAACGATATTGCGCTCGCAACCGTTAGAACTACTGCAAAAAAGAGTGCCGAAATAGTTTTCGGTGTTGGTTATGGTGCAATAGGTTATATAGAAGAGATACAAAAACTAGCCACTTTTTATAATGCAGAAATATGCAGTTCTAGAAAAGTCGTCGACCAAGGCAAATTCCCTTACGAAAAACAAGTGGGGTTAACTGGTAGAACGATTGCTCCAAAGGTTTACGTGGCGTTTGGCATAAGTGGTGCAGTTCAACACACATGCGCCATAGAAGGGGCTAGCACAATAATAGCAATAAATTGCGATAAGCAAGCGAGAATATTCGACTATGCCGACTACGGCATAATAAAAAAATTATAAAAGAGGTTAGATATGTTAGTAGATTTAAAATCAATACTTTTAGATGCTGATGAAAAAGAATATGCAGTTCCAGCGTTTAACGTTTACAATATGGAAACGGTTATGGGCGTTATCCAAGCGGCAGAAGAGTTAAAATCTCCCGTTATTTTACAATTTTATTCAAGATTAGCGTCAACGGGCGTTGCCGATTATCTTGCTCCTATTATCTTAAAGGCAGCAGAAAAAGCAAGCGTTCCCGTTTGTATGCACCTAGACCACGGCACGGGCTACGAGCCTGCCGCAATTTCACTTAAAAATGGCGCTACGGGAATTATGCTAGACTATTCTACTCTTCCATTTGAAGAAAATATCGCACTCACCAAAAAGGCTGTTGAAGTTTTAACTCCAGCAAACGTTGGTGTAGAAGGTGAAATAGGACATATTGGTAAGGCAGCAGATGGCGTTCCTACCGATTATACTACCGTAGAAGAAGCAAAAACGTTTGCCGAACAAACGGGTGTTTGCGCACTTGCAGTTGCAGTTGGAACTGCTCACGGTAGATATAAACAAGCGCCTGTTCTTGCTATTGATAGAATTAAAGAAATTAAGCAAGCAGCAAAAGTTGCTCTAGTTCTTCATGGTGGAAGTGGTATTCCAGACGACCAAATTAAAATGGCAATTAAAGCAGGTATTCGCAAAGTAAACTTTGGCACAGACGTTTGTTATTCTTTCCTAGATAGCGTTTTCGGTGTGGATAGAAGTCTTGTTGCAGTTGACCTATTTATGCGTGAACCTATTAACGCTGTTAAAGAATTTGCATCATCTAAAATCAAACTTCTAGGAGCAAACGATAGAGTATGAAAAAAGTTGTGGGTGTAGGTGCTTGCGTTCTTGATACCTTAATAGAATGCCATAAATATCCATTAGAAGATAAAAAATGCCCTGCAAACAAAATAGTTAAAACGGGTGGTGGTCCTGTTGCCAACGCACTTGTCGTTCTAGCAAAACTTGGAATTGACGCAGAGTTTTTAGGTTGTCTATCTAAAAATGCCGACGGAGATTTTTTAGAAAGTGAACTAAACAGATACGGAGTTAAAACTACGGGCGTATCCCATATTAGAAAAACTTCGGCATTTACTTCTTACATTCTCTTGTCTACTGAAAACGGCTCTAGAACTTGTGTTTTTGAGCGTGGCGACGTGCCTGATAATCCAGATTTATTAGATTTTTCCGTTATTGACGACGCAGACCTTTTGCATTTAGACGGCAATAGCATAAACACAGCGATTGCTTGTGCTAAATATGCAAAAGAAAAGGGCGTTTTGGTAAGTTTAGATGCAGGTGGAGTATATCCGGGGGTAGAAAATCTTCTTCCATTAGTAGACGTTTTAATTCCATCTGAAGAATTTGCAATGAAAATTACTAATACCGATAACACAAAGTCGGCGATAGAAATTTTAAAAGCAAAATACAACCCTAAAGTTTTAGTGGTTACTGAAGGCGTTAATGGTGGCATTTACTACGACAATGAAGAAATTAAGCGTTACGATAGTTACAAGGTAAACTGCATTGATAGTAACGGCGCAGGAGATACCTTTCACGGCGCGTTTATATCTGCTTATTTAAAGGGTTACGACCTTTCAAATTGTTGTAAAATCGCCTCGGTAGTGGCTGGTCTTAAATGCACCAAGGTAGGCATGAGAGACGCTATTCCAACCTTTAACGAAGCGTTAGAAATTATAAACAAATAATGTTGAGAAAAAACTAGCCACTAACTCAGTGGCTAGTTTTTGCTTGTAAAAAGTTTTAACCAAGGTGTTCTGTTAAAACGCATACAGTTTGCAACTGTATGCGTTTTTTAAAACAAGTTTAGGAGTTTAAGAGGGGGAAAGGAAAAATTGATATTTATTAAAAATTGTTGCAAAACGTTTTATAAAATGTTAAAATACATTTGCGACGTAATTTAATAATTCAAACAAAGCATACGCTTCGGGTAGAAGTGTGTCTTTTCGCGTTACATAAATCTTTGTTTGAATTATTGATTGTGAATTGCGTCGCAGCAAAGCGGAAGATGCCTTTTACTAGTGTCGTTTGCTTTGCAAGCGACACTTTTTTTATTGGAGGGTTTTATGAAAAAAAACCTACTTATTAAACTTTTACTCGTGGTGCTATTAATCTGCACGTCTGTATTTTGCTTTACTGCTTGTGGTGAAGACGATAACGCGGATAATAACAGTGGCAATCAAACGGGCGAAGATAATGATAGCGAAAATAACATTCCAGACGATATTATGGGGGAAGTAACTTTTGATGGTGTAACTTATTCTATATTAGACGGCAAAGCAGTGGTTAGTAATTGCGATACTTCCGTAACCTTTGCAAATATCTCAAAAAGTGTTACCTATCAGGGATATAACTTTGCAGTAACTACCATAGGTTATGAAGCATTTTCTAATTGTTCATTATTAACAAGTGTAATAATACCAAACAGTGTAACAAGTATAGCTGGTTCTGCCTTCTCTAATTGTTCATCACTAACAGGAATAACGATACCAAACAGTGTAACTAATATTGGTGACTCTGCTTTTAATAATACAGGATATTACAATAATCAAGATAATTGGGAAGGTGGAGTATTATACATTGATAGCTATTTAATAGAAGCAAAAGAAGATATATCCGGCAGTTACACCATAAAACAAGGCACTAAAGCTATTGCTTGGCGTGCGTTCTATAATTGTGAATCATTAACAAGCATAACAATACCAAACAGTGTAACTAGTATAGGTGGTTATGCGTTCTACGATTGTTATTCGTTAACAAGAGTAGATTACACTGGGACGATAGACCAGTGGGCTCAAATATATTTTGTTGACAACTTGTCAAATCCATTAAGTCATGCTAGAAAATTATATATAAACGGACAACTAGTAACAGAAGTAAATATAATGCCTCCAACAAAGATTTCTACTTATGCATTTTATGGGTGTTCGTCATTAACGAGCATAACGATACCAAACAGTGTAAATAGCATAGGTAGATATACGTTCGGTAAATGTTCATCATTAACAAGCGTAGCAATACCTAATAGTGTAACGAGTATAGGTGATGACGCATTCTCTGGTTGTTCATCATTGACAAATATAACGATACCAAATAGTGTAACTAGTATAGGAGAAGATGCGTTCGATGATTGCACCTCGTTAACAAGTTTAGAAATTCCAGACAGTGTAACTAGTATAGGTGATTCTGCGTTCAGTGGTTGTTTATCATTGACTAGCATAACTTTGCCAAGCACTTTAACTAGTGTAAATAGATATATGTTTAGCAGATGTTCAGCATTAACAAACATAACGATACCAAATAGTGTAACTAGTATAGGAGAAGATGCGTTCGAAGAATGTTCGTCATTAACAAGTGTAACAATAGGTAACAGAGTAAATCGCATAGGTTATGAAGCGTTCTACGATTGTGATTCATTAACAAGCATAGCGATACCAAACAGTGTAACGAGTATAGGTTATGAAGCGTTCTATAATTGCGAGTCGTTAACGAGTGTAGTAATAGGGGATAGTGTAACGAGTATAGGTTCTTCTGCGTTCGAGTATTGTTCATCATTAACAAGTGTAGTAATACCAGATAGTGTAATGAGTATAGGTGATTCGGCGTTCTCTTGGTGTGAATCATTAATAATATATTGTGAAGCAATTCAAAAGCCAAACGGATGGGATTCTGCTTGGACTTATTCTCCAGTAGTTTGGGATTGCAAAAATAATGACGTAGCTAGTGATGGATATATTTATACTGTGATAGACGGTGTAAGGTATGGAATAAAAGATGGTGTTGCAACAGTTGCAATACAGTCAAAAAATATTACTAATGCAGTAATTCTATCAAGCATTACTTACAAAGGAAATAATTATAGTGTAACTAGTATAGGTGATGACGCGTTTCGGAGTTGCAATTCATTAACAGAAATAGCTATATCAAATAGTATAACGAGTGTAGGCGAGTATGCGTTCTATAATTGTTCATCATTAACTAGTATAACTATACCAAACAGTGTAACTTGTATAGGTTATGACGCGTTTTCTGATTGTTCATCATTAACAAGTGTAGATTACACTGGAAGTATAGACCAATGGGCGAAAATAGAATTTGCTAGCTATGATTCAAATCCATTATATTGTGCTAAAAACTTATATATAAATGGTGAACTAGTAACAGAAGTAGTATTAACAACCGCAACAAAGATTTCCAGGTGTGCTTTCTATAACTGCACCTCGTTAACATGTGTAGTAATAGGCGATAGTGTAACGAGTATAGATGGTTCTGCGTTCTATAATTGTTCATCACTAACTAGTATTACACTACCAAATAGTTTAACTAATATAGGTAGTTATGCCTTTTACAAAACAGGATATTATAATAATCAAGATAATTGGGAAGATGGAGTATTATACATTGATAGCTATTTAATAGAAGCAAAAGAAGATATATTAGGCAGTTACACTATAAAACAAGGCACTAAAGCTATTGCTTGGGATGCGTTCTCTGAGTGCTCATCATTAACAAATATAATAATTCCCGATAGTGTAACGAGTATAGGTGATGAAGCATTCTGGGGTTGCGATTCATTAACAGGTATAACTATATCAAAAAGTGTAACTAGCATAGGTAGATTTACGTTCGAGTATTGCTCATCATTAACAAGTATAGAAATACCTGACAGCGTAACGAGTATAGGAGATTCTGCGTTCAGATATTGCACCTCGTTAACAAGCATAAAGTTCAACGGCACGATTGAAGAGTGGAATGCTATTGTTAAAGGTTCTTATTGGAAAAAAAATGTTCCAGCGACAAAGGTTATTTGTTCGGACGGCATAGCGACGTTAAGTTAATAGAGATACACTCCACTCGCTAACGCTCGGTCGGTATGACAAAAGGCGAAGTGGCGATAAAGTAAAATTTTCCATAATAAAACAAGCGAAGAAAGTTCTTCGCTTGTTTTCATTTTGCTGATTTTATTTTGTCGTTATTTATTTAATATCCATTCAACAGCCTCTAAAAGGTTATTAGCCGTGTAATCGGGGGTGGTGGTTAACTCTTTTTCATTTGCGCCCGTAGTAACCCTTACGGTAGGTATATTGGCGTTTTTACCCGTTAGAACGTCTAACTCTGTATCGCCAACCATAAAGCATTTAGATAAATCTAAATTAAAGTCTAGCGTTGCCTTTTCTAGCATTCCTATTTTTGGTTTTCTGCAATCGCAATCGAATTTTAGTTCGGGAACTTCGCCCTCAAAACCCTTGTGTGGGTGGTGTGGGCAGTAATAAAATCCGTCAACGTAAACGCCATCTTGTCCTAAAAGCGTTTCTATCTTCTTAAACATAGTATCAATGTCGTCAAAGGTAGCCTCACCACGAGCGATTACAGGTTGATTAGAAACGATTATCGCAAGGTATTCACTTTTATTAATCTTTCCAATCGCCTCGCTAACCAAAGGTAAAAGTTCGATATCTTGGTGGCTTTTAATAAACCCTTTATAAGCGTTTATAGTGCCGTCTCTATCCAAAAATATTGCCTTTTGTTTGTTGATGGTATTCTTTTTTTTAGGAAGATTATTTTTTAAGTCTTCTTGCGCCTTGTTAAATCTTTCTGGCGTTCCAACGTCTTTTACGTATTCGGTAGAAGAATAAGAATAAACTTGATTTTTAGCGATAAACGGATACACGAAGTCGTGTTCCATATTAAGTTTTTTAGGGCATTCTAAACTTTCTAAAGCCTTTGGATTAATTATTATAATACCAGCATTTACCGAGTTGTAATAGTAAAAATCACGAGGCAAACTCTTAAAGTGTAAATCTTTAACTAGTCCGTTTTTATCTGCAATAACTAAATCGCTATCGTATGGGTGAAGGTTAGGGTGAGTAAAAAGTGTAATAAGTCCACCTTTTTGCTTGTGGAAAGCCATCATTTTCTCAATATTAACGTCGAATAGAGCGTCGCCTGGGCAAACGATAAAATCTTCGTTAACCTTGCCTTTAAGAAAGAAAAGACAACCCCCTGAACCTAGTGGCATAGTTTCTTCTATATAAGAAATATTAACGCCAAAATCTTTGCCATCTTTGAGGTAGTCTTTGATGACTTCACTTAAAAAACCGACGCTTATCGTAATATCATAAACGCCGTTTTGTTTAAGGTTATCAATAACGTATTCAATTATAGGCTTTCCAAGGAGTTTAGCCATTGGCTTTGGAACTTGATTTTTAGTAATTTCACAAAGCCTAGTGCCTTTACCCCCTGCAAGAATAAGTGCTTTCATTAATCTTCGTTCTCCACAACCGTCCAACTCTCAACACCTTTAGAAGAGAAGTAAACGGGGAAAATTTGTCCGTGTAAGGTTTTCATTGCGTCGGTTAAACGTTGTCTATCGTGAGGGTTGCAGTAAAGCATTAAAAAGCCGCCGCCACCTGCGCCCGATATTTTAAGCCCTTTAGCGCCGTTAGCCGTTGCAAACTTGATAATAAGTTCAAGTTCGTTGTTGGAAATTATGCTAGAAGTCTTTTTCTTTTCAGCCCACGTTTGTTTAAGTATTCTAGCAAAACCACTAACTTTTCCCTTTTCAAGGGTTTCTTTCATTCTGTAAGCGCATTTTTTAAGGCTGTGCATTGCAGTAATGGTTTTTGCCTTTTTTTGCTTTGCGTTAGAAATTTGCTCGCTAATAATTTTAGCCGAACTTCTACTTCTGCCGTTATAAAAGAGAATAAGCGAACTTTCAAGTTCGTTAAGTGTGTATTCGTTAAGGCAAAGTGGGTTAACGATAGTCGAGCCGTCCATGTTGAATTCCATAAGGTTAAAACCACCGTAGACAGCCGAAAATTGGTCTTGTTTACCACCTTTAAGTAGTAAGTCTTCTCGTTCAATAGAATAGGCAAGCATAGCCATATCGTATTGAGAAAGACCAAGTTTAAGCCAATTATTAAAAGCCTCTAAAATAGCAACGACCATAGTAGACGAAGTGCCAAGCCCCGAACCAACGGGTGCGTCGTTACTAGTGCTCATGTTAAAAGAAAGGGGTTTGCCACCGTTAAAATCTCTAACGATACGATTGTAAACACCTTTATGTAGAATAAGTTCTTCACCCTCGATTTTAAGTTCTGGGGTAGAAGGGACGTCTAAACTATTATTGTTATCGTAAGCGACTATGGAGATTCTGCCGTTATCGGTTGGCTCAATGGTGCAGTAAGCATACATTTTAATAGTAGCGTTCAAAACTGCGCCACCGTAAACCTTGCTATAACTTTCAAGGTCGGTGCCACCACCGGCTAAACCTAATCTTAAAGGCGCTCTACTTCTTATTTTCATTATTAAACCTCTCGGTAACTTCTATAAGGCGTTCTACGAACTGATAAGCGCAGTCTTCCCAAGAAATATACAAGTCTTTTCCTGCGTTTTTGCCCACTTGTTTTAGGGCATCTTTGTCTTTTATAGCATTTTTTATGGTAAGGAAGAAATCTTCCTCGGTATCTTTAGAAAGGTATCCGTTAACGCCGTGTGTAACGCCGTATCCTGCGCAAGAGCCTTCTATAAACAAGCCCGGCGTGTCGAATGACGCCGCCTCAACCTTAACTAACCCAAAGTTATCGTATAAAGAAGGGAAGAGAAGTAGGTTTGCTCTTGAATAAAGTAGTGGGAAATCGCTTTCTTCTACAAAACCCGTAAAAACTACTTCTTGGTCGGTAAAGCCTAACTTTGTTTTTAGGCGCATTAATTTTTTCTTATCTTGACCTTTTCCAACGATAAAGAACTTAAACGATTGCCCGTCGTCCTTTAGTTTTTTAAGGCTTTTTAAGATAAAGTCTATTCTTTTAAGTTTTTCAAGTCTACCAACGTAGATAAAGACCGTTTCGTCCTCTTTTATGTTAAATTTTTGGTTAGCGAGGGCGATATTTTGCTCTTTATCGTCGCATTTAGGAAGTTTAGTTCCAAAAGGAAGATAAGAGATTTTACCCTTATATCCAAAAGAACGGCATTGTTCTTCTACTAGAGGAGAACAAACGAAAATCTCGTCGAACTGGTTGTAGGTTTTTCCTAGTATTCCAATCATTTTTTCGGTAATCCATTTAGATTTAACGATAGATTTGAAGATTGGGCGCATGTTAGAATGGAAAGTTGCAACGGCAGGGATATTTTTTGCTTTAGCAACTTTTAAGGCAAACTTCGCCATATTAAAAGGCGAGTTAACGTGCACAATATCAAAGTGCTTATCCATTATTTCGTCAAAGAATTTTTTATCTTTGGTTGCTCTACAATATCTATAGTTTAAAAAAGGTAAGTATAAACTTTTACATCTAACAACGGGGTATGTAAGTTTGTCGTCGTAATTATCGGGGTCAAAAGGCACACCTGCAACCACGTTTATTTTTTTAACAGCGTGCGTGCAGTAGTTGTGCATACAAGTAATAACCCCGTCTACGTGAGGAAGATATATATCCATAGCCTCAAAAAGAGAAAAATTCTCTTTTTCGCTATTATTAACGTTTAGATTTTCTTTTTGCATACAAGTCCTTAAATGTAACCATATAAATGATTTCATACATTATACTTTATTTTTGATATAAAAGCAAGTGGAAATGAAAAATTCTAAAATGAGCGCAAAAAGCCGAAAAGTTAAAAATATTTTTTACTTTAGCGTGTTAAATCGTTTGACTTTTACACTTTAGCGTGCTAAAATACTAAAGTAAAAAGAAAAATCAGGTGGGATATTAAATGAAAAAACAAAACCAATGTGATTTTACAAAACTTTATCAAGCAGTTTTAACGCTGAAAAACCAAGACGAGTGTTCTGCGTTTTTTAACGATATCTGCACTATTCAAGAATTAGAAGCGCTTGCTCAAAGAATGGAAGTGGCTCTTCGTCTTAAAAAGGGCGAAAGTTATATCGACATTAATAAAAACACAGGCGCTAGCACTGCCACCATTTCTAGGGTTAGCAAATACGTTAACTATGGCGCTGGTGGTTACGATACTGTTATTGAAAGGATGAAAGACTAATGTTTGACCAATCTATTTTAAAATTTGATGAAAAAATTGTGTTCACTATGCGTGAACTCTTTATAAAGAAAGGTTACCGTCAATTTAAAATGAGTAAGTTTGAAGAATACGACTTATATTCTAAAAACAAAGAATTTTTACTTAACGACGGCGTTATTACCTTTAACGATACCAACGGAAAACTTTTGGCGCTAAAGCCAGACGTTACCTTGTCTATTATCAAAAACTGCAAGGACACTTCGGGCGAAGTTCAAAAGTATTTCTATAACGAAAACGTTTACAGAATTGCCGAAGGCAGTAAAACCTACAAGGAAATTTTGCAAACGGGTTTAGAGTGCATTGGCGACGTTAAGGAAAAAGACCTTTTAGAAGTTACCTTACTTGCGCTTGAAAGTCTTAAAACTATTAGCAATTCTTTCGTTTTGCAAATTTCTAGCATTCCTTTAGTAGAAGGTATTCTAAACGATTACCAAATTGATGGAGAGTTAAAAGAACAAGTTTTAGTTGCTCTTTCTCAAAAGAACGAAGGAAAGGCAAAAGAACTACTTTCTCTAGAGCAATTTAACGCTATCAGGGTTTTTTTTGAAAATTACGAAAGCGTAAATGCTTGTCTTTCTACCGTTAAAAAGGTTTGCAAGTCTAATAACACTCTTTCAATACTTAACGATTTTAATAAGTTTATTCTTTCCCTTACCGAAAGTGGCTACGAAAATAACGTTAATATTGATTTTTCAGTAATCAGTTTAGACGGATATTATAGTGGTATTATTTTCAAGGGCTTTATAAACGGCATTGCAACCAAAGTTCTATCTGGTGGCGAATACGACAACCTACTTAAAAAAATGGGTAGAAATTCTTCTGCAATAGGTTTTGCAGTTTACCTAGACGAACTTGAAAGATTTGGCGAAGACGTGCCTTTAGACGACGGATATATTAACGTTGCTCTTCCAAAAGGTAGACTTGGCGAAAAAGTTTACGATATGTTCGAAAAGGCTGGTTTTGAATGCCCTACAATCAAGGAAAACAACCGTAAGTTAATATTTGAAAACAAAGAAAAGAAGATTAGATATTTTTGGGTTAAACCATCCGACGTAACCATTTACGTTGAAAGGGGTAGTGCTGATATTGGCGTTGCAGGTAAAGACATCTTACTTGAATACACCCCAGACGTTTACGAACTTTTAGACCTTAATATCGGTAAATGCCGTATGGCTGTTGCTAGTAAAAACGACTTCGTTGACGACGAAAGCAAAACCTTACGAGTTGCTACAAAGTTCAAAAATATCGCTCAAGCATACTACAATAAAAAGTGTAGGGATATTGATATAATTCACCTAAACGGCTCTATAGAAATCGCACCGATTTTAGGGCTTTCCGACGTTATCGTGGATATAGTCGAAACGGGTAAAACCTTGCTCGAAAACAACCTAATTCCTTTTGAAACGATTGTTCCTATTAGTGCAAGGCTCATTGCAAACAAGTCGGCATTCGGCTTTAAGGCTAAACGAATTAAAGATATAGAAGAAGGACTTTTTTCACAGGTGAAACAAGATGATTAAAATTTTAGATTATTCAGCCCTAGGCGAAAAAATCTTTTGTAGAGAAGAACAAAAAATAGACGTTTCTAAAACGGTTACTGAAATTTTAGAAAACGTTAAAAATAACGGCGATAAAGCGCTTATCGAATATGCTGAAAAATTCGATAAAGCGAGTTTAACTTCGCTAGAAGTTACCGAAGAAGAATTCCAAGAGGCGCTCTCGTTGGTTGAGCCAGAGTTTTTAGAAGTTCTTAAAAAGGCTAGCCAAAATATTAAGGAATTCCACTCTAAACAAGTTAGAAATGGCTTTAAAATCGAAAAGCAAAACGGCGTTATAATAGGTCAAAAAATCACCCCAATCGAAAGGGCAGGCCTTTACGTTCCAGGTGGCACGGCTGCATATCCATCTACCGTTTTAATGGATAGCATTCCTGCTAAAATCGCAGGCGTAAAAGAAGTTTGCATAACCACCCCTCCTAACAAGGAAGGAAAAATCAACCCCGTTATTTTAGCCTCGGCAAAAATCGCAGGGGTAGACAAGGTTTATAAAGTTGGTGGTGCGCAAGCAATAGGCGCTTTGGCTTACGGCACGGAGACCATTAAAAAGGTAGATAAAATCGTTGGCCCAGGTAACGCCTTCGTTGCCGAGGCAAAACGCCAAGTTTTTGGCTTGGTATCAATAGATATGATTGCAGGCCCAAGCGAGATTTTAGTTATTGCCGACGGAAAGAGTAACCCTAAGCACATTGCAAGCGACCTACTTTCTCAAGCCGAACACGATAAAATGGCAAGCGCAGTTTTAGTTACTGAAAGTATAGACCTTGCTAAAGCCGTTCAACAAGAAATCGAAGTTCAACTAGAAAAATTACCAAGAAAGGAAATCGCTAGAATTTCCATAGACCAAAACGGCAAAATAATAGTTGCAAAAGACATTGAAGAAGTTATCAAGGTTAGCAACGAAATTGCCCCAGAGCACCTTGAACTAGTTGTGGATAACCCATTCGATTACCTTGATAAAATCGAAAACGCAGGTAGTATTTTTATGGGAAGATATTGCCCAGAGGCACTTGGCGATTATTTTGCTGGACCTAACCACACTCTGCCAACTAGTGGCACGGCAAGGTTTTCTAGCCCACTTTCAGTAGACGATTTTATTAAAAAGACACAATTTACCTACTACACCCAAGATGCGCTAAAAGAAGTTTATAAAGACGTTGCGTATTTTGCTCAAAAAGAAGGCTTAACAGCACACGCAAACAGCGCTAGCGTAAGATTTGAAGATACGGAAGAATAATATGAGTAGATTTTTAAATGACGGGTTACAAAAATTAACGGCATATACCCCTGGCGAACAGCCTCAAGACAAAAAATATATCAAACTAAACACTAATGAGTCGCCTTTTCCATCAAGCAAAAAGGTAGTTAAAGCAGTTGATAAACAAAGCGTAAAAAACCTAAGGCTTTACTGCGACCCCGTGTGCAAAAAACTTAAATCTCAACTAGCATACGTTTACGGAACCAAACAAGAAAACGTATTCGTTTCAAACGGCTCGGACGAGATTTTGAACTTTGCTTTTATGGCTTACGGTCAAAACGGAGTAGTGTTTGCAGATATTACTTACGGCTTTTATTCGGTGTTTGCCGACCTTTACGGCTTAAAATCTACTATAATTCCATTAAAAGACGATTTTTCGCTTGACATTGATGCTTTTTGTAATCAAAATAAACTAGTAGTAATCGCAAACCCTAACGCCCCTACGGGAATGGATATATCTTTAGAAGATATAGAACGCATTCTACAAACCAATAAGGATGGGGTTGTGGTTATCGACGAGGCTTACGTCGACTTTGGTGGAAATAGTTGTAGCACCTTAATAGAAAAATACGATAATCTTTTATGTGTTCAAACCTTTTCAAAGTCAAGAAGTATGGCAGGCGCAAGATTAGGCTTTGCCTTTGCTAGTCCACAAATTATTGAAGATTTAGAAAAGATTAAATATTCAACCAACCCCTATAACGTTAATAGTCTAACTCAAATTGCAGGCACTTTTGCCCTTAAAGATAACGGCTACTATATGGATAATGCAAAAACCATTATCAAAAATCGTGAATGGACGGTTAAAGAACTTGAAAAACTAGGATTTAGCATACTTCCATCAAAGGCAAACTTCATATTTGCTAAAAGCGAAAAAATCGAAGGAAAGGAACTATACCTTAAACTTAAAGAAAAGGGCGTGTTAGTTCGCCACTTCGATAAGGAAAGAATTAAAAACTATAACAGAATTACCATTGGTAGTTTTGATGAAATGAAAACCTTTATCAAAAAGGTTGAAGAAATTTTAGGAGAAAAACAATGAGAATTGCAAGTATTGAAAGAAAAACCAAAGAAACGGATATTTCACTTACCATAAATCTAGACGGAAAGGGAAAGGGCGTTATAAACACAGGTTGTGGTTTTTTCGACCATATGTTAGAACTCTTTACTAAACACGCTAGATTTGATTTAGACGTTACTTGCAAGGGAGATATTTACGTAGATTATCACCACACGGTTGAAGACGTTGGTATCGTTTTAGGTAAAGCCATCAAAAAGGCGCTCGGGGACATGAAGGGCATTGTCCGTTACGGCTCGACCATTCTTCCAATGGACGAAAGCCTAATTTTAACGGCCCTTGATATTTCAGGAAGAAGTTATCTTCGTTACGACCTACCTGTTAGAACTAAAATTATGGGCGATTTTCCAGTTGAACTTATCGAAGAATTTTTCCAAGCATTCGTGCGCCACGCAGGTTTAACCTTGCACGTTCAAAAAATGGCAGGAACTAATTCTCACCACGTAGTAGAAGGTGCTTTTAAGTCGTTTGCTCGCTCGCTTAAAACGGCAGTAGAAATCGACAAGGCTTTCGCAGACGAAATTCCATCAACTAAAGGTGTTTTATAATGATTGCAATTATAGATTACGGCGTTGGTAATTTGTTTTCGCTTAAATCTTCCTTTAAGGCGATTGGCTACGATACCATAATTACTAGCAAGGTAGAAGAAATAGAAAAGGCAGATAAAATTATTTTACCGGGCGTTGGCGCTTTTGGTGACGCATCTAAAAAACTTAAAGAGAGTGGATTAGATAAAGTTGTTATCGACCAAGCAAAAAAAGGAAAGCCTTTACTTGGCGTATGCCTCGGTATGCAAATGCTTTTCGATAAAAGTTACGAATACGGCGAATATCAAGGTCTTTCCCTTATAAAAGGTCAAGTGGAATATATCGATATTCCTAAAGAATACAAAATTCCACACATTGGTTGGAATGCCTTAAAATTCGTTAAGCAAAGCCCACTACTAAAATATATAAACGAGGGTGATTGCGTGTATTTTGTTCACTCTTACTGCGCTAAAAATTGCACGGAGAGTTTAGTTGCTACTGCTGAATATCATTTCGATATAACTGCAATCGTTCAAAAGGATAACGTTTACGGCTGTCAATTCCACCCTGAAAAAAGTGGAGAAGTAGGACTAAAAATATTAAAAGCGTTTTGTGAGTTAGGTAATTAATATGAAGATTTTTCCAGCAATAGATTTATTCGGTGGGAAAGCCGTTAGGCTTTTTAAGGGCGACTATGCTCAAATGACCATATATAACGATAATCCCCTATCCGTTGCCAAAGATTTTGAAGTGGCAGGAGCTAAATATATTCATTTAGTAGACCTTGAGGGCGCTAAAGACGGCACTACCCCTAACATAGAAGTAGTAAAAGAAATAGCAAAAAACACCGACCTTTTCGTTGAAATAGGTGGTGGAATAAGAAATATAGAAACGGTTAAAAAGTATCTCGATAACGGCGTTGATAGAGTAATACTCGGCACGGCAGCCGTTAACGACCAAGAATTTTTAAGAAAAGTCGTTAATGAATACGGCGAAAAGATTGCCGTTGGCGTTGACGTTAAAGATGGTTTTGTGGCTATAAAAGGCTGGGTGGAAAAATCTCAATACACTTGCTTTGAATTTTGCGCTTTAATGCAAGAGATAGGCGTTAAAACCATTATTTGCACGGACATATCTAAAGACGGCGCAATGCAAGGCACTAATAGAGAACTATACGCCCAACTTATCAAAAAATTCAATATGGAATTTATAGCATCTGGTGGCGTTTCTAGTATGGACGATATAATTGCTCTTAAAAACTCGGGCGTTCACGGGGCGATTATAGGAAAGGCTTACTACGTGGGCGCAATAGACCTTAAAAAGGCAGTGGAGATAGCAAATGATAACTAAAAGAATTATCCCTTGTTTAGACGTTAAAGACGGCAGAGTAGTTAAAGGGGTAAATTTTAACAACTTAAACGACGTTTCTTCCCCAGTAACGCTAGGTAAGTTTTATAGCGATTGTGGGGCAGACGAACTAGTTTTTTACGACATAACGGCAAGTAGCGATGGAAGAAAACTATTCACCGACATACTAACCGAAGTTGCCCAAAACGTATTTATTCCACTCACCGTTGGTGGTGGCATTAACACCATAGAAGATTTCGACAGGGTGCTTAAGTGTGGTGCTGATAAGGTTAGCGTAAATTCTGGGGCGATTAGAAATCCCGACCTAGTAAAACAAGGTGCGCTAAAATACGGCGACCAATGTGTTGTAATCTCGGTTGACGTTAAAAGGGTAGACGGAAAGTTTACCGTTTTTAGTAAAGGTGGAAGAGAAAACACCGGCATAGAGGCAATTTCTTGGATAAAGAAATGCGTTTCTAACGGCGCAGGCGAAGTAGTGGTTAACTCTATTGATACCGACGGCGTTAAAAAGGGTTTTGATATAGAACTTCTTAAAGAAGTTTGTAGTGCAGTAAACGTTCCCGTAATAGCCTCTGGTGGTGCAGGTTCGATACAAGATTTCGTAACCTTGTTTAAGGAAATTCCTACCATAGACGCAGGCCTTGCCGCATCTATATTCCACTTTGGCGAAGTTAAAATCGCAGACTTAAAGAAAAACCTAAAAGAAAACGGCATTATTGTTCGTTAAGGAGAGATTTATGTTAGATATTAAAAGTTTGAAATTCGACGAAAACGGATTAATTCCAGCAATAGTTGTAGACGCTTACACTAAAAAGGTTTTAACCCTTGCTTATATGAACGAAGAAAGCCTAAAAATCACAATGGAGAAAGGCTTAACTTGTTTCTGGTCTAGAAGTAGAAAAGAACTTTGGCTAAAAGGCGAAACGAGTGGAAATTATCAACACGTAGTTTCTATTACTGCCGATTGCGATAACGACGCTTTGGTGGTTGTCGTTGAAAAGGACGGACCTGCTTGTCATTTGGGAACTGATTCTTGCTTTAATAATCTCGTTTATAAAGCCGAAGATAAAAATGAATTTTCTCTAGACGGACTTTATGAACTTTTAGAAGGTAGAAAAAGAGATTTACCTGAAGGCTCGTATACAACCTATCTATTCCAAAAAGGAATTGATAAAATTCTTAAAAAGGTAGGCGAAGAATGCACCGAAGTTATAATTGGTGGAAAAGCAGGCGATAAAGCCGAAACTATTTACGAACTTGCTGATTTAACCTATCACGCAATGGTTTTAATGGTTGAAATGGGCATTAGCGTTAACGATATTCGTCGTGAACTTGCATCACGCCATATTATTGACCACAAAGTTAAACAAGAAAAAATGAAATAAACGGAAGTAAAAAAATGGTAAAAACCAATTTTCACACTCACACGTCTTTTTGTGATGGGAAAAACACCCCCGAAGAAATGATTTTATCGGCAATAAACAAAGGTTTTACTGCTTTAGGTTTTTCTATTCATAGTTACACCGAGGGAGATATAGAGCCTATAGTTTCAAAGCAAGGATTAGAAAATTACTATAAAACTCTTCGTGAATTACAGGTTAAATACAAAGACCAAATAGAAATTCTATGTGGTATAGAGCAAGACGTTTATTCTCCTAAATTTGAATACGATTACGACTACGTTATAGGAGGTGCGCATTATTTTAGGCATAAGGGCAAAATTCTTTACGTAGACCGTTCGCTAGAAGATTGTAAGAAAAACCTAGTCGAGGAATATAAAGGCGACTTTGACGCTTATGCAAAAGATTACTATGACGTTGCTAAAACTATAGTAGAAAAAACCAATCCAAGTTTTATAGCGCACATAGACCTAGTAACCAAATTTGTCGAAGCACTAGATATTAAACTTTCCAACAAATATTTTGAATATGCAATCGACGCCGTTGATTATCTAGTTAAGTTCGGTGTTCCGTTTGAAATTAACACGGGTGCTATTTCAAGAGGGTATAGGACGACCCCTTATCCAAACTTAACCTTGCTAAAAAGAATTAAAGAAAAGGGTGGAAAGATTGTCGTTTCGTCCGACTGCCACAATAAAGACTATTTGGACTGTGGTTTCGATATGGTTGAAAGCATGGCTAGACAAGTAGGGTTTAACGAACACTACGTCGTTACCCAAAAAGGAATGAAAAAAATCTCGTTTTAGACTTAAAATAGTTGACAAAAACTTTTTGGTGTATTAGAATACTAAAAAAAACAAATGCGATGATGATATTATTTTCTAAAACGCAAACCTTACAGAGAGCCGTTGTTTGGTGCGAAACGGTGGGTGGTTTTAAGAAAAGTCTCGTATCGGAGCAGAACTTCTGAAAGTAGTAAGAAGTTACGGGTGAGCCCGTTATAGGTCGAAAGCATGATGGTGCTTTATAGAGTGGTTCTTTTTTAGAACAAAACGGGTGGTACCGTGGTTGATATTTTGTCAGTCATCCCGTCTCATTGAATTGAGACGGGTTTTTTATTTGTTTTTGTCGTAACTCACGATTAAACGCAAAAACGTGAAATACTTCGCAATACATCGTTAAATCCCTCGACAAGATGTAAACTCTTGCCATCGGTCTTTGCCTAGTCTTGCTCGCATTTGACCTTTTTGCTTGCTTTAATCGTTCGTTACTCCAAAAACTAACTTTATCGTTTAGGGAATATCAAAAATAATTCACATACTTAATTAAATCCCTAATCTTAAAAAACAAAAAAATGTAAAAATACAAAAACAAAATTTATAGAGGTGTTACTATGAAGAAAATTGACGTAATTGACGTAACCTTGCGCATAGCAACGGAAGTGCTTAACAAAGACCTTTCTTTTAGAGAAAGACTTTCCATTTCTAAAAATCTAGAAAGGCTGGGTGTTAACGCTATCGAATTACCGTCAGCCCTTGAAAAGAATGAACAAGCAGTGGTTTCTCGCACTATTGCAGAAGATACTAACTGTGTTGTTTGTGTTTCTTGCGATAACGAAAAAGATTTAGAACAAGTTTTCGCTCCTGTTAAGGGTGCTAAGAGTAGTAGAATTTTGGTAGTTTTACCTATTTCAACTACCCAAATGGAATATTTTTATCATGCAAAAGCACCTAAAATGCTAGAAAAAATTGCTAAAATCGTAGCAAAGGCTAAAGATTTTGCTCAAGTAGAATTTGTTGCTAAAGACGCTAGTAGGGCAGAAGAAGGCTTTATTGAACAATGCGCTAAAACGGCTTATGAAAACGGCGCTAGCGTAATCACTCTTTGCGACGACGCAGGCGTTTTATTCCCAGATGAATTTGCATTACTAGTTAAAAAAGTTAAAGACGCTTGTCCAATCAAGGTATACGTAGAGCCATCTAACAAACTTAAAATGGCGTCTGCTATCGCCGTAGAAGTAATCAAGGCTGGCGCAGACGGAATTAAAACGGCAGTTGGTATCGAAGACTTTTTATCTCCAGACGTTCTCTCTGAAGTTATGCGTGCTAAAGGCGATTCTCTTGGCGCAACCACTTCGCTAGACGTTACCTTGATTAACACCGTAGTAAACGAAATCTTGCACGTTGCCGATAATAACGGCGCTACTTCTAGCGTGGTTGGTAAGGATAATGCATCGGTTAACGCCGACACTTCGTTTAACGATATTTCTAAAAAAATCACGGCTTTAGGCTACGAGCTTTCTATGGAAGATTTAAGCAAAGTTTACGAAGAATTCCAAAGAGTATGTTCTAAAAAGGGCGCAATAACCGACCGTGAATTAGAAGCAATCGTTGCAAGCACGGCAATGCAAGTTCCATCTACCTATCATTTGGGAACGTATTTAGTAAATAGTGGTAACGTTATGACGGCTACTGCAAATCTAATTCTAATTAAAGACGGCAAGGAATTAACGGGCGTAAGCACGGGCGACGGCCCTATCGACGCTGCATTCCACGCAATCGAACAAATCATAGGTCATCACTACGAACTAGACGACTTTAACGTTCAAGCAGTAACCAAGGGCAGAGAAGCAGTAGGTTCTGCAGTTATTAGACTCCGTGCAGACGGAAAACTTTATTCAGGCAACGGTGTTTCTACTGATATAGTAGGCGCATGTATTAGAGCGTATATCAACGCATTAAACAAAATCGTTTACAACGCTTAAAATTTAGGAGCAAAAAATGAAATTTTCTTTTTCAACTAAAAACGTATGCCGTTCTACCTTTATAGAATTGTGTAAAACTGCTAAAGAATACGGTTTTTCGGCATTTGAAATTTTCGACGCTTTTAATGAAAAGGCTACCCATGCAGATAGCATTTTTAGTTCTGCAGTTAAAGCCGATTCAAAGCGCAAACTTATAAATAGACACATAAGCGTAAGTGCGCTAACTTTCCCTACGCCTATCGACGCTAAAACGGATACTTCTGCGATTGAAAAATACGTTGACTACGCCGTTCGTGCCGATAGCAAAAACGTAATTATAAGCGTTCAAAAAGGGCAAGACCTATATGAAATAAAAGAAAAACTTTCTAGCGCTGTAAAGATGGCTGAAAGTTTAGGCGTTAGCATTTTAATCGAAACGACGGGCGAATTTTCTAACACTCAAAAGGTGCTAGAACTTATTAACCTTTTCGAAAGCGCGTCGGTTGGCGTTTGTTGGGATATCCGTGAAACTTTCTTTAACGGAAAGGAAACGGCAGACCAAACTATTCAAATTCTCGGCGCATATATAAACTACGTTAGAATTGGCGATAGAAAGGACGGAAGGAACCTTCTTATTGGCGATGGCGATTTACCTGTCCAAGAATTTATTAACGCCTTAAAATCGCTTAACTACGAAGGTTTTGTATCCGTTGAATGGAATGACGTTTACACTCAAGACGACGTAGTTTTAACCCATTTTATCAACTATATGCAAAAGAATTCGGGTGAAAACAACGAACAAAAACCCGTTTATTACAATCGTTCAAAAACCGGAACTTTCCCTTGGGAAAAATACAAGGTTGTCGATTTAACTTTCTCGCAAGTTTTAGATGAAATGGCAGAACGCTACCCAGACCAATACGCTTTTAAGTATACCACGCTAGACTATACGAGGACTTATTCTCAATTTAGAGACGACGTTGATAGGGTGGCAAGTGCTTTAATATCTTTAGGCGTTGAACCGGGACATCACGTTGCTATTTGGGCAACTAACGTTCCAGAGTGGTTTTTAACTTTCTGGGCGACGGTAAAAATCGGCGCAGTTTTAGTTACAGTTAATACGGCTTATAAAATTCACGAAACGGAATACCTACTTCGTCAATCGGACACCCACACCTTGGTTATGATTGATAGTTGCAAGGATAGCAACTACAAAGAAATTATGGAAGAATTATGCCCTGAATTAAAGCATACCAAGGCAGGCAATCCGTTATATTCTAAAAAACTACCATTCTTGCGCAACATTATTAGCGTGGGATTTAAGATGGACGGCTGTCTAGAATGGAATGAAATGTTAGAGCGTTCTTCACTAGTTCCAAAAGAAGAAGTTTTAAGACGTGCGTCAACGGTTAAGCCAGACGACGTTTGTAATATGCAATATACCTCTGGAACGACGGGCTTTCCAAAGGGCGTAATGTTAACACATAGAAATATCGTAAACAATGGTAAAACCATTGGCGATAGAATGGATATTTCTACGGCTGATAGAATGATGATACAAGTGCCAATGTTCCATTGCTTTGGAATGGTGCTTTCTATGACTAATCTTATGACGCATGGTGGAACAATTTGTCCTATGCCATATTTCTCGCCAAAATCTTCGCTTGCATGTATTAACGACGAAAAAATCACTTGTTTTAACGGCGTTCCAACAATGTTTATTGCAATGTTTGCCCACGAAGATTTTGCTAAAACCGATTTCTCGCATATTAGAACGGGTATTATGGCAGGTGCAAACTGTCCTGCAGACTTAATGCGTAGGGCGGCTGACGAAATGAATATGAAAGAAATCATTTCGGTTTACGGACAAACCGAGGCTTCTCCTGGATGCACTATGGGTGAAGTAAACGAAGATATTGACCACCGTGTTGAAACGGTTGGTAGCGCTTTCCCTGGTGTAGAATGTAAAATTATAGACCCTGAAACGGGCGAAGATTTGCCAGATGGAATGAACGGCGAATTTGTTGCTAGGGGCTTTAATATTATGAAAGGATATTATAAAATGCCAAAAGCAACCGAGCAAACCATTGATAAAGAAGGGTGGCTACATAGTGGCGATATCGCAATGCGAACTAGCGACGGCTATTACAAAATTACGGGTAGATTAAAAGATATGATTATCCGTGGTGGCGAAAACCTTTACCCAAGAGAAATAGAAGAATTCTATCTAACTCATTCTAAAATTAAAGACGTTCAAGTGGTAGGCGTTCCAGACCATCGTTACGGTGAAGAGGCTTGCGCTTGGATAGTTCTTAAAGACGGCGAACAAAGTAGCGAAGAAGAAATGCGTGAATACGGCAACTCTCACATGGCTAAACATAAAGTTCCTAGATACTTTGTGTTCGTAAGGGATTTCCCAATGAACGCCGCAGGTAAAATTCTTAAATACAAAATGCGTGAAATCTCTATACAAGAACTTGGACTAGAAAAATAAAATGTATCCTATAATCGATTGTCATTGTCATATTTATCCCGAAAAAGTTGCCTATAAAGCCGTTCAGGGGATAGGTAGTTTTTACGATATTCCAATGAATTACGACGGAAAACTCGAAACTCTCCTTAAAGAGAACGAGGCTAACGGCGTAGTTCATAGTATAATTTTTTCAGTTGCAACTAAACCCGAACAATCTCGTTCTATAAACAAGTTTATTAGCGATAACGTAAACGCTAATCCACAAAGGTTTACAGGACTTGGTGCTATTCATCCAGACACTCAAGACGCAAAGGGCGACGTGGAAGACGTTATCGCTCACGGACTTAAGGGCATAAAACTTCATCACGATTTTCAACACGTTGCTCTCGACGACCCAAGATGTCTAAAAATCTACGAGTTGTGCGAGGGTAAACTTCCCGTCTTATTCCATACGGGGGATAAAAGATACGATTTTTCTAACCCCGATAGACTTGAAAGAGTATTAAAACTTTTCCCTAATTTAACCATAATCGGCGCTCATTTTGGTGGTTATTCGCTATGGAATAGGGTTATGGAAAAACTAGGTGGCTATAAAAATTTATTCGTCGACTGCTCTTCTTCTCTTGCATTTATGAGTCCTGAAAAAGGCAAGGAATTAGTTAGGTTTTTTGGCGCTGATAAAGTTATTTTCGGCACCGATTTCCCGATGTGGAGCATTGGTGAGGAAATCGCTAGGGTAGAAGCTTTAGGGCTTAACGAAGAAGAAAAGCAAAAAATCTATTACAAAAACGCCCTATCACTTTTTTCGATTAATAAAAAAATATAAAAAATCCCTTAAAAACGCTTGACAAAGATGTTTGCAAGGTATAGAATGAAGAAAAATTAATATAAATGCTATGACGAAGACGGAATTAACAGAGCGTTTTACAGAGAGTCGGTGTTGGTGCGAGCCGATAAACAATGGTTAAATTCTTATCACTTCCGAGCAGGAAACGTTAAAGTGTAAGCGAGTAAGGTTTCCCGTGATTGCTGCGTGAAGGCATAAGGCTTGATGGAGTCTGAGTGGCGTGGTTATAATGGCTACGCAATTTGAGTGGTAACACGAGTATAGTAATTATACCCGTCTCAAGAAAATTCTTGAGACGGGTTTTTGTTTTAAACGATATAAACTTTACGTGGCGTCGTTTACTGCTTTGTCAAGATAATCTAACAAATAAGTAAATAACCACTTTAAGTGGTAATAAAATAAATTTTCAAAGGAGGTTAATAGCCATGAACACAAACAACACCCTAAATCAGTTATCAGAAGTCGCACAAAGAATTAAGGAGTTGCGTGAAATTATTGGTTTCTCCGTAAAAGAAATGACTGAAAAAACTGACGTTAACGAACAAACCTATCTTTCTTATGAAAGTGGAAAGGTTGACATTCCTTTCTCATTTATTCACAAGTGCGCATTAGCGTTTGGCGTTGATATGACAGACCTACTTGAGGGAAGTTCTGCTAAACTTTCAACCTATACCGTAACTCGAAAAGGTAAAGGTCAAGAAACGGCTAAAGAAGACGGCATTGATATTGCTAATTTAGCACCAAAATTTAAGGATAAACTTGCAGAACCTTATTACGTTACCTACGAATATTCTCAAAGTCAACAAAATAAACCTATTCATTTAACCACTCATAGTGGACAAGAATTCGACCTTGTTTTAAGTGGCAAACTTAAGGTTCAAGTAGGCGACCACGTGGAAGTTTTAGAAGAAGGCGATAGCATTTATTATAATTCTTCAACCCCACATGGAATGATTGCCGTTGACGGAAAGAGTTGCACTTTTGTTGCAGTTGTTATGTCTGGCGATAATTCAGCCGAAACAGTTGTTAGAAAGAGCGTTATGAACGCTAAAGCAAGTGAAAAACTTGTTTGCGAAAAATTCCTTGACGTTAAAGAAAACGCAGACGGAGAGTTGCAATCTATCGACTTCAAAAATACTGACACTTTCAACTTCGGTTTTGATATTGTAGACGGAATTGCTAATAAATACCCAGAAAAATTAGCAATGCTACACCTTGATAAAAATAAAAACGAGCGTAGATTTACCTTTAAAGATATTAAAAAGGCATCTAACCAAGTTGCTAACTATTTCACTTCGCTTGGAATTAAGCGTGGCGATAAAGTTATGCTCGTTCTTAAACGTCATTATCAATTCTGGTTCTGTATGGTTGCGCTACATAAACTCGGCGCAGTTGCAATTCCTGCAACTAACCAACTAAAAGAACACGATTTTGAGTATAGATATAATTCAGCAGGCGTAAAAGCAATCGTTTGCACGGCTGACGGCGATACTTACGAATATGCTCAAAGCGCAGCGCAAAAATGCCCACAAGTTGAAAAACTTATAATGGTTGGTGGCGCTAAAGATGGTTGGCTAGATTTTGATAAAGAATACAAGCTTTTCTCTAGTAAATTTGAACGCCCAGAAGATTGTTCTTGTGGCGACGAATCGGCACTTATGTTCTTTACCTCTGGAACGACGGGTAACCCTAAAATGGCATCTCATAAACACACCTACGCATTAGGACACTACGTGACGGCTAAATACTGGCATTGTTGCGAAAGAGATGGCTTGCATTTAACTATAAGCGATACCGGTTGGGGTAAATCCTTATGGGGTAAATTATACGGACAATGGCTATGCGAAGGCGCAGTATTCGTATACGACTTCGATAGATTTGACGAAAACGACCTATTACCAATGTTTGCTAAATATAACATCACTACATTCTGCGCCCCACCTACAATGCTCCGTATGTTAATTCGTGGCGACCTTTCTAAATACGACCTATCGTCTATCCACCATATGACTACGGCAGGCGAGGCTCTTAACCCAGAAGTATTTAATAAATTTAAAGAGGCAACCGGCCTTGAGATTATGGAAGGTTTTGGTCAAACTGAAACCACTCTTGCAATAGCAAACCTTTACGGCACGGCTCCAAAAATCGGTGCAATGGGTAAGGCAAATCCTCAATACGACGTTGACGTTGTAGACCCAGATGGAAAATCTCTTCCTGCAGGCGAAGTTGGCGAAATCGTTATTCATACTGAAAAGAGCGTTCCATGTGGTTTATTTAGAGAATATTATCGTGATGCTGAAAAGACTAGCGAAGCTTGGCACGACGGACTATATCACACGGGCGATACTGCTTGGCGAGATGAGGACGGATATTTTTGGTATGTTGGTCGTGTTGACGACGTTATTAAATCAAGTGGTTATCGTATTGGACCATTCGAAATCGAAAGCGTTATTATGGAACTTCCATACGTATTGGAATGTGGTGTTTCAGCCGTTCCAGACGAGGTTCGTGGGCAAGTGGTTAAAGCAAGCATAGTTCTAACCAAAGGCACCGAAGGCACCGAAGAATTAAAGAAAGAAATTCAAAAATACGTAAAAGACCATACTGCCCCTTACAAATATCCAAGAGTGGTTGTTTTTAGAGAGGAACTTCCAAAGACTATAAGTGGTAAAATCCAAAGAAATAAACTATAAACTTCACGTGGCGTCGTTAACTGATTCGCCAAAACAACCTCAATGACCAAAAAGGTCTATTTCGTCTGTTTTGGCTCTCGAGCCTAGCCACGCTCGTTTCTAATTCATTTCTTACACAAATAAACTATAAACTTCGCAATACTTCGTTTCTGGTCTTCGTGCTTGACCTTGATGACCAACAAGGTCTATCAATTCCCAAAAAATAGGGCTCCCAAAAATTGTCGAAGAAATTTTTGGGAAGAGGAGAAACCATCAAAAGGTCATACTCTTTTATTGATAAAGAAAAGAGTGGACACAAAGATGAGTTTCGACGACCGAGCCTCGTCTTGCTCGTTTCTAATTCATTTCGTGTATGAATAAGTTTAATTGCCAAAAAGGTTAATAATATTTTAATATTATTATTAAATCGATTGACTTTGTACTTGTTTGTGTGTTATATTTTTGTTGTATACAATAGGCGTAGAAGAAAAGGGCGAATTTAGTTTCCTTTTAGAGAGGCGACGGGATGGTGAAAGTCGCTAGGAAGTTTTATTCGTTGTAGTTTCCGAGCTGAAAGAAGAAAAGCGAAAGCCGAGTAGAACTTTCCGTTTCCGTCACGAAACGACGATAAAGAGAGGCGTTAAAACGCAAATTGAGTGGTACCGCGGGTAAAGTAGATTATGCTCGTCTCAAAGATTACGTTTGAGACGGGCGTTTTTGTATCCGTCTTTTGGAGGATAAAATGGGAATTGGCACAGGTTTAGAGTTCAAGATTTTAGAAATGGCGCAAAGAATTAAGACTTTGCGTGAAATCGTCGGACTCTCTACGGCTGACATGGCATTAAAAACAGGCGTTACTGAAAAAGAGTATCTAGATTGCGAGGCTGGTAAAAGCGACCTTAACTTTGCTTTCTTATACCGTTGTGCACTAGCACTTAACGTAGACGTTACCGATATTATCGAGGGTAGTTCTCCTCGTCTAGTAGGTTACACCGTTACTAGAAAGGGCGAAGGTCAAGAAATTCAAAAGGCGCACGGAATGGAATATTTTAACCTAGCGCCATCATTCAAAAATCGTATTGCAGAGCCTCTTTACGTTATCGCTGAATATAACGACGCTCTTCAAAACAAAGATATCGACCTTACCACTCACGAAGGACAAGAATGTGATATCGTCGTTAGTGGAACTCTTAAAGTTCAAGTGGGCGACCATATCGAAGTTCTAAACGAAGGGGATAGTATTTATTACGACTCTTCAACGCCTCACGGCATGATTGCAACGGGTGGACAAGATTGTATATTCTACGCTATCGTATTAAACCCATCAAGCGAGCCTATGTCTACGCTTATTCACGCAGGCATTAGAGAAATAACAACGCCTACCATCAAGAAAGCCCCTGCTCAAAAGAATAGAGTTTGGAACGAATTTATCATTCCAACCGAAAACGAAAAGGGTGCGCTTACTGCTATCGACTTTAAAAACCAAGATAAATTTAACTTTGGCTTTGACGTTATAGATAAAATTGCAGAAAAAGAACCTAAAAAGGTTGCTCTATTACATGTTGCTAAAGATAAAACCGTTAAAAAGTTTACCTTTGACGATATTAAAAAGGCATCTAACAGAACGGCTAACTACCTTAAATCGCTAGGCATCAAAAAGGGCGATAAGGTAATGCTTATTCTAAAACGCCATTATCAATTTTGGCAAATTATGGTTGCGCTACACAAACTAGGCGCAATAGCAATTCCTGCAACCAACCAATTAAAGGCTTACGATATAACTTATCGTGTTAACAAGGCAGGCGTTAAGGCTGTTATCTGCACCCCAGACGATAATATTCCAGTAGAAGTAGAAACGGCAGAAAAAGATTGTCCTACCCTAGAACATAAACTTATCGTTAACGCTCAAAGAGAAGGTTGGAGAAGTTACGACGAAGAATATACCCTATACACGGGTAAATTCCCTAGAACGGAAGATTCCCCTTGTGGCGACGATATTATGCTTATGTATTTCACTTCGGGAACGACTGCTTATCCAAAGGCTGCAATGCATAATTACAAATATCCTTTAGGACATTTCGTAACGGCTAAATATTGGCACTGCGTTAACCCAGACGGATTACACTTTACCATTTCCGACACAGGTTGGGCAAAGGCTGCGTGGGGTAAAATTTATGGTCAATGGTTATGCGAGGCTGGCATCTTCGTTTACGACTTTGATAGATTTGATGCAAACGAAATTATGCCAATGTTCAAAGAGCATAACATCACTACTTTCTGCGCACCACCAACAATGCTCCGTTTAATGATTAAACAAGACCTATCACGCTTTGATTTCTCTTCGGTAGAACATATGACTACTGCAGGCGAGGCGCTAAACCCTGAAGTTTATCGTCAGTTTGAAAAGGCTTCGGGACTTCAAATAGTAGAAGGCTTTGGTCAAACGGAAACCACCGTTGCCGTTGCAAACCTTATCGGCACTAAATCTAAACTCGGCTCAATGGGTAAGCCTGTTCCTCTATATGATATTGACCTTGTTGACGAAGAGGGCAAGTCGGTTCCTATCGGCGAAACGGGCGAAATCGTTATTCACGTTGAAAAGGGTATGCCTTGTGGACTATTTGCAGGCTATTTTGACGACGAGGCTAAAACCAACGAAGTTCGCCACGACGGACTATATCACACGGGCGATACTGCTTGGCGCGACGAGGACGGATATTTCTGGTATGTTGGTAGAGTAGACGACGTTATTAAGTCTAGTGGTTATCGTATTGGACCATTTGAAATCGAAAGTGTTATTATGGAACTTCCATACGTTCTAGAATGTGGCGTTTCAGCACAGCCAGACGAAGTTCGTGGACAAGTAGTTAAAGCAAGTATCGTTTTAACCAAAGGAACTGAAGGCACGGAAGAATTAAAGAAAGAAATTCAAGAATACGTTAAGCATAAAACTGCACCTTATAAATATCCAAGAGTTGTTGTTTTCCGTGATGAATTACCTAAAACTGTGAGCGGAAAAATCCAAAGAAATAAGTTATAAACTTCGTTAGCCTGCGTTTCTGGTCTTCGTGCTTGACCTTGATGACCAAAAAGGTCTATCTCACCCAAAACGCTTCACGAGCCTTGGCTAACTCGTTTCTAATTCATTTCTTACACAAATAAACTATAAACTTCGCATCTCTGCGATTTTTACACAATAAATCACATGAATAAACTATAATTTTCACCTAAAAAGGAGATTGTTATGAAATACGATATCAAAATTACAAAAACCCAAACTCCAAAAGCAAAACCTCAAGACGAAAGTAGTTTAGGTTTTGGCAAAATATTTACCGACCATATGTTCCTAATGGAATACGACAAGAAGAACGGTTGGCAAAACGCTAGAATAGTTCCTCTGGGACCTATTCCAACCCACCCAGCATCTACCGTTTTCCATTACGGCGCTGAAATTTTCGAGGGAATGAAAGCGTATAGAGCAGTTGACGGCACTATTCGTCTTTTCCGTCCTGAAGAAAACGTTAAAAGACTTAACGTAAGTGCTGAAAGACTATGCCTTCCACAAATCGACGTTGAGGCTGGTCTAGACATCATCAATAAAATCGTTGAACTCGAAAAAGATTGGGTTCCTCATAACGACGGCACTTCTTTATACATTCGTCCATTCGTTTACGGAAACGACGAGTTTTTAGGCGTTCACGCAGTAGACCACGCTGTATTTGCAGTTATTTGTTCTCCTGTTGGCGCTTACTACAAAGAAGGCTTAAAGCCTGTTAAAATTATGATTGAATCAGACGACGTTCGTGCCGTTCGTGGTGGAACGGGTTACGCTAAATGTGGTGGCAACTACGCTGCATCATTAAGAGCCGGCGAAAGAGCAGAACAAAAGGGTTTCTCTCAAGTTCTATGGCTTGACGGCGTTGAAAGAAAATATATCGAAGAAGTTGGCGCTATGAACGTTATGTTCAAGATTAACGGAAAAATCGTTACTCCTGCACTTACTGGCTCAATTCTTCCTGGTATTACTAGAAAAAGTGCAATCGAACTTCTTAAAGATTGGGGTTACGAAGTTGAAGAACGCCTAATCTCGGTTGAAGAACTTTTCGAGGCTGCTGCAAACGGCAGTTTAGAAGAGGCTTGGGGAACGGGAACTGCTGCAGTTATCTCTCCAATCGGTCAACTTTCTTACCAAGGCAAAGATTACACCCTTTGTGGTGGTCAAATCGGCGAACTCTCTCAAAAACTTTACGATAATCTTACCGGTATTCAATGGGGTAAGATTAAAGACCAAAAAGGTTGGAGCGTAAAAGTTTGCGATGCCTAACTACAAGTATAAAAGGGTAACGCTATTTGCAGGGCATTATGGTAGTGGAAAAACTAATATCGCCGTAAACTTTGCTCTTAAAATGGCGAGCGAGGGTTTAAAGGTAAAAATAGCCGACCTAGACATAGTTAACCCTTATTTTAGAACAAAAGATAGTGAGGTAGAATTGCAAAAGGCCGATATAGAACTTATTTCTCCAGCCTTTGCAAATACCAACGTAGACTTGCCGGCACTTCCACAAGAAGTTTACAAACTCGTTCATTCAAAAGAGTATAAAGCTGTTTTTGATATAGGTGGCGACGACCGTGGGGCATACGCCTTGGGTAGATACACCCCCTATATTCTAGAAGAAAACGACTACGAGATGGTGTTTGTTGCTAACTTCTATCGTCCACTTACCAAAACCCCAAAAGAGGCTATCGAAGTAATGCGAGAGATAGAAGATGCGTGTAAAATTAAGTTTACGGCTATTATAAACAATTCTAATCTCGGCAACGATACTACGGCAAAGGACGTAAACGCAACTATTCCTAAAGCTCAAGAGCTATCAAAATTAACGGGTTTACCTTTAATTTTTACTACGGCTGTAAAAGAAGTTGCTAGCGAGATTGACGCTGATAATATTTTTGAGTTACAATTACAAGAAAAAATTTTTGATATAAAGGAGAATTAATATGGCAAAAGTAACGTTTAATTCCGACTTGTGTAAGGGTTGTTCGCTTTGCGTAAGCGCTTGCCCTAAACAAATAATAGTTTTAGCAAAAGACAAAATCAACGCTAAAGGACATGCGCCGGCAGAAATTACCGACCAGTCCAAGTGTATCGGTTGCGCATTCTGCGCTACCATGTGTCCAGACTGTGTAATCACGGTTGAAAAGTGAGGTGCGATATGAGTGAAAAAGTATTAATGAAAGGTAACGAAGCCATCGCTGAAGCCGCAATCAAAGCAGGTTGCCGTTTCTACTTTGGTTATCCTATAACCCCACAAACTGAAATCGCTGCATATATGGCAAAACGTATGCCTAAAATCGACGGAACTTTCCTTCAAGCAGAAAGCGAAGTTTCGGCAATCAATATGGTTTACGGCGTTGCAGGTGCAGGATATAGAGTAATGACATCTTCGTCAAGTCCAGGGGTATCTCTAAAACAAGAAGGTATCTCTTACATAGCAGGTGCAGACCTTCCATGCCTAATCGTTAACGTTCAACGTGGTGGTCCAGGTCTCGGTGGTATTCAACCATCACAAGCCGACTACTTCCAAGCAGTTAAGGGTGGTGGACACGGCGATTACCATCTAATCGTTTACGCTCCTGCATCAGTTCAAGAAATGGCTGACTATACCATAAAGGCTTTCGACGTTGCAGATAAATATCGTGTTCCCGTTATGCTACTTGCAGATGGAACTATGGGACAAATGATGGAACCCGTTGAACTTCCAGAAGTTAACGCTAAACAAGTTGAAAAACCATGGGCAGTTAGGGGAACAAATTGTGAGAGAAATCACAACATCATTAACTCTCTATACTTAAAGCCTGAAATTTTGGAAAAAACCAACTTTGAACGCTACGAAAAGTATAAAGAAATCGAAAAGAACGAATGCTTATACGAAGAATATATGACCGAAGACGCTGATATTGTTTTAGTGGCTTACGGCATTACTGCAAGAATTAGTAAAAACGCAGTTGTAGAAGCAAGAAAACAAGGCTTAAAGGTAGGTTTAGTTCGTCCTATAACCTTGTGGCCATTCCCAACTGAAGTATTAAACAAACTTGCAGACAAGGCAAAGGGCTTTATTTCGGTAGAACTTTCTATGGGACAAATGATAGAAGATATTTGTCTTGCTACCGAATGCAAAAAACCTGTTAGACTTTGCAACAGAACGGGTGGTATGATTGTTACCCCTGAAGAGGTATTGCAAAGCGTAAAAAATTTATTAAGTGAGGTGGAATAATGGTAGTATTCAAAAAACCAAAGTCTTTAACAGACGTTCCTTTACACTATTGTCCTGGTTGCACCCACGGAATTATCCATCGTCTAGTTGCAGAGGCTATAGACGAATTAGGTATCGAAGGCAAAACGGTTGGCGTTGCGCCTGTTGGTTGCTCGGTTATGGCTTACGACTATTTCACTTGCGATATGGTTGAAGCGGCTCACGGCAGAGCACCTGCAGTTGCTACAGGCCTAAAGAGATGTATGCCTGATAATATTATCTTTACTTATCAAGGCGACGGCGACTTAGCATCTATCGGTATGGCTGAAACTGTTCACGCAGCAACTAGAAACGAAAATATCACCATAATTTTCGTAAACAACGCTATTTACGGTATGACGGGTGGTCAAATGGCGCCTACCTCTCTTCCTGGTCAAGTTACCCAAACTTCTCCTTACGGCAGAGACGTATCTAAAGTAGGCTTACCAATTAAGGTTAGCGAAATGCTTTCAGCGCTAGACGCTCCTTACTATATTGAAAGAGTTGCAGTAAACAACGTTAAAAACGTTAAAAACGCTAAAAAAGCAATTCTTAAGGCGTTCAAAAACCAAGTAGAAAAGAAAGGATTTTCGTTAATCGAAGTTGTTTCTACTTGTCCTACTAACTGGGGCTTAACTCCTGAAAAGGCGCTTCAATGGGTAGACGAAAAAATGATACCATACTATCCTTTAGGCGTTTACAAGGACAGAGGCTTAGAACAAAAGGAGGAAAAGTAATATGACTACTAAATTCCTTATTGCAGGTTTCGGTGGACAAGGCGTTCTATTTGCTGGAAAATGTTTAGCATACGAAGGCTTATACGACGGAAAGCAAGTAAGTTGGCTACCTTCTTATGGCCCTGAAATGCGTGGTGGCACGGCTAACTGTTCTGTAATTTTAAGCGACGAACCCGTTGGTTCTCCAATCGTTAGCAACCCTGACGTTTTAATCGCTATGAACCTTCCATCACTAGATAAATACGAAGAAGCAATCGAAAAGGGTGGCAAAGTGTTCGTTGATAGCACTCTTATCTCTAGAAAAGTAGTTAGAGAAGACGTCGACGCATTCTATATTCCTGCTACCAAACTTGCTCAAGAATTGGGAATCCCAACTCTTGCAAACATGTTAATCATTGGCAAAATGATTAAGGAAACGGGTATCGTAACCCTAGAAAAGGCTTGCGAGGCTATGAAAAAGGTAGTTTCTGCACGCCATCAAGACTTGCTTGACGCTAATATTAAGGCGCTCAACGCAGGCTTCAATTATTGCGAATAATAAAATATCCCGACGTTGTTCGGGATATTACAGCATTTAGACTTTTAATATTAAAGGTTAAAACAAGGAGCTAAAATGAAAAAAAGAATTGAAACTATATGCGTTCAAGGTGGATATACTCCTAAGAACGGCGAACCAAGACAAATTCCTATTTACCAAAGCACGACTTTCAAATACGATACTAGCGAAGATATGGGTAAACTCTTCGACCTAGAGGCTACGGGATATTTCTATACTAGACTTCAAAACCCAACCAACGATTTAGTTGCCGCAAGATTAACCCAACTTGAAGGTGGCACGGCAGGTATGCTTACCTCTTCTGGTCAAGCGGCTAACTTCTTTGCTATATTCAATATCGCAAACCAAGGCGACCATATCGTTTCTAGCGCATCTATCTACGGTGGAACTTATAACCTATTTAACGTTACTATGAGAAAGATGGGTATTGAATTTACTTTCGTTAGCCCAGACGCTACCGAAGAAGAAATTCAAGCGGCTTTCCGTCCTAATACTAAGGCGTTATTCGGCGAAACTATCGCTAACCCTGCTTGCACCGTATTAGATATTGAAAAATATGCTCAAATCGCTCACAGAAACGGCGTTCCACTAATTATCGATAACACTTTCGCAACCCCTATTAACTGTAGACCAATCGAGTGGGGTGCAGATATAGTAACTCACTCTACCACAAAGTATATCGACGGACACGGCTCTGGCGTTGGTGGTGCTATTATCGACGGTGGTAAATTCGATTGGAATAAATACGCTGATAAATTCCCTGGTTTAACTACTCCAGACGACAGTTATCACGGTGTAACCTACACCGAAAGATTTGGTCTAGAGGGTGCGTTTATTACTAAGGCGACTGCTCAACTTATGAGAGATTTTGGTTCTATCCAATCACCACAAAACGCATACTACGTAAACCTCGGTCTAGAAAGTTTACACGTTCGTATGAAACGCCATTGCGAAAATGGTCAAGCCGTTGCAGAATTTTTAAATTCTCACCCAAAAATCGAATGGGTTCACTATTGTGGACTTAAAACGGATAAATACTACGAATTAGGTCAAAAATACCTACCAAACGGCTCTTGTGGTGTTCTTGCATTTGCCGTTAAGGGCGATAGAAAAGACGCTGAAACGCTTATGAAAAACCTTAAGGTTGCAGCCATCGAAACTCACGTTGCCGACGCAAGAACTTGTTGCTTACACCCTGCAAACGCAACTCACCGTCAATTAACCGACGAACAACTTGCTCAAGCAGGAATTTCTCCAACCCTTATTAGATACTCTTGTGGTATAGAAAACGCAGAGGATTTGATTGAAGATTTAGCCCAAGCTTTAGAAAAGATTTAATAAGCGTCGTTATCCATATCTATAAAAATAAAAAATCGAAAAGGAGGTAAATAATATGCCCATTATTGTTCCAAAAGACATTCCAGCATCAAAAATTTTGAAATCGGAAAATATTTTCGTAATGAACGAACTTCGTGCAGAAAAGCAAGATATTCGTCCACTAGAAATTGCCATTTTAAACCTAATGCCAACTAAAGAAGTAACGGAGACTCAAATAATGCGTTTATTATCTAACTCTCCATTACAAGTAAATATTACCCTTATAAGCACCGAAAGTTACGTTGGTAGAAATACCTCGCTCGAACACCTAAATAGGTTTTACAAGTCCTTTACGGACGTAAAAAATAGAAAATTCGACGGAATGATTATCACGGGTGCACCCGTTGAAAACGTTGAGTTTACCGACGTTAAATACTGGAAAGAACTTCAAGCAATTTTCGATTACGCTAAAACAAACGTAACTAGCACCTTGTTTATTTGTTGGGGTGCGCAAGCAGGTCTTTATCATTACTACGGCATTGAAAAGCACCTACTTCCTGAAAAACTTTTCGGTGTATTTAAGCATAAAAAACTCGTTAACTACGACAAGTTGTTAAAGGGAACCGACGATAGATTTTTTATGCCACACTCTCGTCATAGCACAGTTTATATTGAAGATATAAAAAAATGCAAGGACTTGGTGCTACTCGCAACTTCTAAAGAGGCAGGCGCAGCCATTATTCGTAGTAAGGACGATAAGTTTATTTTTATAACCGGACACGCTGAATACGATAGAGAAACGTTAGAACTTGAATATCTTCGTGATATTAACAAGGGATTAAACGTCCCTGTTCCTGTAAATTATTATGTAGACGATAAACCCGGTGAAATAAAAATGAGTTGGGTTTCAACGGCTAACGTTATTTACATGAATTGGTTAAACCACTACGTTTACCAAGCAACGCCATACGAAATTGACGAAATATAAAAAACAAATAACCCCGATAAGCGATTGGCTTATCGGGGTTTTTCTATACTCATTTATTTATAGTTATTGGGCAAGGGATTCGTTATCATCCAACTTTTTTTGCTCTCTTGCTTTTTTGATAACGGGTGATAGTAAGTATGCGATAGCGAGTGAAAGTGCTGCTAAAAACCAACCCGATGGAAAAACTAGCGCTATTGGGAGTAGATTACCAGGGTAAACCTTTGATACGATAAATAACATAAGTTGACGGAATGCCACGAAACTTGAAATCATTATAATCATTGGAGTTTTAGATTTATTCATGCCACGAAGAGCCCCTGCATAGTTTTGAGTTATAGCCATTAGGAAATAGAACAACACTACGGTTTTAGAAAAGAACACGGCGTAGTCTAGAACTTCTACTTCATTAGTGAAAACGCTTGAAAGTGGACGAGCGAATACATAAAAGAGAATAGACATGAAAACGGTTACCAAAACAGAAAGAGCGAGCGAAACGTTGTTTCCTTTATGCGCTCTTTTATAATTTCCTGCGCCGTAGTTTTGACCTACGAAAGTGGTTGTCGCATGGGCAAAAGCCATTGCTGGAACGATTATAAAGTGGTCTAACTTAAGGTGAATAGAATATCCACTCATAACGTCCGTTCCGTAAGCGTTTATATACGAATGCACGAAAACGTTAGATAGAGAAGTTATAGCCATTTGCAAACCACCTGGTAAGCCAACGGCAAGTATTTTACCGAGTGTTGCTTTATGGAAATAAATTTTCTTAAGGTTAATTCTGTAATCGGCTTTAGTAAACACTAGTGAAAATAGTGCCATCAATGCCGAAACGAATTGGGAGATTATAGTTGCAACACCTGCGCCAAGCGCACCCCATTCAAACACGGCTACGAACAATAAGTCTAGTGCGATATTAAGTAGCGAACTTATAACTAGGAACATAAGTGGGCGTTTACTATCGCCAACTGCACGCATTATTCCCGTAAGCATATTATACATTAATAAACCAGACACGCCTGCAAAATAAACTAAAAGATACTCGGTTGCAGGTTTCATAACGTCGTCTGGGGTGTTAAGAAGAGCAAGCATTGGCTTTGAAAGGGCGCACCCAATAATAGTCATTGTAATACATAGAAAAATCGAAAGTGCAAGGGAAGTAGAAACGGCACGTTCCATACCTTCTTTATCATGTTTTCCAAAAGCTTGCGCAACTACTACGCCTACACCCGTAGCAAGCCCCGAACAAAAGCCAACCAAAGTGTTAATAATGGTTGTCGTTCCACCAACGGCAGCAAGTGCTTGTTTACCTGCAAACTGACCGACTATTATCATATCTACGGTGTTATAAAGTTGTTGAAAAAGAAGACCGATTGCCATTGGAATAGCAAAGCCAATAATTTGCTTTAAGATATTTCCGTGCGTCATATCGACTTCTTTTTTTCTAAACAAAACAGCCATTTAGTTGCTCCTTAACTATTTTTAATTATACGACTTAAAAAATAAAAAGACAAGCAAAAGAGGTATTGCTAAAAAAATTTACACAAACGTTTCCTTTATTTTATGTGTCATAAACTAATTGACTATCTCGTTATGAATGTTACAATGCCCTTGAATTTAAGGGGAAGTATGCAAGAGGTTATATCAAGGCTTATCGAGATAGAAAGAGAGCAAGATTTTAGAAGAAAAAACAATAGAATACTTACTTACAATACTGGCGAAAGGATTCATCAAAAGCAACTTGCATTCCACAAATGCCCAAAGAAAAACAGGTGGGTTTTCGGTGGAAATAGAAGTGGTAAAACCGAATGTGGCGCAGTAGAAACGGTGTATATGGCAAGGGGGATACACCCGTTTAGACAAAACAAAGATAACGTATTCGGTTGGGTTGTATCTCTTTCTACTCAAGTTCAAAGAGACGTTGCGCAACAAAAGGTTTTATCCTATCTTAACCCCTCGTGGATACAAGACGTAACTATGATTTCTGGTAAGAAAGATAGCCTGAAATATGGGATTATCGACCAAATAAGGGTTAAAAACGTCTTTGGTGGAACAAGTGTTATAGGCTTTAAATCTTGCGACCAAGGCCGAGAAAAGTTTCAAGGAAGTTCGCTCGACTTCGTGTGGTTTGACGAAGAGCCACCTAAAGATATTTACGACGAATGTCGAATGAGGGTTTTAGATAAAAAGGGAGACGTTTTTGGCACGATGACGCCATTGAAAGGGCTCACTTTTATCTACGAGGAGATATTCCTTAATAAGAGTAATTCGCCTGAAATTTGGTGCGAGTTTATGGAATGGGGAGACAATCCGTTTTTAGACAAAGGGGAAGTCGACTTACTAACGCAAACGCTTTCTCAAGACGTTTTAGAAAGCAGAAGATACGGCAGGTTTAAGAGCAATACGGGGCTAGTTTACAGTGAATTCGACGAGAATATTCACGTAATCGAGCCCTTTCCTATACCAAGTGAATGGCAAGACACAATTTCAATAGACCCAGGACTTAACAACCCTCTATCTGCGCATTGGTATTGCGTTGACTACGACGGCACGGTATACGTAGTTGCAGAACACTTTGAGGCTGGCAGGGATATAACATATCACTCGCAAAGGATAAAAGAAATAAGCCGTTCTCTTGGGTGGAAACAAGACGGGCAAGGTAGAATTTCTGCGCTAATCGACTCGGCTGCCAACCAAAAAACCTTAGCGTCTCTTAAAAGCGTAAGCGAACTTTTTTACGAGTGTGGAATAGCCGTAAACCCAAGCGTAAACAAGGATATGTTTAGTGGCATTCAAAGAGTTAAACAATACCTGAAAGTGGTGGATGGCAAGGCGAAAATTTATATTTTCAAAAACTGCGTAAACCTTATAAGAGAACTAAAAAGTTATTGGTGGGGCGAGGGGGATAATCCAAAAAAAGTTGACGACCACTCGCTAGACGAAATGAGATATTACTTAATGAAAAAGCCTAATATAGCCCCTATAAAAGTGCAAAAAACCCCTATTCAAAAAGATAAAGAAAGGCTTTTTAGGAAAATTCTTAATGAAAGGAAAAAATAAAAAAAAGACCTTAGATACGCAAGACGTTAGACAAGCGTTAATTAAAAAAGCACTCGGTTACGACGCAAAAGAGGTTGTCGAAGAGTACGTTCAAAATAGCGAGGGGGAAGTTCAACTCACTAAAAGAAAGGTAACGACTAAATGCGTTCCCCCAGACGTTCAGGCATTAAAACTTTTATTAGACGAGGACGCTTCTAAACCTATTATAGAAATGACGGACGAGGAATTAGAGAAAGAAAAAATTCGCTTGCTAAAATTGCTAAACGAGGTTAAAGAAGGAGAAAAATAACTTGCAAAAACTTACAAAAACGACCAAGAGGTCAAAAAGTGAAAAGGACAAATTTCTTGAAGAGTTAATCGAAGAAACTGTCGCCGATTTTGAAAAAAGAAGACAAGAAAGATTAGCCCTTGAAAGACAATGGGAACTAAACGTCAACTTCTTAACGGGTAATCAATACTGCGACGTTAACAGTAGAGGTGAGATTTGTGATGAAGATAAAACCTTTTTCTGGCAATCCCACAGGGTGTTTAATCATATAGCGCCGGTAATTGAAACTAGACTCGCAAAGTTTTCAAGAATAAAACCTACCGTTTTCGTTAGACCTAAAAGCGACGACGACAAAGACGTTGCCAGCGCAAGCCTTGCCGAAAAGTTTATCGAAGGCGTTTTCAAAAGAAACGATTTAGATAGCGTTGTTGGAAAAGTTAACACGTGGAGCGAGTGTTGTGGAACGGGTTTTTATAAAATAGTGTGGGATAACTTCGGTGGAAAAAGTTTAGGCGAACTAAACGGTGAAAGCGTTTACGAAGGAGACGTGAAAATTCTCTCGGTATCGCCTTTTGAAATCTTTCCAGATAGTTTATATACCGAAAACATTCAAGATTGTTTAAGTTTAATTCACGCAAGGGCAATGCCTGTAGAAGTTATAAAATCTAAATACGGAGTAGACGTTGTTGGCGAAGATATCGGCGTGTTTAATCTAACCGAATCAGGCAAAATCACAATCAACAAACAGACCAACACAGGCGTGCTAAAAAATAGCGCAATCGTTATAGAAAAGTTTGTTAAACCAACCAAAGAATATCCTTACGGCAGACTAATAACCGTTGCAGGAGGAAAACTTTTATACTACGGCGAAATGCCATACGTAAACGGATTAAACGGCGAAAGAGAATATCCTTTCGTAAAGCAAGAATCATTAACTAACGCAGGCAGTTTTTTCGGCAGTAGCGTTATCGAAAGATTAATACCCGTGCAAAGGGCGTTCAACGCGGTAAAGAACAGAAAGCACGAGTTTATCAACAGACTTTCAATGGGTATTATGACGGTGGAAGACGGCTCTATCGATACCGACGACTTAAAAGACGACGGCTTATCACCAGGTAAGGTTTTAGTGTATAGGCAAGGTGCAAAAGCCCCTGAAATGCTAGAAGAAATTACCATGCCAAACGATTTTAGCGAGGAAGAAGATAAACTTCTAAACGAATTCGTGATTATAAGTGGCGTTCCAGATATTTCTTCTACTAGCACAAACACAAATATTAGAAGTAGTTCGGCTTTAGAAATTTTGGTAGAGCAAGACAACGAAAGACTTATTTTCTCGGCAGAAAATATAAGAAAGAGTTATTTGGAAATTGCAAAGCAAGCCATAAGGCTATACTCTCAATATTTAAGTGGAGTAAGGGCGGTTACCTATCAAGATAAGTTTAATAAAACCAAAATTTTCTATGCAGACAAAAACACGCTAGAAAGCGATGACGTTTATCTAGATAGCGAAAACGAACTTTTATATTCTAACGCACAAAAAAAGGAAATGGTGTTTAGACTTTATGAAAGTGGGCTGTTAAGCGACGAAAATGGCGAAGTTCGTCCCGTTACTAGAGAAAAACTTTTAACCCTTTTAGGATATAAGGACCTAGATTATAGAAAAGGCCTAGCAAGATTGCAAGAAGAAAGGGCGCAAAAGGAAAACGAAGAAATTAGAAAAAATGGTAAAGAAATAGAAGAGATTGACGACGACGTAATTCACTTTGACGAGCATACCAGATACATTTTAAGTGAATACGATAGTCTAAAAGACCAAGAAAAACAAAGATTGTTGGCGCATGCTACGGCGCATAAACAACGTAGCCAAAACAATAAATAAGGAGAATGAATATGGAACAAATTCAAAATGAACAAACTTTAGAAAACGCGCAAGCCGTAGAGACGGAAATTAAGGAAGTAGGCGAAAGTAAACAAGAAGTCTCATTGGGAAAGTTCAAAGACGTTCAATCGCTATTATCGGCGTATAATTCTTTACAAGCTGAATTTACCAAACGCTGTCAGCGTATTAAAGAGTTAGAGGCTGAGGGAAAACAAGTTGACAAGGCGATAGCCCCAATTGAAAGTCCAAAAACAGAAGTGCCTAATGCAAACCAAGGTATAAGCGAAGAGGATAGACAAACTATTCTTAAAGACTACCTTAAAGGTGTAGTAATGGCAAAAGAAAAAGCAATTTTAATCGACGGCGTGGGCGCAGGATTAAAAACCCCCGTGTCTAAGCCAAAAACCATTGCAGAAGCAGGCGCTCTTGCAAGGGAATTACTAAAACAAAACAAATAACGGAGAAACAAAATGGCAGTAACATTATCTAATGCAGACAACGCATTAAAATCATTATATTTAGACGTAGTAAGCAATCATCTTAACGAAAACGTAAACCCACTTTTAGCTAAAATTAAACAATCAACTAACGACGTATGGGGTAAGGAAGTTAGAAAACTTGCCATCTACGGTATGAACGGTGGTATCGGTGCAGGCACTGAAGACGGCGACCTACCATCAGCACAAGGCAACAACTACGGTCAATTCGTAACAACCTTAAAAAACCTTTACGGCACTATTGAAATTTCAGACAAGGCAATTAGAGCATCTGAAAACAATTCAGGCGCATTCGTAAGCCTACTTAACGCTGAAATGGAAGGGCTATTAAAATCAAGTTCTTTCAACTTTGGAAGAATGTTGTTCGGCGACGGTTCTGGTAAAATCGGTTCAGTAAAGGCAATCGCAAGTGGCGTAGTTGAACTAGACACCGTTCAAAACGTTATCGAAGGAATGGTTGTAGATTTTAGAGATGTAAACGGCGTAGTAATCGCAGGTGCAGACTCTAGAAAGATTTTATCAGTAGACAGAGCATCTAAAAAGATTACCGTTAGTGGCACGGCTCTAGTTACTTCTAACGTTCCAGCAGGTAGCATTGTAACCGTTCAAGGTTCATATAACAACGAAATTACTGGTCTTAAAGCAATTTTCGACACGGCAGTTCCAACCCTTTATGGAATGGATAAAGCAACCAATAAGTGGATGAACCCATACGTTTTACAAAATGCAGGCGATATTACCGAAGCAAAACTTCAACTAGCACTAGACACTATCGAAGAAAATAGTGGTAGTGGCGTTAACTTTATTGTATGTTCTTGGGGCGTAAGAAGGGCTCTTCAAGCATTATTCTCTGCTAATAAGCGTAACGTAGACGTTATGGAACTAGCAGGAGGCTTTAAGGCTATTAGTTACAACGGAATTCCTATCGTAGCAGATAGATTCTGCCCAGCAGGAACTATGTATATGCTTAACACCGAAGACTTTACTTTACATCAACTATGCGATTGGCAATGGCTTTCTGGCGACGATGGAAAGATTCTTCGTCAAGTTGCAGGCAAGCCTGTTTATACAGCAACGCTTGTTAAATACGCAGATTTAATTTGTGCTAGACCTAACGGTCAAGGAATGATTTCCGGCATAACGGAAGCCTAACTATAACGATATGCCGAGTTCATGTGAACTCGGCATAAATTTTTAAACAAAAAGGAGACGAAATGTATATAAAAGACATACTTTTACATTCTGCCAATTTGCTTAATTTACAAAATGCAGTAGAGTATATTGAAAAAAGAACGGTAAATGGTAACGCTATGCAAGAATTCGAAAAATTGCTAAGGCTAACTAATATGGTGCTTGCAGAATTATCTTCTTATAATATTTACGTAATTAAAGAACAAACTGCAAAGCATGCAAATGGGAAACTGTTATATACTTCATTACAACACAAACCCATAAAAATTTTGGAGTTAATTGACGAAAAAGGTAATCAATGCTGGTTTAAAACATATCCAACCTATCTTGAGTGCGACCTTTCTGCAGTCAATATAAAATACGCATTTATCCCTAATGAAGACGTAAATGAAAAAATTACTCTTAGCGAATACACCGTTAAAGAAACGACCATTGCAATGGCAGTAGTGGCAGAATATTTACTTACCGTAAGCGATTTTGATTCAGCAGTTTATTGGCACGATAAATTTGTAAAAGCGATTTCAAGTTCTTCTATTCCTAAAAATACAACTATTAAAAACAGGAGCTTTGTATGAGTAAAGGAATGCGCACTAATCAAATGAATAGCAAAACTTTAGTATATGATTTTGATTTTGCTAAGAAAGCAAAAGCATCATCTGGGATATCGATTAAAAAGGGCGAATTAGTAGCTAGTCCATATTTTAAGGAAGACTACTATTACAATCTTGAACAGTCTCCCGTTCCAAGACAATTCTACGTAATAGGAGATAGGATTTTTGCATTTACCCATAACACTAAAATAGGTGAATATAAGGATTTCCTTATTACTGAAGTTTCGTTAACCAATTATACCAAGAAAGTTCAGCTGTTGTCCGTAAAGGACGAGGGGATGGATAAAGTTTTATTAGTCGACGAGGATGTTGGTGAAATCTTAGGCGAAAGGCGTATTACCTTTGGTTATAAACTAGGTGGTTTTATAACTTACGTAAACAAAAGGCTTTTCTATGCCAATGAAAACGTCGTTTATTTTAGTGAAGAATTCGATTGCGTTAGCCAAATAGAAAGCACGCAGCCTACGGGTTATATTATATTAGACCAAGATTTAGGCAACGTTGAGGGAATGTATTTAATTGGGCAGGCCTTGCAAATAGTATGCACTCACGGAATAGTAGTCTTAACTCTTGCGCCAAGTCCAAGCCAATATAAAGTAAAAAGAATAAACTGTAGAGAATTAGAAGTTATTCCTAATTCAGTAGTTACTCACGGAAACCATACTTGTTTTTTAAGCGATATTTACTTTTGTATATTCGACGGAAATAAGGTTAACTTTTATCCAATTTTTGAAAAGCCCATAAACGTTATTGCTACGGGAGAACATTTAGGCTTTTACATAGTAAACTACCTTGAAAACATAACTAACAAAACTATGGTAATAGAAATCTCAACTAGAGAGAGCTTTCACTTACCCTATCATTGGGGTATTTCAAAAAAAGGTGGATACGCAAAAAGTCCTAGGTCGAAAGTAAGTGTGTTTGGTAGGGATAAAATTACAAGTGAAAAATGCTTATATGAAAGCGTTGCGCTTGATTTTGACACTGCAAAGGGGAAAAGGCTAGTAGGGATAGAGTTCTATGCCTTTGAAAGAACTGAATTAACGGTTAGTGGAGACTTTGGAGAACTTTTTTTAGAAGGTAAGGGCTACATGGAATACAAATGTAACGAAAAATCAAAGAATTTTTACGTAAAATGCGAGATGAGTCAAGGAGCGTTGCCTTTTAAGAATTTAAAGCTTAAATATAGGATATTGGGGGAATAATATATGGAGTTTACAAATCCAACGACTAAAGAACAAATGTATGAAGTTTTGCAGGATATATTCTATTATTATCGTATTAGAAGAGAATCTTGGGAACAAGTGGAATTACAGCCCTTAAAACTTAATAGGATAGAATTTAACAAATCGACCGAAGAGGAGATTTTAGAACTTGCCGAGAAATTGGTTAGTCCAGAGATAAAACTAAAGAAAAATCAAGCTGTGCAACAACTTATTTTAGCCAAAAGTGAACTCAGTTATAAGACGGCTAGTCTAAATCAACAAATTCCAGATGTTGTTAACGGGATTATTGCGTTATATGATAAACAGGTAGAAGAGTGCAAAGAACAACTTTCAAGACTTAACACTATAAACTCTAGTATCGAGACTATTGAGATAAATAAAATAAGGCAAAATCAAAACGAAGAAGTTTCAAAAATTAGACAAGAGTATAGTGATAAAATCGCCCTTTTAGAAGGTGAAATACTAGGTCTTGAAAACCAGATTGCGCAAACCGAAGAGTTTTATTCGATTCTTTTGCAAGAAGAAATCGATAAGAAGGTCGAGGAACTTAAGATGGAAGAGAATAAGCATCTCGAGGATGTTAATAAATATAATAGTTCTTTAGACGAAAAGGAACTAAAGCACGCTAACGATATAGTTGTAAAGCAAGCAAACCTCGAGTTAAAGTATAAAGAACTAAACCAAGCCTTTTTTAGTAAAGACCAATTGGTAGAGATGGGGTATTACAAAGACGTTTTATCTTGCGTATGTGCATATTACAATACTCTAGAACCAATGAACGCTTATCAAGATTTTATGAATGAAACTAAGGTCGTAATTTATCTAGAAGACTATTATACAAATATTCTGTATTTGTATAGAGCAAAAGCAGGACAATAGTAATTAACACGTTATAGTAAAAACTCTACGTTAATGACGTAATTACATAATAAAAAAGCACACTTTGTTTACTTGAAAGTGTGCTTTTTTTGTTAAAATTCAAACGAATTATTTATGTTTTAGATGTGTGTGAAAAATTAGTTATTACTTTCGTTAATTTCTAAAACGTTACTTTCACCGATTAAACTACGATAGAACTCTGCATGAGATGCTTGCATATATGCAATTACCCAAAGAACGCCAACGCCTAAACAAAGTGCACCAACGATATACCAACCGATAAACGAAAGGTCAAGAAGGAAAAGTTTCATTTTCTTTCCGTTCATGATTTTTCTACTTTCGTCAATTGCTTGAGTTGCCGTGTATTCAGGGTGGTCAATTTTGATAAAATATGCCATTGAATAAGAGTATGACTTGATAATGCCAGGTATTATGAAAAGTAATGACCATAATGCCGTGAATATGGTAACTAACAATCCTAAAATTAAATTACCTGCAACGTCGCCCTTAACTCCATCGAGTAAAATTCCAAAATTATCGTATTTAATGTTGTTTCTTGAACGACATAAATAATATTTGTTTAATCCAATGCTAACGATACCAATAATCAATAGGCATAAAAGAAAGGCGCTTGTAAAAGCAATTATTGCTTCTGCAATAAGTGAAACTAGCAATGCAAAAATCCATTCATTTTTAAAAATGCCGTTACCTAGGGTTTGTCTTGCTCTTTGTCTTAATTCATTGTTTTGTAACATAGTTTATCTCCTGTATTTTTTAATTTTAACATGAATTTTTTATGATGTCAATATGTGATTTAATTTATTAAGATTAAGTCCATTTCTTCCGTTCTAATAATTTTATGCTTATTTTTGATAAAACTTTACTTTTAGCGTATTGTATGGTAAAATAAAAAAGTTATAGGTGAGTTATGTCCAAAAAAGTTAAGATAGGCAACGTTACGATAGGTGGTGGAGAAAAAATAGCCATTCAATCAATGGCTACCTTTAAAATAGCAGACGTTTCTCGTGCCGAGCAAGAAATAAATAGACTAAAAGAGGTAGGCTGCGATATTTTGCGTTTTTCGGTAGTTGACGAACAAGACGCAAAGTCTTTTGGTTTGCTTAAAAAACGCACGAATATGCCACTCGTTGCAGACATTCATTTTGATTATAGATTAGCACTAGCATCAATCGATGGTGGTGCCGATAAAATAAGAATTAATCCGGGAAATATTGGTGGAGAGGACAAGGTTAGACAAGTTGCCCTTGCCTTAAAGAATAGTGGAGTTCCTGTTAGAGTAGGTTCTAACACGGGTAGTATTGAAAAAGAGTTTTTAGCGAAATACGGCAAGAACGAAATATCCCTTGGTGAGAGCGCTCTTAAAAACGTTGGCTTGCTAGAAAAACACGGTGTTGACAACATAGTTATCTCGGTAAAAGCGTCGGACGTGTCTCTCATGGTTAAGGCATACGAATACATTGCTAAAAAAACCGATTATCCACTTCATTTAGGCGTAACAGAGGCTGGCACTGAATATAACGGAATTATAAAAAATTCAATAGGTATAGGCTCTTTATTATTAAAAGGCATTGGCGATACCCTAAGGGTTAGTCTATCTGCCGATACCGAAAGGGAAGTTCTTGCGGCAAAGAGTATTTTAAGCGCTTTAAACTTGAGAAACGACTGCGCTAAACTCGTCGCTTGCCCTACGTGTGGAAGATGTGAATGGGATTGCATGGCTTTTGCAAGTAAAGTGGAAAACTACGTTAAAAATATAAACAAGCCGATAACCATTGCCGTTATGGGTTGTCCCGTAAACGGCCCTGGCGAAGCCGTTGACGCTGATATTGGCGTTGCCGGTTCAAAAGAGTATTGCTACGTTTTTAAAAAAGGGAAGATAGAACTAAAAGTAAAGAAAGAAGAGATAGAACAAGTTTTCTTCAAGGAAATAGATAAATGTTTACAGTAAAAAGCAGTAGCGAATTTTTAGCAGATATTCGTGCTATTTCTCCAAATTTAAAAAACCTAAGAATTAATGCGATACAAATCGACCGAAAGGAAAAATGTGTTCGCTATGATTTCATTTGCGATAAAACGGTTGACAAGGACTTGTTAGACCTTATTTTAAAAGAGGCTGAAAAGATAACTTCCCCTGCATTTAGAAGTGTAAAAATCAACGTTAAAAAAATAGTTAGCGATAGTGAACTAGTATCAAACTCTATAATAACCTATCTAAACGCTAACTATCCCTCTATTGCAATGTTTCTAAAGCCTACTGATTTATCGGTTGTAACAGGCGAAGGAGAAGTTCGCTACACAATAAAACTTACAAAGGACGGAATAGATTACGTTAATAGAAACGGAATTTTAAGAAAGATAAACGAATATTTAGCAAAAAACTATTGTTCTGATTTTCTAGGAAGTTACGAGGAAAAACAAGCCGAAGAAAGCATTTCTCTACTTAACGAAGAAGTCTATATTAGCGAACTTCAAAAAATAGAGCATAGAACTATAAAAGTTAAAGACGTGGTAATAGTAGACGACTTACACATGGGCAATCTCGGTATTTACATAGAAGACGTAAAGACGCACGGCACATACGTCGTTTGTGGAAAGGTAACCGAAATAACCGAAAAGCAAACGGCAAAAGGCAAACCCATGTTTATAATAAACATAAACGACACGACGGGCAGTATAAAAGGCGTTTATTTTACTAAAAAAGCAACTTGCCAAAAGATTAGAGATATTACCGTTGGCGAATGTATTATCGCAAGAGTAAGTTTAGCCGAATATAATGGTAAAGATTCCTTTACCTTTGATAAAATCAATAGATGCACATTCCCAACCGATTTTGTTAAGAAAGAGAAATTCAAAAAGAGTGCGCCCTCTCAATATTCTCTAGTATATCCAAAAGAGGCTTCGACCATAAAGGTTAATAGCGTGTTTGAGATGCAAGAAAAGATACCCGACGAACTAGTAGATAAAACCTTCGTTGTGTTCGATATTGAAACGACGGGTTTAGACGTTATGAGTAACGGCATAACCGAGATAGGTGCAGTAAAAATCGTAAATGGAAAGGTTAAAGAAGAGTGGTCTACGCTTGTAAAACCCGATTATAACATAGACGCTGAAAACTTTAAGATAACCGGCATTAGTAACGAGATGGTTAAAGACAGTCCTAAGTTTCCACAAGTTATTCCAGATTTTATGAAATTTATAGAGGGTGCGACCTTAGTTGCGCATAATGCAGACTTCGATATGAAATTCATGAAGAGATTTTCTTCGAGCGAGGACTACGAAATAAAGAACGAGGTAGTTGACAACCTTGCTATTGCTAGGAAGTGTTTGCCTCAGCTTAGAAAACACGACTTAGGGACCTTAGCTGAATATTTTGGGGTGGTTTTCCACCACCACAGGGCATTAGCAGACGCATATGCTACGGCTGAGATTTTTATAGAATTATTGAAGATTAAAGAAAAAACTAAAGGGTAATAATAAAAATATCGAAAAACGCTTGCAAAAGCCTTATTTATATGTTAATATAAATATACGATACATAGACTTGACTTGTATGAGAATGGGTTCGCCCATTCTCATAAGTTTTTATAAAGGGGTTTTTATGAAAGTTAAATCAAATAGCGAGATTTTGGAATTTTGTAAACCGATTGCCCAAAGTGTTGGCGTAGAAGTTGTAGAAGTTGAATTTAAGCAAGGCAAAAACCCTGCACTTACCATCTATATAGATAGAGAAGGGGGAGTTGACTTAGACGCATGTGAAAAATTTCATAGAGCGATAGACCAACCATTAGACGAGTTAGACCCAACCTTCGGTGCATCTTATACTCTTAACGTTTCAAGTTTAGGTGTAGATAGACCTTTCAAGACGGATAAGGATTTCAACTCTCATATAGGAACAAAGGTAGAAGTCAAGTTATATAATTCAATTCGTGGTAAGAAGATGCTCGAAGGGGAACTAATTTCTTACGACGGAAAGAGCATTATATTAAAAGTAGACGATAAGGACAGTTATACTATCGACCTTAAGAACACCGTTAAGGTAAACGAATATATTGATTTTTAGTAAATAAGGCAAAAACGCCTGTAATAAATTAGATTTTTTAACATATAAGGAGAAAATATGATTAACCAAGATTTTTTTAACGCTTTAGTAGACCTCGAAAGAGAGAAGGGCATCAGCCAAGAAGACTTTATTTCTGCTCTTGAAGACGCACTCGTAATTGCCTATAAAAAGGCAACTGGTGAAACTGGTGGAGTAGACGTAAAACTTAACCCTGAGAGAAAGTCGATTAAACTTTACAGCGTAAAGAACGTCGTTGAAGAAGTTGCTGACCCTGATAAGGAAATCGCTTTAGCAGACGCTCAATTAATCAAAAAGTCATACAAGGTAGGCGACGTTGTTTCAACCGAGTTCAACTCTAAAGACTTCGGTAGAATTGCCGCTCAAACTGCAAAGCAAGTTTTAATTCAAAAACTTCACGAAATCGAAAGAGAGAACACCGTTTCGGAGTTTGAAGATAAAGAAGGCGAACTTATGGCTTGCACCGTTCGTCGTGTTGAGGATGGTAACGTTTACGTAGAAGTAGGCGCAAATCAAATTGAAGGCGTGTTACTTCCAAAAGACCAAGTTCCAGGCGAGAAATACGAAGTTAACCAAAGACTTAACGTTTACGTTAAAAAGGTTAAAAACACCGGCAGAAACGCCCAAATCATGGTTAGTAGAACGGCAAACGGCTTAGTTAAAAGATTGTTCGAAAACGAAGTTCCTGAAATTAAGCAAGGTATTGTTGTCGTTAAGGGCGTTGCTAGAGAACCAGGTGGACGCACTAAGATTGCAATTTATAGTGAAGACCCAATGGTAGATGCATTAGGCGCTTGCGTTGGTAACAAAGGCGCAAGAGTTAACGCTATCGTAGCAGAACTAGGTGGCGAAAAAATCGACATTATTCCTTGGAGTGAGAACCCTCTTGAATTTATTTCAAGGGCGTTATCTCCAGCAAGGGTAATTAAAGTAGTTCAAACTGGAGACGACAGTGCAGTTGCAATCGTTCCAGACGATAAATTAAGTCTCGCAATCGGTAGAAGTGGACAAAACGTTCGTTTAGCAGTTCGACTAACTGGCTGGAAAGTAGACGTTAAGAGTCAAAGTGCCGTAATCGGTAGCGAATACGAAGTAGAAACCACCGAAGAAGAAATCTAACAAAGGGTGAATATGGAAAAGAAAGTTCCCATTCGCACGTGTATTGTATGTAGACAAGCCTTTCCAAAGAAGGAACTTAATCGCATAGTTAAATCGGGCGAAGAAATATTTTTAGATAAAACGGGTAAGGCAAACGGAAGGGGTGCTTACGTTTGTAGTAACCCCGAATGCATAAAAAAACTTAAAAAGACTAAAGGTTTAAATCGTGTCTTTTCCTGCGAAGTAAAGGAGGAAGTTTACGATAAAATTTTGGAGGAATTCCTTGACAATAAAAACTAAAGCCCAAACGTATATTGGGTTTGCCGTGCGCAGTGGCAAGTGTCGAACAGGCACCAATTCCATTCAAACGCTTAAAAAGGCAAATCTCGTTATACTGTGCAAGTCGGCAACGGAAAATGCAAAAAAGCAAGTGATAAAGATTTCAAAAAATCTAGGCGCTAAAATGCTTATAACCGAGCAAAAACTTTTAGAAGAATACATTTTTAAGGCTGGTGTAAAGGTTTTAGCAATCACCGACAAGTCCCTTGCAGATGCAATTTGTGAAAATGCAAAGGAAGAATTCAATTTTGTGTGTTTAGGAGAATAATATGGCAGAAAATAAGGTAATGCGTAATGACAATATTAAAAAAATCAACGAAATGCTAACGTCGAAAATGGCGCTAGACGTTTTGCAAAAACTTTCGGCTTTAGAAGGTAGCGTAAAAAATCTAAAAAAGAAAATCGACGATAAATTAGATTTATTTGCTAAACAAAAGGCAGAAGAAAAAGCAAAGGTAGTTGAACCTGTTACCGAAGAAGTTAAAGTAGAAGAAAAGCCAATAATTAAAGAGGCGTCAAAGCCTGTTGAAGCTAAAGTCGAGCCAATTCAAGAAGTTAAGGAAGTCGAAGAAGTTAAAGAAACTCCTGTTGAGGTTCAAGCAAAACCAGTTGAAGAAGTTTCTCAACCTACTACTGAGACGCCTGCTCCAAAGAAAAACGAGTTTATCGTTTCTAGAGGGGTATTTATTAGAACTGACGACAAGAAAAAGCCAAACGAGTTCCGTCCAAAAAGAGAACAAGGCGATTTCAAAGGCAAGAAGCCTATGGGCGACAAGCCTTTTGCTCCTCGCCAAGGCGATAATAAGCAAGAACGCTTTGCAGGTAAAAAACCACAAGGCGCATCTACTTACGTTGCCCCTCCTGTAATTATGAAAGAGGACAAGCGTAGTTTTGGCAAGAAAAAACAAAACGAAAAGAACTACGACGAACAAAAGCACGTAGTTAATAAGCGTTCTTTAATTAGAAATAACGTTTCCATCGACGATTTTGATGAAAACAAGACTGGTTACAGAAAATTACGTCCTGCTAAAAAGTCAAAGGACCAACAAGAAACCAACGTAATAAAAATTGAAAAGGCAGTTATTAACACCGAAATTATCGCACTTAAATCACTTTCGGAAAAAATCGGTATCACGGCTGCTGAAATTACCAAAAGGCTATTCAAAGAAGGCATCATGAAGACTATAAACGACTCTATAGACTTTGATACGGCTGCCTTTATCGCATCAGACCTTGGCATTGAACTAGAACTTAAACTAGACAAAACGGCAGAAGACGTTTTAAGTGAAGAATTCGATAACGCAGTTGATGCTGATGAAAACCTAGTTCGTCGTCCACCGGTTGTTACCGTTATGGGCCACGTTGACCATGGTAAGACTTCACTTCTTGATAGAATTAGAAAAACTAACGTTACTTCGGGCGAAGCAGGTGGTATTACCCAACATATCGGTGCTTACCAAGTAACCTTAAAGGGCGAAACGATAACCTTCCTAGATACTCCGGGACACGCTGCGTTTACTTCAATGCGTGCTCGTGGTGCAGAGGCAACCGACATTGCAGTTTTAGTAGTTGCTGCCGACGACGGCATTATGCCACAAACGGTAGAGGCTATTAACCACGCGAAGGCGGCAGACGTTCCAATTATCGTTGCCGTAAACAAAATCGATAAGCCAGAGTCTAATATTGAAAAAGTTAAAACGGGTTTAACCGAACACGGCTTATTACCTGAAGAGTGGGGTGGAGATACCATTATTTGTCCTCTTTCTGCTAAAACGGGCGAAGGTATTGAAAACTTACTTGAAAACATCAACCTAGTTGCTGAAATTCAAGACCTTAAAGCAAATCCTAATAGAAAGGCAAAGGGTGTTGTTATCGAGGCTAAACTAGACCAAAGCAAGGGTCCTATCGCTACCATTCTCGTTCAAAACGGAACGCTCCGTGTTGCAGATAGCATTATCGTAGGCACGGTAACTGGTAAGATTAGAGCAATGACCGACGATAAGGGAAGAAGAGTATCTCAAGCAGGCCCTTCAACCCCTGTATCTATTATGGGTCTAGAAGAAGTTCCAGACGCAGGCGACATCTTATTTGCTGGCGAAGCCGACAAACTTATCAAAATGGTTGCCGAAGAAAGAAGAAGAAAAGAAAGAGAAAAGATGGTTGCAACCTCTTCCACTGTTACTCTTGACGACGTATTTAATAAGATAGCCGAGGGCGAAACTAAAGTTCTTAACATGATAGTTAAAGCAGACGTTCAAGGCTCTGCCGAAGCAGTTAAGCAATCAATGGAAAAACTTTCTAACGAACAAGTTAGAGTTAGCGTTATACACTCTGCCGCAGGCGCAATCAAAGAATCCGACATTATGCTTGCCGAATCTTCAAAGGCAATTATTATCGGCTTTAACGTTCGTCCAGACTCTAACGCAAAACAAATTGCAGAAAGAAGTGGCGTAGACATTAAGCTTTATAGAATTATCTACGAGGCTATTGAGGACGTTGAAAAGGCACTCAAAGGTATGCTTACTCCAAAAACTCGTGAAGTTTATCTTGGTAAAGCCGAAGTTAGAGAAGTATTTAAGATTTCCGGCGTTGGTCAAGTTGCTGGTTGCTACGTTACCGACGGTAAGATTTTAAGAAGTGGTAAACTACGTATTTATCGTGATGACATTATGATTTGTGAAGGAAACGTTCTTCAACTAAAACGCTTTAAAGACGACGTTAAGGAAGTTGCTCAAGGTTACGAATGTGGTATGAGTATCGAAAAATTCAACGACATTAAAGTCGGCGACTTTATCGAATGCTATCAAATAGAGGAAGAAAAGGCGTAATATGAACAAAAACACCAACAAAATTCCTAGAAACGTAAGATTATCTAGCGAACTTCAAAAGGACGTTTACGAAATTATATCTCGAAAACTTAAGAACCCATTGATAACCCAAATGTTTTCAATAACAAAGGTTGTGGCAAGTAGAGATTTAGCCCACGCTGACATTTATATAAGCGTTTATTCTACCGACGAGCAAAAGAAAAAACAAACTTTCGAGGCTATTAGAAACGACGCTAAACGTATTCGCTTTGAACTTGCTAAATCAAGTAGGGCGAGAACCGTTCCAGAACTGCATTTTATTCTAGACGGCTCTATGGAATACGGCGACAAGATGGAAAAACTATTTATTCAAATAGCAAAAGGAGAAAACCTTGATTAGTTTAGGTGAACTCGCTAAAAAGTTAATAAACGAAAAATCCGTTGCGATTTTTTGCCACGTAAGACCCGACGGTGATGCCTTTGGGTCTGCTTGTGCTTTAAAAAACGCCTTTATTAGCATTGGTATAAACGCCAAAGTTTACTGCGACGACCAAGTGCCTAAGCGTTTTGATTTTCTGCAAATTGAAAAGCAAGTTTCTCGTGAGGATTTAGATAAAAAAGCGTTATCTTCATATTCAGCGTTAATCGCAGTGGATAGTGCCGATATTCAAAGGCTCGGCAAATACGCTCTTGCTTTTAGCGAACACTCAAACACTTATAATATCGACCACCATATTTCTAACACAAGATATGCTAAAATAAACTACGTGGTAGATAACCCTGCAAACGCTATAAATATTTACCAAATTATTACTGAAATGGGCGCTAAAATACAACCTGAAACGGCTAATTTAATCGCTATGGGACTTCTTACAGATACGGGAACGTTTACTCATAAAGACGTTGGTGCAAAAGCACTAGAAGTTGGCTCTAAACTAGTTGAGCTAGGCGCAGACTTAAACCTAATTTATTATCATAACTTCAAAAAGCAAACTAAAAACAGAGCAAAACTCTTTGGTTTAGTAATGCAAAATTTAAGATATTTTAACGACGATAGACTTGTCGTTGCAACCATTACTCAAAGTCAATTAGACCAAACTGGGGCAAGTTCTGCCGAAACCGAAGGTTTTGTAGATTTCTTACTTGGAATCGATTGTATAGAAGTTTGCGCTACCGTTATGGAAATTGGCGAAAACAAATACAAAATCAGTTTACGAAGTAAGGGTGCTAACGTAAACGCCATAGCCGGTTCCTTCGGTGGTGGTGGACACGTTCTTGCAAGTGGTTGCCAAATTAACGGCGAATACGAAGAAGTTTTAGATAGGCTTTCTTTTGCCGTGAGTAGAGAACTAATAGACTAGTATGAAAGGCTTTATAAATCTAATTAAACCCGAGGGCATGAGTTCGGCTTACGCAGTGAATAGGGTTAAGAAAAAATTAAATATAACGTGTGGGCATATGGGCACGTTAGACCCTATGGCTAGTGGCGTTTTGCCTGTTGGGATAGCCAAAACTTCTAGAATGTTCGATTATCTTTTAGATAAAACAAAAACCTACGTTGCTGAATTCGAGTTTGGGTATTCTACCGACACATTAGACGTAACTGGACAAGTTATACAAAGGACTGATAAACTACCAACCGAAGAAGAAATAAAGGGCGTATTAAACCAATTTGTTGGCGAAATAGACCAAATTCCACCTAAATATTCAGCAAAATGTATAGACGGAAAGCGTGGATATCAACTTGCAAGGCAAGGTGTAGAGTTTGAGTTAAAACCTAAAAAGGTTAATATTTTAAGCCTTTGTCCTCTCGAAAGAACGGGCGAAAACAAATACAAATTTATAATTGAATGTAAGGGTGGAACGTATATTCGTTCACTTGCAAGGGATATAGGATATGCAGTAGGCTCGCTTGGGGTTATGACTTCGCTTTGTAGAACTCAAAGTGGCATCTTTAACCTTACTAACGGCGTGAGTGTGGAAGAGTTTATCAACAGCGAAAATCCACAAAAGTATTTAATTGCGCCAGACGAGGCAGTTTCTTTTCCTAAAATCGTATTGACCGAAAAACAGGCTACGAAAATATTAAACGGCGTTTTTGACAACCTTGGTTATCAAGACGGACTTTATAGGGTTTATAATCAAACCGAATTTTGGGGTATTGGCGAATCGGTAGACGGAGTATTAAAAATAAAAGCGTATGTTAGATAAAAATCAAAGGGTAGTCATTGCTTTGGGTTACTTTGATTGCGTCCATAAGGGGCATAGAAAGGTAATAGGTGGTGCATTTGCTCTTGCTGAAAAACTTAATGCTAAACCCGTTGTTTTTACCTTTGACGGTAACCTTAAAGGTGCTATCAAGGGCGAAAGGGAAAAAAACGTTTACACCACTACTGAAAGAATGTTAATGCTTAGAGAGATGGGCGTAAACGACGTATATTGTGCGCCTATTAATAAGCAATTTCTAGGTCTCGAGGCAAAGGCGTTTTTAGATAAAATTAATAGTGAACTAAATATCGTAGGATACGTAACTGGGGACGATTATCGTTTTGGATATAAGGGAAAAGGCGACGTAGAATTCCTAAAAGATTATGCCACCAAAAACGCTCAACAAGTTGTTGTTACCAATACCGAAACGGCTGATGGACTTAGAATTTCAACCTCGTTAATAAAAGAACTTTTAACTAACGGCGATATTAAAAGAGCCAATTATTTGCTAGACAGAAATTATTCTATTACTGGTGAAGTCGTTAAAGACCGTAGAGTTGGAACGAGGTTAGGTTTTCCTACGATAAATATAAACGTAGAAAGCCAAAAACACTTAATTAAAAACGGCGTTTATTATGGAAACGTTATAGTTGATGGCATTAAATATAAAGCCATTATAAATTATGGCGCAAGACCAACCTTTAATCTAGAGGAAAAGGTTTTAGAAGCGCACTTAATAGACTTTAACGGCGACTTATACGGTAAGACCTTGACCATTTCTTTTGAAGGGTATTTAAGGGATATCGTAGCGTTTAAGGACGGCATTGGGTTGAAAGAACAACTAGAAAAAGACCTTTTAGTCGTTAAAAATATGGGGGAATAATGATTAAATTTGGACCTAGTGGAAACTCAATAGCGTTCACGCTTGCAGGCAATAAAACCAGCGAGCAGTCTGCCGTTTGGGTTAAAAACCTAGGCTTAAATTGTTTTGAATATTCCTTTGGCAGAGGGGTAAACTTAAGCGACGAAAAGGCTCTTTCGATAGGCAATGCTTTTAGGGAAGCATGCGTTGAAATAAGCGTTCACGCACCATACTATATAAACTTTGCAAACCCTGACAACCAAAAGGCAGAAAACTCTTATAGATACGTTTTAGATTCGGCAAAAAAGGTTAAACTTATGGGTGGAAATAGAGTTGTTTTTCACCCGGCAAGTCAAGGAAAACTTCTAAGACAGGAAGCCGTAGAATTAACTATAAAAAGGCTAAACGTTCTTAAAGATTTAATATACCAAGCAGGGCTAGACGACGTGATTTTTTGCCCTGAAACTATGGGTAAATTGGGACAAATTGGCACAATAGAAGAAATAACCGAGTTTTGTAAGATAGATAAGGTGTTCGTTCCAGCCGTTGACTTTGGACACGTTAACGCTAGGGAAAACGGAAGTTTAAAAACCAAGCAAGACTATTTAGTTCGATTAAATTATATGATAGACAACCTCGGCTATGAAAAGATGAAAAACTTTCACGTTCATTTTTCAAAGATAGAATACACGAAAAAAGGCGAGGTAAGGCACCTCACTTTTGAAGATAATATATATGGGCCCGAATTTTCGCCACTAGCCGAGGCACTTAAAGAGTTAAAATTAGAGCCATTCGTGGTGTGCGAATCTGCAGGAACTCAAGATATTGATGCAGTTAGTATGCAAAAAATATACGGCAATAATTGACTAATAACTAAAAATTTGATAGAATATATAGAGTTAGGAGTTTTTATGTCTTTTTCGCTTGAGGTTAAACAAAATTCGGCGTATTTAATAACCGATAAGTATTCGAGAAGATATTTTGCCGGAATAGATAACGCTGAAGGAATAGTAATAATTACTTCGAGGCAAACGGTGTATTTTGCAGATGCGAGATATTTTTATGCCTTAAAGCAAAAACTCAAAAAGACTAAAACAAAAGCCTCTCTATTTAAGTCGTTAGACAGTATAAAGGAATATCTAGAAGATAATCAAATAAAAACCCTTTATATAGATTACGACAAGACGACGCTTACCGAGTATGAAAAATACAAGACCTTTGGCGTGGAAATTCTAAACGGTGCAGAAAACCTTGCCGAGTGTAGAAAGGTTAAAACCCAAACGGAAATAGCGAGTATTACAAAAGCATGCGAGATTGCGTCTTCGGCTTTTGAATATATATTGCCTTTTATAAAAGAGGGCGTTACGGAGATTTCCATCAAAAATAAGCTTGAAAGGTTTATGAAAAAACAAGGGGCAGAATACCCTAGTTTTGATTCAATCGTTGCTTTTGGTAAAAATTCTGCAGTTCCTCATCATCAAACGGGCAACACGAGATTAAAGAAAAATCAAGCAGTGCTACTAGATTACGGCGCAGTAGTAAACGGATACTGTTCGGATATTACTAGAACGATATTTTACGGAACGCCTACCGAAAAGTTTAAGGAAGCCTTTTACGCAGTTGCAGGGGCAAATCTACTAGGTCAAGATAGAGCAAACGAAGGAAAAAGCGTAAAGCAAGTAGATAGCGAAGTTAGAGAGTATTTTTCTAATTTAGGTGTAGCCGATAAATTTACTCATTCGTTAGGGCACGGGGTAGGTTTAGAGATTCACGAAGAACCGTATCTTTCCCCAAAAGGCAAGGGCGAACTAAAAGAAAACTACGTTTTCACCATAGAGCCGGGGCTTTATTACGACGGAGAGTTTGGAATTCGCATTGAAAACACCATTGTAATAAAAGACGGGAAAGCCGTATCACTTACTGGAAACGGCAGAGAACTTATAATAATAGAGTAAACAAATCCTACGGGATAAAAGATAAAAAACATTTTCAAGGAGATAAAAATATGTTAGCAGGTGATTTTAGAAAAGGTTCTACTTTTGAATACGAAGGTTCAGTATGGACTATCGTAGACTTCCAACACGTAAAACCAGGTAAAGGCGCAGCGTTCGTAAGAACCAAGATGAAGAACGTTATTGACGGAAAGGTTTTAGAAAGAACTTGGAACCCAACCGAAAAACTTCAAGATGCAGTTATTGAAACTAAGAATATGACCTATTCTTATACCGACGGCGAACTTTACTACTTCATGGACCAAGAATACAACCTAATCCCACTTAACTACGACCAAGTAGAAGACGCTTTAATGTATATCAAAGAAAACGACCCAGTTATCGTAAGATTTTTCAAGGGTTCAGCGTTTAGCGTAGTATGTGAAAACTTCGTAGTATTACGTGTTACCGAAGCAGAACCATCAGTTAAGGGCAATACTGCAACCAACGCAACTAAGGAAGCAATCTTAGAAACGGGCGCAAAAATTCAAGTGCCAATGTTCGTTGAACAAGGTGAATTAATTAGAGTTGACACCAGAACCGGCGAATACATGGAACGTGTTAAAGGCTAAAATTTAGAAACTAAAATGCTCGCTTTTTAGCGAGCATTTTTTTAGGAGAATAATGAAAACGGCATTAGTTACGGGCGCAAGTGGTGGAATAGGCAAAGCAATCGTTAAGGAATTTATTTCAAACGGATATTTCGTCGTGGCGCAATACAACAAAAACTATAAAGGCATACAAGAATTAGTAGAAGAACTTCCTGAAAATCAAAGGGAATATCTATTTACAATAAGTGCAGACTTTAACATTAAAGGCGAGGCTCAAAAACTTTTCGATAAAGTAAGCAAGAGTTTTAGGCATATAGACGTTTTAGTGTTAAACGCAGGAAAAGACCTTTATAAATTATACACCGATACTACCGAAGAGGAATGGGATAGCCTATTTAGCGTAAACGTTAAGGCTAACTTCATGCTTTCAAAATTATTCTTACCTGAAATGATTAGTAGACAAAGTGGGAATATAATTTTCGTTTCTTCCATTTGGGGAAATAACGGCGCAAGTATGGAAGTTTGCTATTCAGCAACAAAAGCATCTTTAATTGGCTTAACTAAATCGCTTGCGAAAGAAGTTTCTTATAGCAAGATAAACGTAAACTGCGTATGTCCGGGTGTTGTCGATACGCCTATGAATAGTAGATTTTCTCAAGAGGAAATGAGTGAGATTATATCTTCAACGCCAATGGGCAGAACTTGTAGTCCCGAAGAAGTTGCAAGCCTTATTTACTATTTAACGACTGAAAAAGCCAAATTTATCACGGGGCAAACCATAACTATTGATGGTGGATTTACTTTATAATGGAAAGAGCAAGTGGCGTATTAATGCCCGTCTTTTCCCTACCTTCTAAATACGGGATAGGCGATTTTGGGCAAACGGCATACAATTTTATAGATTTTTTATATAAGTCAAAGCAAAAGTATTGGCAAATTTTACCCCTCGTTCAAACGGGATATGGTAATTCGCCATATTCTTCTATATCTTCTCGCTCGTTTAGTCCATATTATATAAGTGTTGAAGAATTATTTAATCAAGGGCTTTTAACCGAGCAAGAGCTAAAAACTTCCCTCTACGACGGCGAATATATATCTTACGAATTTTTATATAACGTTAGACTCGACTTGTTAAGAAAGGCCTATTCAAGGTTTGATAAGCAAGGCAAAAAGTTTAAGTCGTATGTAAAGAGTGGCGAATCGAGAGATTACGCTCTTTTTATGGCTCTAAAGCAAGTCAACGAATACAAACCTTTTTACGAGTGGCAGGACGAGTATAAGTATAGGGATATAAACGCTCTGTTAGAGTTTGAAAAGGCTTATAGCGACCAAGTTTCGTTTTGGCAATTCGTTCAATTTTTAGCAAAAAGTCAATGGTTAAAACTAAAAAAATACGCAAACAAAAAAGGAATAAGCATTATTGGCGATATGCCACTCTACGTTGCGCTAGATAGTGTTGACGTGTGGGTTGAGCCGTCTTTATATAAACTTGATAAGAATTTCACGCCTAAAAAGGTTGCAGGAGTTCCTCCCGATTATTTTTGCGAGGACGGGCAATTATGGGGTAACCCCGTTTACGACTATTCAAAACATAAAAAACAAGGTTATAAATGGTGGGTGGAAAGAATTATAAACGCTCTTGGCATTTTTGACTATGTTAGAATTGACCACTTTCGTGGGCTTGACCGTTATTATGAGATTGAAAACGGTGCACCTAACGCTAAAGGTGGCGAGTGGGTAAAAGTTCCATCTAAAGCCTTGTTCTCGGCTATTCATAAAAGGGTTGATAAAAAGCGTATTATAGCAGAAGACTTGGGAATGATAGACGACGGCGTTAGAGCATTATTAAAGCACGTTGGCTACCCAGGAATGAAGATTTTATCCTTTGCGTTTAACGGCGACCGAGATAATTTATACTTACCTGAAAGAGTTGAGCAAAACTCGGTGTGCTATACGGGAACGCACGATAACGATACCTTAATAGGTTTAATAGATAACGCTAGCGATTGGGATAGGAATAATCTCTATAACGGCGTAAGACAAAGTCTTGAAAGGTTAAAATTAAATTTACAAGTCAATGATACTCAAAGTTTGGCTAGTTCAATTATTGAACTAGGTTTTGCTTGCAAATCCAAGTTATTTATAATGCCAATGCAAGACCTATTAAGAATGGATAGCAAAATGCGAACCAACGAGCCAGGCACTATAAAAGAGCAAAACTGGTCGGTAAGATTCAGCGAAAATCATTTTTCTAACGAACTATCAAAAACACTTAAAAATCTAACTATAAAAAACAAAAGATAATCTGCCTTAATTGGCAGATTTTTTATTGTTGTATAAAAAATTCTTTAATGGAAATAACTTCTAAAAAAGGAGAGAGAAAAAATGAATCCATTTAAAGAATTACCAAAAAACCCACAAGTAAAGTATTATAGTTGGAAAGGCTTAGCCTTAAAGCCTTACGACAAGAACACGGCGTCGCCATACACAAAAACCCGTGTAATTTTAATGAACGGCACAGAGTTCGAGTCTAATATGTTCTTGCACCAACTTAATCGCCATTGCTTAAACAATGAAATCCGTCGTGCAGCGGCAGAAGTTAGAAGAAGTGAACAGCAACAACAAAAACGTATTGCAAGCCTAAAACCTATTAACGAAACCATTTTAGAAACGACAATTGCCTACGAACAATTAGCCGTTGACTTAACCGTAGACCTTGCTAAAAAAGAGCCTAACCCATTCGTTAAAGCACAACTAGATTTTGCCTTATTAGAAGACTTCGACCACCTTTATAGATACGCCAATCTGCTAGATATGGAAGAAGGTGTACATGCCGAAAGATTAGTTGGTAAATATACGGAAATTACCCCGGGTAGACCAACAATAGCCGAACATCGCCATCCAAAGGACGACGTTCGCCGTTATATCAATTGTTGGCAAGACGACCTTTCAACAAGGCTAAATACTATGATAATAACTGCAGCCGAGCAACAAACTATGAACTACTATATGAACGTTGCAAATCTTTATCATAGCGACTTAGGAAGAAAACTCTATACTGAAATAGCAATGATAGAAGAGCAACACGTTACTGGCTACGGTGCGCTATTAGACCCATCATGCACGTGGCTAGAAAGTTGGGTAATGCACGAGTATACCGAATGTTATTTATATTGGTCGTGTTATCAAGACGAAAGCGACGTAAAAATTAAAGAGGTGTGGCTAGAGCATTTTGAGGAAGAATTAAATCACCTTAAAATCGCAAGCGATATGCTTCATAAATACGAAGGTAGAGAATGGGAGCAGTTGTTTAAGTTTGGAAGTGATTTTCCTGCGCTCGTTAAACTTCAAGAAAACAAGGACTATATAAGAGAGGTGATAAGTAAGACCGTTAGAAACACAGGATTTAGAGAAAAGATTGTTAAACTAGACGAACTACCCGACACGGCAGACTTTTTTAAGTATCAAAACAAGGTGTGTGCTAGCGAGGGTCAAGTTGCAAGCCATTTAGTAATTGACAAGTATATAGGTAAGCATGGCGAAGACTATAGATATGAAGATAAACCTAACCCAGAAAAGACTTTAAGAGATAGAAAAAAGGATAATACTACTTTAGCGAGAAAGAAAAAAGCATAAAAAATTCAAAAACAATAAAAAATAATAAAAAACAAAGAGAATTAAAAAATATTTACTAAAAAATGTTGCAAAAATTAAAAAAATAGTGTAAAATAGTAAACGTAAATATTTAAAAAGTCGTTAAAAGGTAATTTTTATGAATTTTGGCTACGTAAAAGTTGGTGCGTTATCTCCTAAAACGCAAATTGCTAACGTGGAATTTAATGCCAACAACATAATTCAAGGAATAAAGGATGCAAGTTCTAACGGGGTAGAAGTTTTGGTTTTTCCAGAGCTTGTTCTATCGGGTGCAACTTGTGGCGATTTGTTTTTTGATAAAACTCTTTTAATTGCTTGCAAAAAGTATTTAGAAAAAATAGCGCAATCGACCTTGTATTATAACGGCATTATATTTGTAGGCTTACCTATGGAATATAAAAACCTTATATATAACGTATGCGCTGTAATAAATTCAGGCAGAGTAATTGCATTCGTTCCAAAAACAAACACCCAAAGTTCTTACGACGTGAATAAGGGTAGGTTTAGCACCTTAACTGAAAGTGGCGCAACCGTAGATTTTTGTGGTTACAGCGTGCCTTTTACAAATAAGGTTATCTTTAAGGAACAAAATAACGATAACTTTACTATTGCATGCGAGTTTGGTCAAGACTTATTTGGCTTCAACCCCTGCTCTTGTGAACACGTTTTACAAGGCGCAACCATTATCGCTTGTCCATCTTCGCTTTGTATGACTGTGGGTAAAACGGAATTTTTAACTAAAATGCTTGGCGCTCACTCTCAAAAGTGTATTTGTGGATACGTTTATAGCGAAAGTGGAGATGGCGAAACTTCAACCGACGTTGTTTTTGCAGGGGCTAACCTAATCTACGAAAACGGCAAAGAGTTAACTGCAAATAAGCCGTTTACTGGACAAATGGCTATTAGTGAAATAGATACCGAGTTTATATCTTACGAGAGAAGTAAGGAAGGCTCGTTTAAGCAATTATTAAACAATGATTATAAAACCATAACCTTTTCATGCGAGAACAAATCGCTTGCGCTTACTAGAAAGTATGAAAAACTACCTTTCTTGCCACTAGACCTATCTAATGGCGAGCGTGCCGAATTAATACTCGACATTCAAGCAGAAGGCTTAAAGAAGAGAATCGTTCACACCAATGCAAACAAAGTGGTTATAGGCTTATCGGGTGGGTTAGATTCTACGCTAGCGCTAATTGCAACTGTAAATGCAATGAAAAAGGCTAATAGAAACCTAAAAGACGTAGTCGCTGTAACAATGCCTTGCTTTGGCACTACGGGTAGAACGCTAACAAATAGCGTTAAACTCGCTAAGGCACTAGGCGTTACTCTTAAAAAGATTGAAATTGCAAAAGCTGTTAATAGGCATTTTAAGGATATTGAACACGACGGTAGGTTAGACGTTACTTACGAAAACGCTCAAGCAAGAGAGCGCACTCAAGTCCTAATGGATTTAGCCAATATGTATGGTGGCATGGTTGTAGGTACGGGCGACCTATCCGAACTTGCGCTAGGTTGGGCAACTTATAACGGCGACCATATGAGTATGTTTGGCGTTAACGGGGGCTTACCAAAAACTTTAATAAGATACCTAGTAAGCCACTATGCAAGTAAATCTAAAACTAAAATCAAGTCTGTATTAAACGATATTTTAGACACGCCGGTATCCCCAGAACTCTTACCTGCTAACAACGATAAAATCTCTCAAAAGACTGAAGATATCGTTGGTCCATATATCTTGCACGATTTCTTTATATACAATTATATAAGACGTGGTTTCTCGCCACAAAAGATGTATTTTGTTGCAAAACAAACCTTTGAAGGGGAGTTCGACGGACAAACTATTCTCAAATGGCTTAAAACTTTTGTTCGAAGATTTTTCAACCAACAATTCAAACGCTCCTGTCTACCAGACGGCGTTAAGATTGGCACGGTTGGTCTATCGCCTAGAATGGAATGGCAAATGCCTTCCGATGCAATCTCTAAACTATGGTTAGATAGTTTAGAAAACCTATAATTTGATTACACATCTCTTTTCATAGAATACTTGTT
>JAZRSF010000033.1:0-11156 GCA_045651365.1 Christensenellaceae bacterium
ATAACTATCACGGTGACGCTCTTACAACCACAAGAGAAGCGTGGAAGTCTGAAATTTCTATTATAAAGGGCGTTTTATCAAATTATGCGGATAAAAATGGACAAGTTATATTCGAATACGATATTCCGCGTCTTGGGAAAAGAATAGACGTTGTGTTGCTTTTCAAAGGCATCGTTTTTTGTGTTGAATTTAAGGTGGGCGAATCAAAGATATTGGAGGCAGACATAGACCAAGTTCTTGATTATGCGCTTGATTTGAAGAACTTTCATAAATTTAGCCAGGACAACCTTATTGTTCCGATTTTGGTCGCAACTAATTATCGTAATTCGTCTACCGACATTAGAATGTCTGTTTATGACGATAGAGTAGTCAATCCTCTTGTAACAGGCGAGGCAGGTGTTTCTAATTTAATATCGAAAATCTTAGAAAAATATCCAAACGAGCCTGAAGTCAATCCTGATTGGATTATCAGTCCGTATGCGCCAACGCCTACAATTATTGAAGCGGCGAAAACCCTTTATGAAAGTCATTCGGTAGAAGATATTACAAGGCATGAGGCGGACAAGGTTTCTACTGATGCAACGATTGCATATATTCTTGACGTAATACAAAAGAGCAAAACAAACAGAGAAAAAAGTATTTGTTTTGTAACAGGTGTTCCCGGTGCGGGCAAAACGCTTGTTGGACTTGACGTTGCCGTAAGACAAACGTATCAAGGACAAGACAAGCCTATTAAGGATGAAGGCGCCGTTTACCTTTCTGGTAACGGGCCGTTGGTTGCTGTTTTGACTGAGGCGCTTGCAAAAGATAATTATCAAAAATGTCGTGAGAGAAATGAAAGTAAAAAACTATCCGATTCACGTAGAGAGGTAGGCAAGTTTATTCAAATTATCCATCGTTATCGCGATAATATGCTTGCGAAAATCAAAAATCCCGTTGAAAACGGAGTTTTAGAAATTGACACTGAAAAGGCGGTGAAACTTGCGGAATCTGGCTACGGTGAAGTAGAACACGTTGCCATTTTTGACGAGGCGCAACGTTCTTGGACGCATAAAAGACTTGCCGATTATCTTAAAAGAGGCGGAACTTACGGGAATAAATTGAAAGTTCCTAATTTCCCTATGTCTGAGGCGGCGTTTTTGATTTGGTCGCTTGACCAACGTGAAGATTGGGCAACAATTATTTGTCTTGTTGGCGGCGGTCAAGAAATTAACACGGGTGAAGCAGGTATTTCCGAGTGGATTAACGCGCTTAATGAAAAATTCCCGCATTGGAACGTTTACATTTCGTCGAAATTAACAGAGGCAGAATACGCCGAAGGCAAAGTAAACGAATTGCTTGAAAAGAACGATAAGGTTACATATTCTGATAATTTACACCTTGCGGTTTCTCTACGTTCTTATAGAGCAGAAAAACTTTCTGCGTTTGTTCACGCATTACTTGCAATTGAGCCTACTGCCGCAGACCTATATAAAGAAATTAAGAACAAATATCCTATTGTACTTACAAGGGATATGGAAAAGGCAAAAAGGTGGTTGCACGATAAAGTTAGGGGAACGGAGCGCACAGGTGTTCTTATAACAAAGGAATCGGCTAGATTTAAGCCTTTAGGAATCCACGTATTGCCGTCGGGAGATGAAAATGCCGTTCATTGGTTCTTAGAAGATAAAATCGATACAAGAGCGTCAAATTATCTTGAGGACGCTGCAACGGAAATTCAAGTGCAAGGATTGGAGCTCGATTATACTTGCTTGTTGTGGGATGCCGATATGAGATATGAAAATGGCAAGTGGCATTTCTACAGATTTAACGGTCAAACAAAGTGGGTAGAACAAATGCCAACAAGCGAAAGTAAGCAAGATTTAATGAAGTATATGTTAAATGCTTACCGTGTTTTATTGACACGTGCGAGAGCTGGTATGGTTATATGTGTTCCAGAGGGAAATGGAAACAAAAATCCTAGTGGTTTCTGGGAAGATAGCACACGTTTGCCTGAATATTATAATGGCACGTATGAATATTTGAAGAGTTTAGGGATTGAAGAGATATAAATGAAAGAAATTATTTACGACAAACTTGTACGTGACAAAATCCCCGAAATTATTGAAAAGTCGGGTAAACAGTGTGAAATAGAAATTTTGACCGATGAAAAGTATCTTGAAATGATAGATAAAAAGCTTGACGAAGAGCTTTTAGAATATCATAAAGATAAAAATATCGAAGAACTTGCAGATCTTTTGGAAGTTATTTATGCAGCAACAAAAGCACGCGGATACTCTATCGAAGATTTAGAAAAAGTTAGAGCTGAAAAGGCGAAAAAACGCGGTGGATTTGATAAGAAAATATTACTGAAAAAGGTAATAGAGGAGTAAAGATGGCAGAATTGAAGCCTATTTCTGGTAGCGGAGCAGAAGATTTATTCATAGATTTGTTTGCTGACACTTTTGGTGCGGAAAAGGCAGGGTATTTATATTCTCAATACCCTTTCTTTGACATATATCAAAATGCAAGATTTGCTGATTTTGTCTGCGAAAGTGGCGCAAAAAGAATTGCTATTGAAATAGACGACGAAGCATCTCACAATCCAAGACTCGTTTCAAAAGATAAATTCACTGATGATTTACTCAAACAAAACAGTATGATTCATCTCGGTTGGGACGTTTATCGCTGGACGGTTCGGCAAATGCAAAAACAGCCCGACACGGTTAAAGACGAATTGCGTTTGTTTTTAGGTTCGGAAAGTAGATTTAAGGAAATAGACGATTATCTTCCTACACAACGTGGACAAGCTCTTGACGGTGGCAAACTTGAACTTCGAGAATATCAACAAGAAGCGCTTAAGAACTTGCAAGTAATGCGAGAAAGAAAGGAAACGATTGCGCTCTTATATCAAGCAACGGGTACGGGTAAAACCGTAACGGCAGTTATGGATGCCAAAAGAGTTGGCGGGCGAACGTTATTCGTTGCGCATACAATGGAGCTTGTTAATCAAGCATATAACACGTTTAAGTCAATATGGAACGGCGTTTCGGTTGGTAAATTTGCCGATAGTGTAAAGGACTATGATTCGCACGTGATTTGCGGTAGTATTCAAAGCGTTGCGCTTAATTTAGACTCGTTTAAGGACGACGATTTCGACTACATAATCATTGACGAAGCGCATCACGCCACGGCAGACACTTATCAAAAAGTTTTGGCGTATTTTAAGCCGAAATTTATATTGGGTTTAACGGCTACGCCCGAACGAGCAGATGATACGAATATTCTCGAAATATTCAAAAATACGGCACATAAATTAGATATTCAAACGGCAGTTGAAATGGGCGCGCTTACCAACGTTCGTTGTATCAGAATCCATACGAATATTGATATGACGAAAGTTCGTTTTAACAGCGTGCAGTATAATATTCGAGATTTAGACGTTAAAATTTGCGTGACGGAGAGGAATAAACTCATTGTTGATACTTGGCTTACTTACGTTAAAGACAAACGAACGGTAGTGTTCTGCGCTTCGGTAAAGCACGCGGAGCAGATAGCAGAACTTTTCAAGGAACAAGGCGTTTCGGCTATGGCGGTTTCGGGTAGTATGAAAACGTCCGAAAGAAACGAGCAAATTGCAAAATTCGCAAGTGGCGAGTTGAAAGTTTTGTGTGCGTGCGATTTGTTGAACGAAGGCTGGGATTGTCCGCAAACGGAAGTGTTGTTTATGGCTCGTCCCACTATGTCGAAAGTTTTATATACGCAACAATTAGGTCGTGGTATGCGACTTAGCGAAGGAAAGGACTTTTTGATGGTGTTTGACTTTGTGGATAACGCAAGTCAATATAACGCGCCGTATTCTATGCACCGTTTGTTTAAGCTCAAAGATTACCATACAGGTGGAACGGTTTTAGGGAAAAAGGGACAACGGGAAGCGGAAATAGAGCTTTACGCAAAAGGCGAACGCCCTGACGCAGTGATTGATTATCCCGTTGACGCTACCGATTACGAAGCCGTTGATATCTTTAATTGGCAAGAAGAGGCGGCGGGTATGATAAGCCAAATGGAATTTATTCGCCGTGTGGACGTTCAATCTGAAACGATAGAGAGATACGTTCGTGAAGGGAAATTGATTCCTGATTTAGTTATACCTATGAGCGAACATAGGGTGTTTAAGTATTTCAAAGAAGAAACTTTGGAACGCTATGCGCAAGAGTTTGGCTGGAAACTCATAGACGATAATAACCGTAAGACGTTGTTTATGGAAATGGTGGAGCAAATGGATATGAGTTATTCTTATAAGCCTGTTTTGCTCAAAGCGGTACTTCAATACGCCGACAAGCAAGGCAGAGTGAAGATTGAAGATATCGTTTCGTATTTTAAGGCATATTACGAAGATAGGCGTGTTAAAGGGTTGAAAGTTGAGAAGCAAAATAGTATCTTTGCAAAAGGTGGATACACAGATAAAGAAGCGGAACGCAATATTCTTTCTAATCCATTTAAGCGTTTTGAAGATATGAATATGATGCGCCATACAAAAACGCTTGGAATTGTGGGAGTGGATTCAACCGTTTGGAAGAAACTTTCGGATGACGAGAAAGCACACATACTTTCTGTTTGCGATAAGAAGTTGCACGAATATTACGAGAGAGTAAAATAGAGGTGCTTAATGGTAGAAGTTGTAGCGGCGCTTATTTGGGATAAGGATAAGTTTTTGATTTGCCAAAGACCTGCAAATAAAGCAAGAGCTCTTTTATGGGAGTTTGTTGGCGGAAAGGTTGAGAAAGGCGAAACAAAAGAACAAGCCTTAATCCGTGAGTGTAAAGAAGAATTAAATATTACGCTTAACGTAGGGGATGTTTTTATGGAAGTTGTCCACAAATATCCTGATATTACCGTGCATTTAACGTTGTTTAATGCAACAATAGCCAAAGGAGTTCCACAAAAACTAGAGCATAACGATATAAAATGGATAACTCCGGCAGAAATTCCTAACTATGATTTCTGCCCAGCGGATGAAGAAATTTTAGAAAAAATAGCAAATAAATACAAATTGTTTACGGAGGATAAAATATGAAATTATTAGTAGTACATTTAAGCGATGCTCATTTTGTCGATAGAACTTATATTTCAGATAAAATAGTAGAAGCTCAGGTAAGAGCTATTAATTCGTTAGGCGAACATGATAAATATGCGCTAGTGTTCAGTGGTGATTTATCATATTCAGGGAAACAAAATGAATTAAAAAGAGCAGGTTTTTATTTGGGTAGATTATGGAGAAATCTTTCTACAGGGAAAGAAAAGGATGCTGTATCTACATTTGTTGTTCCTGGGAATCACGATATTGATTTTCAAGGTAAAAACAGAAATAGAACTGAGATATGTGATTTGTTGAGTGAAGGAATTACGCCTGAAATAATAAATGAAGAATTAGCGAAATTTGATAATTTTTATAGTTTTTCTCAATATTATAAATGTTTTTTATACAATAAATTGGTAGATGTCAAATACTTAAAAGTAGGTGAGAAAACTATACAATTCAATTTGATAAATAGTGAGCTATTTTCAACGTGTAATGATGAGAACGGTGATGATGATAAAGGGAAACATTATTTACCTGAAAGTGAATGGAATAAACTTTCACGCGGTAAAGATGTTAATTTAGTGGTTACAGTCTCACACCGTGGGCCAGAATGGTTTGACTGGGAATCTTCAAATAGTTTTAAAAAGAGTTTATATTGTAATACTGATTTGTTTTTATATGGTCACGAGCATGTCAATGACCTTAATTTGTCGTGTCAAAAAGATAATAATTTAATTAAATCTATAGCTCAAGGGATAAATTTTAACGAGAAACAAATATGTTTTACTGTTTTATCTATTGATATAGAGACAAATCATGTCGATACGCATTTGTTTAAGTGGGATAACGATGAAAATATTTTTGTTAAGGTGAATAACGAGGCGTATACCTTAAATAAAGCCTACTCGGATGATTACTTGATTAGACCATGTGATGAATTTAAAAAACAAATTTCACTAGATGATGACCACAATGAAGTTGGAAAATATTTTGTATTTCCCGGTGTTGAGATTTTAGGGCAAGAAAAATATGCAGAGGTAAAAGAATACTCGGAATTTTTATCGCTAGTTTGCTCAAAGAAACATGTTGTGTTAGAAGGCGAGGACGCTAGTGGTAAAACGGCTCTTTTATATAAAATATATCTTTCATTAATAGGGAGCTATGTTCCTATATATTTAAATGTGTCAAACTTACATAATAACAACCCTGAAAAGGCAATAAGGGTTGCGTTTGAACAACAATATGGTTGCAAAGCCACTGATTTTGAAAAGTTTTGTCAAGTGGACAAAGCCAAAAAGGTTGTGTTGATTGACGACTTGGATAAGATTAAAGAAAAATATATTGCGCCTTTAGAAAAATATTTATATAATTCATTTGGGCATGTTGTTAGCGTTGTTGCTCCAAAGTGGGAAGTGGATTTAGTAAATCTCGTAAAAGAAGAGTTGGAAGAATCTGAGGAAATTGCAAAATATAGATTATTACCATTTTATTTATCAAAAAGGCTTCAATTGGTAAAAAATCTTATTTCTATATATGGAGATGGAGGCAGTGATATTGATAAGCAAGCAGAAGAAATAAATAAGTTTATTTGTGACCAAATTAAGCTTTTTACGCTAAGTCCTAAGTTTATCAATATTTATGTTGAGTATTGGATAAAAGAGTCAGAAATGGCCACAAATACGAACAAAAATGTTTTTGGACGTGTTTTTGAAAATAATTTATTAAATAGCATAAGGAAATTCGCCTCGGATGGAGATATTGATGAATATTGCGTTTTACTGGAAGAGATAGCTTATGTTATACATTTTGATGAAAAATATCCAATAAGTGCAACTGAACTTTCGAAAATCGTGGATAAGTACAATGATGACCATATGCTCAAGGTTAGCGTTAGTAAATTCTGTGAAGTAATGACAAAGGCTAAGATACTTATAGAGGAGGAAAATTCTTATACATTTTATAATAATAATTATTTAGCTTATTTCGTTGCGAAAAGTTTAAATAGTAGATATCAAAACAATGAAGGGAATGGTGAGCTAGAAAAAATAGCAAAAAACATATGTTTTAATATTAATGGTGATATCTTACTCTTTTTGTCGTATATAACAACAAATATGAGTATGCTTAAATTTATTTTAGACCAAGCAGAAGAGCATATGAAAGATTGGCCGGAGTTTAGTATTGACGAAAAGAACATAGGGTTTATTTTTAGTCAAGCATGTCCGATTATTGCAAAACTTCCTACAGCTGAAGATAGAAAGAATAAAGATGAACGTCATGAAAAGTTTGAAAAGGCTGTTACTGCTAAAGATAAGATTGAAAAGAAAGATTTATATGATTATGACAAAAAAGATGTTGAATTAGAATCATATAAATTAGGCCAAGCAATGAGACTAACAAATTTAGTTTGTAAAATATTACCTGGCTTCAACCATAGGTTAAAGAAGAATGAAAAAGAAGATATAGTTAAAAATATTTATGTATTGCCCAATAAAATTATTTTTAATGTTTTAAGAAGTCTTGATGAAGATTTTGAAAAAATAGTAAAGACAATACAAGAAATGTTGAAGACTGAAAATGAAGAAGTAGCAGAAGAAGAAATTAAAAAAGCTCTTATAAGAGCCGCTGAAACATTTATATTAAATACATATGACCAAAGTGCAAGATTATCGGTAACTGATAAAACGATGCCTGCAATAGAGTTGTTTGATAGAACGTCAACTAATTATACTATTCAACATATAATGATGCGAGAAAATCTTGGAGATTTTAAGGGGTTTACTTCTCAAGCTGATAAATTATACGACAAGACAGAGTTATCAATAGTTAAATCTATGATTACACGTATCGTACACAAGCACTTCTTATATCACAAAAAGTTGCGTATTGTAGGAGATGTTGAGCGAGTTGCAAAAAAATATTTTGGCGAGTCAGTCAAAAAAGTTGACTTTTTAAAGTAGGCGCTATATTGGTCCTGCCCCAATTGGTTGATTTAGTTTTCCAAGATATCAACCTAACTTTTGAAAACTGTTGCGTATGTCATCTTGCCACACTGATAGCGCCATAGTAATTATATCCATATTTTTCATTTTATATGACAAAAAGCAAAAAATAAGGGAGGTAGCCGATTCTACCTTTTACTTATTCTATTAAAAAATGGAATAGGCGGTGGTTTAATACGAGATTGATTCTCAGCGGGAGCAGAAATACGAAATTTTCAGTTCAAAAAGACAATAGAAGGACTAGGTAAAAATGAAACAAGGGTATAGAATTATTTCAATTGAAGCGGCGGATATTTATCGGCAAGAGCAGGAAAACGGCGTTAGCGTTGGGTATAAAATGCCCGAAAGTAAAACCGACGCCTATTTTCGTTTGTTCAAAATCTATTTAGATTACTCGCTAGACCTTATAGAACTTGAAAAGGCATATAAGCGCATTTGTCGTAAAAAGTTTTCTTTTCAAGATAAGAGTGAAAACGAATATACCCTTGCTGTAATTAACTTAAAATTTAACTATACGTACAAGTCCGAAAACGGCAAACCTATAAAAATCAAAGACTTGCGTGCGCATTTTTACGAAAATGGCTTTTATTTAGACGGCGTTCACTACGTAAGATATAAGCGTAGCGCGGGCAGTTCGAGAGAGGGTAAATGCCTTTTTATTGATGAGCGTTTGTATAAAGCAATGGACAAGTGGAGCAGTTGTGGTTTGAAAGCACAAACTGACCTAGCTTCGTGGGAATCGTATAAGGCGTTATCGCTCAGTAGTATCAAAGGAACGGTGGATATTCCACTTCATGGAATACTTTTCGTTCCCGATTATAAAAGCATATTTACGGAAGAAGTAATATCCGTAGAACTTAAGGATAGCAAACTTGTAGCCGAACAAAAGCAAACGGAAATCACCAACGATATTTGGGATGGTGAAAGCCTTTTAGATGAGAGTGTGTTTGAAAATGGCTATGCGGACAAGCATATGTTACTGCTTCGTAACAAGTTTTTTAAGTCTTGCGCATTTAGAACGAAACTTCAAAAATGGATAAAAGATAAAAATATTACCCTTGACGACATAAAGAAAAGGGGATTTACGCTTGCAACCGACGTAAGCCAAATCGTAATGGTAACGACGCCCAACAGTTTGAAGTATCTTAAATTCGCAGGCGGTCTTTCCGATAAGAATATTCGCAAGTGGTTGGAAAGCGTGGATAACTCTTTCGGCGTGGTAAAATGGGATAAAGGCACGAGATTTTTCCACGGCGATATGGTGCAAAGTAGTTATCAACTTCTCAATACTTTGGGGTTTGATAAATCGCAGGCGGAAGAATTATTAAAGCCGAGCTTTGATTATATCTCGCTTATCCGCAACGACGTGGAATTTATGCGGTATCACTTTAGCGATGCTTATGCAAGAGAAAAGGACGGGGAAGAAAAGAAAACTCCCGACGGGCTTGCTGAACGCGCGGAAGTCATTTTTAAATTGCTTCTTTATTGTACAACGTTTGATTATACTGCATTGTATGCTAATTTCAGGGACGACGTAGTAAGCGGACTTAAAAGTAATTTGCGACGTGGACATATTCTTCTAAATGGTACGAACGCAACGTTGTTTGGTAACGGTCCGGAACTGTTAAAATACATAGCCGGCGAAAAGATAACAAGTGAGTTAAAGAAAGGACAAATACACTCTAAACGCTTTGTAAATGGTGCAAAACTTCTTTGCGCGCGCTCACCGCATATCACGATGGGCAATCTTTACTGCGTGGAAAATAATCTTGACGGCGATATTTGGAATTACTTTGACTTAGGTAAAAATATTGTGTGCGTAAACGCTATTGGAGAGAATATTCAACAGCGATTAAACGGTTGTGATTACGACTCAGACGCTATGCTCATAACCGATGATAAGTTATTAGTAGAAGCAGCCGAGAAATATAATGAGAATTTCAAAGTACCCGTTTGTGGTATTCCGTCAATGAGTAAAAAAGGTCAAACTCTTGCCGAGCTTGACCACGATACGAGCGAAAATAAAATAGGCGAGATAGTAAACCTTTCGCAAAAGTTAAACAGTATTATATGGAACGAAATCTATCACGGCGCGCAAGAGGAGAAAGTTTTAGATATTTATAACGACGTTTGCAAACTTGCCGTTTTATCGGGTTTGGAAATAGACAAAGCAAAGCGCGCTTACGATAACGTAAACGTTGGGAAAGAACTTTCCGCTTTGCGCAAAAAGTATAATCGCCCTGCGCCTATTTTCTTTAAGGAGATAGACGAAAAGGGAAAGGAAAGCGAGTACGAGTTTTACGATACGGCGATGGACTATATCTATCAAGCGGTTAAAAAGTTTAACTTCCAAAAGGGTAAAAAGAAAAAGGTGGATTATACGCATATATCTTGGGTAATTGGATATAAGACAACTTCCGACAATGCTACAGACTATCGTCATAGGGATAAAATTATTGAGATATGCGATGAATCTAAAAAGAGGATTAGTCGATTGTATATGGAGCTCCGCGTGGCGGATGACCAAGAAAAGGAACTTATTTACGAAAAGATAATGGAAGAAAAAACCGATAGAGATAAGCAGGTTTCCAAGTGGTTAACGAGTGAAAATGTCCTTATCTTTGTAGTAAGACATTACGAAAAAAATAGTCCTTCCGATTGGCGAATCTATGCCCCCATTGTAAACACTCCACACTTTAAGAACTTTTCTCGTTACACGGCGCTTCCTATTGGTTGTGTGGAAGAAAAGGAGGATGGGGAGTTCACTGTATATGGCAAGAAATTCGCAAGAATATGGTAAAAAGTGAAAGAGTATGTTTATAAAATACTACTTTCAAATTAGGTTTTTCCCTTTCAAAGAAAGGGAAAGGATTGCCAAAACTTTTAAAACGAGTAAACGGCGAAATAGAACCCGTTTTTCAAAAGCGTGGAAATTAAAGCTCGACAGTGATATGAACTGCACCCCAAAAAGTGCACGGATAAAAAAGCCAGACAGGAAGGAATTAAATTTTCTTCCTGTTTTTTAATCTTTTAGTATTGTAAAATTCTAACCAATCTTCAACAATTGCTATGTATTCTTCTAAATTTGTGAT
>JAZRSF010000034.1:0-8752 GCA_045651365.1 Christensenellaceae bacterium
TAGTTGAAAAACTTGTTGCTGAGTATGGGCTTAATCCGTCCATTGCAATATTAAAATATCACGGCGGGAATAAAAATTATCCTATTCCTGTTGATAGTGCATACGAATTTTCTATATTGGACAAGCCTTTTTCTCAAAAGAGAATAATATTATTAGTTCAAATAGGTAAAGAGGGTTGGGACTGTAGAAGTTTAACGGGTATTATTTTATCGCAAGAAGGCGACTGTTCTACTAATATGGTTTTACAAACGTCGTGCCGTTGTTTGCGACAAGTGCAAAAAGGCGTTCTTGAAACTGCTATGATTTACTTAAACAGTAGCAATGCAAACACCTTAAATATTCAACTTGAACAACAACATAGAATAAATATTCAAGAGTTCCAGAACGGCAAGGACGATAAATTTACACTTGTAAAACGTTATGATAGAAGCGCTTATTTAAGACTTCCTAAAGTGGATTTTTATCAATTAAAAGTTAACTATAAAACGGTAGTAGTTCAAAAGGTAGAAGATGTTGATATTAGGGATAGTATCAAACTTTCAGCTGACATAGCGAAAAGAACGAATATCATTAAAACGGCAGAAATAGCCGATTCTTTACAGGCTACTGAAACAAGAATAGACGATAAAGAAACGGGGACAACGCCTGCTAACTTTAATATTTGGATTAACGATATATTAAAAGAAAGTTTTAATTCTCTTGATAGGAGTGTGATAATACCTTACTTTTCCGAATTCAAAGAAGTTTTTGATAAAATAACTTATCAAAAAGATGGTGTTTTATTTTTTAGTTCAAAGTTCGATTTGGCTAAGCTTAACGCCCATATACGTAAATCTTTTTATGATAAACACACCTTTGAAACGCAAGAAGAATTAATCCCAGAAGAAGCAAGTTTATTGCACGTTGATAATTTCAAAACCGAAGTTTACACCAAAACCGTTGGAGATTATTATCCTAAAGCCGATATGGTGGAAAAGATTATTCTTGACGATAATGGCAAGTTGACACTCGATAAGAAAAACCAACAAATGTATGATTTGGCGGTACAAACGGGCAACGATGCGATTATAGACTTTTTTAAAAAGCAAATGACGTCACACCCTATGAAAGACAAGTCTTTCCACTACTTGCCGTATAAAACGGACAGTTCTTTTGAACAAAAGTTTTTGGAAGAAGTGCTTACTGAAAACGTTTTAAAAGATAACGAATTAGAAGTTTATTACAACGGCGATAGGGCGTTGACCGAGTTTAAGATTAAGTGTTATCAACATGTTGGTAAAAAGTGTAATTATATCGGTATGTACACACCTGACTTCTTGATTATAAAAAGAAAAGACGGCAAGATTCATAAAGCGCTTATAGTAGAAACGAAGGGTGAAATATATGCAAATGACCCGACTTTCAAGCAAAAGCGCAACTTTATGGAATCAGCGTTTATTAAACAAAACAACGATAAGTTTGGATATAATCGTTTTGATTATTTGTATTTAGAAGATACGCTTGAAGAAAAAGATAGAATTGTTTTGACACTTGAAACAATTAAAAAGTTTTTTACGGAGGAATAAAATGGCAATTTACATACCTGAAATAGATGAAATATATTTTTCTAAAACTAGAGAATATTTTAAGGAAGTTATTAGTTCATATTCTAATGGAAATTATCGTTCTGCAACAGTAATGCTATATTCTGTTGCTATTTGTGATATTTTATTCAAATTACAAGAATTAAAGGATATGTATAACGACAGTACAGCTATTTCTATATTGAAAAAAGTTGAAAAAGAACAAAAAGAAAGTTCTAGTAAATCTAGTTGGGAGAAAACATTGCTTGATGAGATAAAAGAAAAAACTCAATTATTAGATTTAAAGTCTCTTTCAGATTTAAATCACTTGTTTGATGACAGGAATCTTTCGGCTCATCCAGCAATGAATGGAAATTATGAACTAATATCTCCTACGCAAGAAACAACTATTGCTCACATTAACAATGTATTAAATCAAATATTAATTAAACCACCTATATTTATTAAGGATGTTGTTTCACTCTTGACAGATGAATTAGCGGAAAAAAAGGAAATTTATTTAGAAAAAGAAGAAGCCGACTTTGCGAGATATTTAAACAATCATTACTTCAATAAAATGTCTCAGTCAATGAAAGTAAAAACATTTAAGAGTCTGTGGAAGTTTTGTTTCAAAATAGCCGATGATAATAAATGTGATGAAAATCTAAAAATCAATAGACGGGCAATGGCTATATTATTAGATGGAGCGGAAAAAGAAATATATGAAGACATTAAGAGTAATGGACTTTATTATTCAGTTATTAGGAAGGCAGACAAAGAATTTGCTTGTATAGTTCTTTTGTCTAGTAGACCACAGATGTATGAGTTTTTAAGTGAAGATTTAAAATTACAAATTGACAAACATATACAAGACAGTAAAGTTGCCCCTTGGGGTATATGGTTTAAGTTCAAATCTTTAGAAGAACATATAGACTATTTAAATAGTAGAGAAGATTTGAAAGAATCTACAAATAACGCTGAATATGCATTTAAGCACTATAAGCAATATGGAAAAGAAAAACTGATTTTGGATTTTTTTGTGAAGAAATATATAAACAGTAATAGTTACGCAGAGACAGAAAATTTGTATAAAACCCTTATCTATCCTTATTTAAAATATTTAAACAAAGAGCATTTTGAAAATATAATTGAAAAAACAAATACCAACAATCAATTAAACGAGTGGTTTGGCATTAGAACGGCAAATAGTAAGATATTAGCTCACGCACAAAAAGTTTTAACTAAAGATTTTGATGTTTCAAAGTATCCAAAGTTTGAGTATGATAAACAAATATTAGAGGATGAATTAAAGGAGAACGTTTATGGCGATTAAGTATATACCTTTCTTTCCTGAACCTATTGAAGGACAGGCAATATTAGATAATTTTAAGAGAACGCTTAGATATAAAGGCGCAGACGGTGTGCAAGAAAAACTTCGCCGTGGTATGCCACTTTACGAAATGGAAAAACAAGAAACTGTTGGCGATAATAAAGACGGCAATCTTGTTATTCGTGGTGAGTGTATTTCTGCTTGCGCTTATTTAAGAGAACAAGGTATAAAGGTTGACCTTGTTTATATAGACCCGCCTTTTGCAAGTGGAGCAGATTATGCTAAAAAAGTTTATATCCGCCGAAACCCTAAAGTTGCAGAAGCAATTGCCAAAGCCGAAGAAGAACTTGACGTTGACGACTTAAAAGTTTTTGAAGAAAAGATGTATGGCGACGTTTGGGATAAAGAAAAATATCTCAATTGGATGTATGAGAATTTAGTCGCGATAAAGTCCGTTATGAGTGAAACTGCGTCAATTTACGTTCATTTAGATTGGCATATTGTCCATTATGTAAAAGTGCTTTTAGACGAGTTGTTCGGGGAAGATAATTTCAAAAATGAAATTATTTGGTGTTATAGAGGCATGGCTGTTGCAACTGAACATTATACAAGGCGACACGATACAATATTGTTTTATACAAAAAATCAAGAGCACTGCTTTAATTGGGAAGATATAACTGAAGAGCTTGAAGATTCTACAAAAAACAAATATTCGCATATAGAAGAAGGAACAGGAAGAAGATTTAGGTTGCACGGAAGAAATATTTCTGGAAGCCCTATACAAAATAATACCGATATCGATATTAAATGGCTTGAAACCCACCCTGAGTTATGTAGAATAGATTATTTAGACGAAAAGCTAGGAGTTAAACCGAGAGATTGGCTAGTGATGGATTATATTAACATAATGTCATCTGAGAGAGTTGATTATGCTACTCAAAAGCCTAAAGCTTTACTTGAACGCATAATAAAAGCATCTTCTAATGAAAATATGGTTGTTGCTGACTTTTTTGGCGGTAGTGGTGTGACGGCGGCGGTTGCTAATAAGTTAAATCGTAAGTTTATTCATTGTGATATAGGTGTTAATTCTATTCAAACTGCACGAGACCGATTAAAAGCAGATGGCGCAAGTTTTGATATTTTAGAAATTAAAGACGGTGTTTCGTTATATCGTAATCCTGTGCAAACAATGGATAAGATAAAATCGCTTATTCCAGGATTAAAAAACGAAGACTCTTTAACTTCGTTTTGGGAAGGAGCAATTTCGGATAGTAAACTTGGCTTAATACCTGTTTACGTTCCAAACTTAATGGATAGCACAACTAAATTGCTTGATGAAGGCTTGATGCATAGAATTTTGCACGAAGCAATCCCTGAATTATCTACAAACGTTAAAAAAATTATAGTATATTACGTTGACATTATAGACAAAGAAGCAACTGAAAAGTTTATAAAAGAAGACGATAGCACGCTTATTGAAATAGAACTCCGTGATTTAAAAGAAGTTCTTGACGACGTAGTTATCAACGATTACGCAGAATTTACTATTGAGCAAAGCACGGAAGATTTATTAGGTGGATACAAAATTACTATTGATAAATTTATTAGTGATAGAGTAAACGGAAAGATATTAGAGTTTAATCAAAAAGCGCTTGCTAATTCAAGCGAAAAGAAGCCTTACAAACCTATCACTATAAGTGAAGATGGACTTGAACTTATTGAGTTTATCTCTATTGACACAACGGCAAGTTCGGGCGAATGGCACTCTGATAGTGAAATAAAAATTGATAAACTTGGCTATGTTATAGTCAACGGCACAAAAACAAAAGAGTTTTGGGATGGAACTATTAAGTGTGAAAAACAACCTCTTCGTATTAAAATTCGCAATATTTGTGGCGATGAAAGCATCTTGGAGGTGAAGTAATGTCAAGAAAGTTTTGGAAAAATGTTGATAAAATACTTTTAGGTAGCATAACGGTATTGGTTTTGCTTGCTATTAATATTTTGTGTTGGATTTTTAATGCGGATTATATGATTCCTATGTGGTTATACATTATAACTATTTTGGTTATGTATATTTCTTGTATAGTTGTTTATGCTGTAGCTTCTGCGAAAAAAGAAAGTGTGGTTTACCGCTTACCTACTGTGTTAAGTATATATAAAGACCAACAAAATTTAATTTTTATTGTTGAAAAAAATGAGTTGTTTAACATAAACTCCTATGTTACTATATGTTATCAATCACAAGATGAACTATTAGAAACAGTGCTTGGTCTAGGTGTTGTTGATAGCACAACATCTGAGGGTTATTTTCAAATTACTATAGAAAAAATGATATCTAACGAAAAAGTTGAAAAGTTGGTGAAAAGTTTAAAAGATACAAAAGCATTTCGTGATGCAATAAAAATCAAACCTGGAATTCATAGGGATTTATTAAAGGAGGATTAATTATGGAACCTATTATTGCAAAGGTAATAAATGTATTGGATGAGTATAATATTGTAATCAATAAAGGTTTTAAAGATGGAATAACTAAAGATGATGTGTTTTTGATATACCGTTTGGGTAAAGAATTATTTGATCCAGACACTAAAGAAAGTTTAGGTGTACTTGAATTGGTGTGTGGAGAAGGTAAACCTGGACATATACAGGAAAAAATAACAACTTTAAGAACATCAAAAACTGAAATTCGAAAAACAAAAACTGTAAGAAAAACAGGACCGTACGGTGGTTTGTTTGGTAATACGGAAGAAACATATGACCCCGAAACTATAGAGATTCCTTTCGAGAAAGTTGATACAGATTGTTTAGCTCGTCAAATAAAATAGTATTTAAAATATTTAAAACAAAAAACTTATTACATCAAAAACGGCACAATAACGGAATAAAAACAAAACCCAAAGTGCCACAAAATGGGGTAAAATCGAAGCAGAGTTAGTAAATGGACAATAAGATTGCTTATACAAATCATTACAATAAAATAATAGAAGCAATGTCGCAAGAAAGATTTGCCAAGTTGCCTGATTCGGAAGTTGAAATATTATTTTCTGAACTTTTACAATGCCTTCCAAACAATGGAAAACTTTATAAATACCGCAACTTCTTAAATAATAAACATAGTTTTGACAATACATATAGCTCCTTAGAAGAAGGATATATTTGGTTTGCCGATGCTAAAACTATGAATGATAAAGTGGATGTAACCTTAAATGTAGATTTATCAAAAGAAAAAATTCGATTGGAAAAGTTTTTTGAGGAACATAAAGAGCAACTGCTTATCAAATGGTTAAAAGAGTTCTTTAGAATCAATAAAATAAACAACTCTCTTCTCGATGACAATTTTCACGAAATAATTAATTGTTATACAAAAGAAGGACGAGTTGTAAAAAGTCGAATAAGAGATTTATTGAGAAGCAATGGCGTATCATACAAACAAATAGATATTACCTTGAAAAATGTTGCCACATTCGTTGAACAAAGATGTGTAGAATACGAGCCGTACGCTAAAGTGTTGGTTGATAAATTTATTTCGACAGCACATAAAACACGAGAAGACTTAAAATTATTTTGTATCGCTGAAAAGCCGACCATTGAATCAATGTGGGCTTATTACGGAAACGATAGTAATGGTTTTTGTATTGAGTATGACTTTACAAAGGCAGTAAAATACGGATGCAATATCAAAAAAATACTTCTTAACCTTTTCAAGGTTGAGTATAGAAAGAAAAAACCACCATATTCAATGGTTGATATCTTAGAAGAACTTGTATCTAATCACTCAATAGATATTGAAAACAAAACAAAAATTAATAAAAATATATTTGCTCAAATGCTAACAAAAAATAGTGATTGGAAACACGAACAAGAGTGGCGGATTGTAGCAAATTTACCTTTCAATCAGTTTAATATAGATTTGGTTAGTGCAATTTACATTGACGAGTCTATGATAAATACACCTAAAGCTAAAAAACTAATACGTTTATCTAAACAAAAAGGATGGAAGATAATCGAAAGAAAACTTTCTATCACTAAAAGTTCGTTTATATATAAAGAGTTGTAAAACTAATGATAAGGAGAAAATATGAATAAACCTAAAATAGAAAAACCTAAGGTTTTTATTTCTTATGCTTGGACTTCAGAAGCTTACGTTAATAAAGTTGCCGCATTTGCAAGTTCCTTAATTGATATAGGCATAGAAGTTTTATTTGATAAATTTGAAATGAGACCGGGCAATGAATTAAATGATTTTATGGAGAAAAGTGTTAAAGACACAACTGTTACACACGTTTTATTACTATTAAATAAAACTTATAAAGATAAGGCTGATAATCGTGTTGGCGGAGTCGGTAAAGAAACACAAATTTTATCTGAGGAACTTTATAACAATGTAAACCAAACAAAAATTATCCCCGTAGTCTTTGAAAAAGGTGATAATGGAGAAATTTATAAACCAACATATTTGGGTTCAACATACTTTGTGGATTTAGCAGATGAAACCAAATATGATTCAGAATTTAAGTTGCTAGTTAAGTCAATCTATGGCGAAACTATTTATAGGAAGCCAGAATTAGGTAAAACACCTGCTTGGGTTACTGAAGAAATCACTTTCGCACCAAAGATAAGTTTGCAATTTGCATCGCTCAAAACTCAAACGAATATAGATGTAAATAACCAAAATTTTATTCAATATCTTAATGATATCACAAAGAAAATTTTAGATTACGATTTAATTATTGATAATACTTCAGACGATAATGAGTTTTACAAAAGATATTTGGAAAAATACAATGGTCTTTTGCCAATAAGGGATGAGTTTTTAGAATTGGTTAAAAATTCATTTTATGTAAAATCCCCTGAAAAGAAAATTGCTTCTTTCTTTGAGGAAACTTTTAATAGTTTGAAAAACTTAAATTCGCAACACAAGGAACTCATTTCAATTTTAATTCACGAGTTATTTATATATTCAGTAGCATTTTTCTTAAAAACAGAAAAATATGCTGAAATAGGATATCTTTTGGGCAAGAGCTATAGTGTTAATACATATGGAGAGCGTTTATCGACATATTCGTCATTTTACAGTACTCAACACAATAATTTAGACTATGCCGTTCGATTAAGAGATGATACGAAGTATTTCACAGGCACAGGCAATTTATGGGTTGAAAATCTAAAAGTTGATTTTTGCTCGAAAGGCGATTTTACATTAGCTGATATTCTATGTTTTAATTATTATTTATTTGGATATAGAACCGACCTAGATATGCATTGGTTTCCAATTACTTACGTATATGGAAATTCTCATTATTCAGGAGAAAATGTTTTAGGTGTATTTGCGGCAAAATTAAAAACTAAGGAATTCCTTCGAGATTGTTTACAACTTTTTAATTTTAAATCCGAAGAAGATTTTTTAACTAGATATAAAGAAGTCGAAAAACAATATCAAGACGGAAAATTAAGAGATTTTAGATATCAATCAGCATGGGACAGTGCACCATTACTGTGTCAATTCACAAAAAGCGATGATATAGGGAAATATCTCTAATATACTTAAAACTCAATCAAGAGTTCAATGAGTTAAACATATAAAATCGTGACAACCGTCTAAAAATATGCAACTTTTGTGGTTTTGACCGTCTAAAAATATGCAAAAGTAGTAAAAACCAAATATTTGCTCCAGAAAGTTGTGAAAAAGACAACTATTTGGAGCAAACGCAATACGTATCTAATTTTTAGTAGAATAAAAGGCGAGGATTTTCTCGCCTTTTATGTTTACGATTTACAAGCTCAAAATTACGCCAACTGACCATTTATACGAAAATAGTTCAATTAGTTTTGCGGACGTGCAACCAAACAAAGAACG
>JAZRSF010000035.1:0-147920 GCA_045651365.1 Christensenellaceae bacterium
ATGGATACTATTGAAGAAAAAACAAATGTTGCTAATGTTGCTCCAATTAAAATTTTTGATTTAATACGAACATAATTAATCTTTTTTCTATGATCAAAATACAGTCTTTTTAATTTAATATATTTTTTACTTGCCTCATGATATAACATTATAACGTTCTCTGAACTTGTTGAATCAGAACCAGTTTTCTCAGCTTGTTGAGCCTTCACATATGCTTGTTTTGCAGAAATATACAAATCAGAAAAATCTTTTAAATAATTAACATCAACTGAATTGTAGTTATAGTGATATTGCTTCATCAATATGTCAGTAAGAATATTATCAAATTCATCACATAAAATTTTAAATGAGTCTAATGTTAAACGACGAAAATGCCCGTATGCTTTTTCAAGTTCTCGTTTGTCAATTTTACTTTCTGTGTTTTGTTCTGTCAAATGTCCGAACAACGCACGCACTTCATTTATCAAAGGACGTAGCTCATTTCTTACTACTATCTTCAAATATTGAATAACCACATCAGAATTTTTTACAAAATAATTATACAACTCTTTTTCCGTTTTAGGCTTTTTATTTGTTTTAATAGAATCAAATTTATTTAAAATTATTTCTTCAATTCTATATTCATCTTTTTTGCGAGACAAAAAACCACTTGTAAATTTATTTTTCATTGAACTTTCCTTCTGTAAAAAAACATCCAGTTTTTTGCCTTACCATTTCAACGATTTTTTCTTTTTTACTTTATGACCATATATAGTTCCTCTCGGAGCAACGATCATTTCTCTCTCTTTTTTCCCCGAATAATTCGAAACCACGATTACTCGTTTTTCCAGCATAACCTGTGCTAAATCTTGCGCCAGAACCACTGAAGAGTAATTTTTTCTTCTAAACATATTAAATCATCCTTCAAATATATATTATTCTATTTAATCAAATTAATTAACCCTATAACGCCTACTATTGAAAAAAATATAGATAAAATTATTGACAAGAAAGGGAAAACCTTATCTAAAAAAACGTTTAAATATCCGCTAGCCACAATCTTAGAGTGTTGAGATTCACAGAGGTCAATCAAATTTTCCGCCTTAACAAACGCTTCTCCTAACTTTCTTTGTTCTTCTCGCACATCTCCATCGATTCTAAACTCTATATCATTACCAACCAAAACATCAAATTTTACTTTAAATATTTTGCTTTCTAATTTTAACACTCTACCTAAATATTTAATGCCTTCATCAAGAACTTTCTTAAAATCGGGATAGACGCCTTTATAATTAAATTTAGTAAGCTTCTTTCTATACTGTTTTATTATTTTTATGTAAATCTTAATTAAATAAATTGATAAAAACCCTCGCAGATTTATTGCATAATCCATTAAATCAGCATAACATTTTAACGCTTTTTCTTTAGTAAATTTTTCATCAAAATCTTTTTCTAAAGAAGCCATATGCCGAAAAATTGTTTCAACACCAGAAAACAATTTAATATCAAAACGATGACTATAAACTTCGATACTATTAATTAATGGCGCAATATCTTTCTTGTAATACAAATATAAAGCATCTTTTGCAGCTTTTATTTCAACATCATCCGTAGTTGTATGAAAATGATAATTAATATATTCATTCAAATTCTCAAGTTGTGAATCTGATAGTGCGTCAATTTGTTTTTTCAAACTGTTTCTCGTAATTTTCATTAGTCTCTCTATAGCATTCGTATAAAATATATAACTTATTAGTGTATTATACTACTTCTTTTACAAAAAATCAAATGTTTTTAAGAAATTGTATATTTATAATAAAATTGACTGCATGTTACTTATTGCTCTTAAAAGTGCATGTCACTAATACAAATCTAAAAATAAACCACAAAGGCGAACCCGTCTCCTAAAGGAAACGGGTTCGTCTTTACTTTGTTTGGTGACCCCTACGGGAATCGAACCCATGTTACCACCGTGAAAGGGTGGTGTCTTAACCGCTTGACCAAGGGGCCTCGTCGTGTCAAAACTTGCCTCTGCAAAGTTCTGCCACTATTGTTTTCGCAAGTTGCCTTGCGTTGTCGTTAAAGTTTTACCTTTAACGTTTTGGTTGCGTTAAGCTTTGTTGTGGTAGCGGCGGTCAGATTCGAACCAACGACCTGCCGGGTATGAACCGGCCGCTCTAACCAGCTAAGCTACGCCGCCATGTGGCATTTAGCAACGTTCGTGTCGTTAAATGCTTATGTATTATATACAAAAAACAAATTATTGTCAAATATATTTTCGCCTTTTGGCGAAATTTTTTTGTTTTATTTATATATATAATGTTTTAGCGTTATTGAGGAGGCTCTAGTTCCTCATATTTTATCTTTACGCCGTTATTTTGAAGGCGTTTTTGCAACTCACCAATATTTGCCGAATGGAAATCGTTAAACATAGCGGCAGCCGTTCCAACAGCTTCGCCAGTAACTGCGCAGGCAGGAATAACTCTAGTAAGTTCCCACATTGTATCGGTAGAAGACATACATCTTCCACAAGCCGAAAGGTTTTTGATATTTTTGCTTATCAACGAACCATATGGCACTTCGAACACAGGACCAGCCTTTCTCCAACTACTAATTAGGCCAATGCTATTTTCGTAAGCTTTAAAAGGCTCGTCGTCTATGGTATCAATACCCTGAATTCTTCTAGTCATTCTAATTTGAGGAGTGGTCGCCATCATTGCGAGAGCGTGATTTTCGCCAACTTGTCCGTGTTTTAGGAAATCGCTTAAAAGCGAAGCGTGGGATTGAATGGTCATGTTAGAAAGCTCTTCTGCCTCCAAACCTTTATATCTTACACCCTTGTTTTCTAATTGTTCTTGAGTTTTATACTTATCAGGAATATCAGCAAAACCCAAGCAATTTAGGATATATTGACCTTCTTTAAATTCGTAATACCAAGACGCTAGAACGTTGCCTTGATTAAACTCTTCGGTTAGCGCCCCTGCTTGAAGCGCAAGGTCGGCGTCTCCAGATGCGTCAATAAAATTTCTAGCCGTAAACGCTTGTCTACCTGACTTGCTTTCGGTGATAACTGCCGTGATTTTATCCTTTTTCATAACGGCAGAAGTAACGGTTGTTCCGTATAAAATTTTAACGCCGTTTTCTATTAAAAGCTGTTCACATAAAATCGCAAAAACGTTAGCGTTATATTGCGTATCGTATCTGCAAGCCTTTTTTTCTTCGATAGAAAGGTTTTCAAGCCACGCCTTTCCACGATTTAGGTGTTTCTTTTGAGCATTTTCACTACCGTATTTTACCGATAGTTTAAGAAGTTCTTCGGCAATGCCAAAAGATACTTGCCTACCCATTCCGTCGCAAATAGGAAGATATATCGTTATAAGTCCTGCCGTAGCAAGACCACCGAGCATATAACTTTTTTCTAAAAGCAAAGTTTTTGCGCCGTTTCTTGCAGATGCCAAAGCAGATGCAACACCTGCAACGCCCCCACCAACGACGATTACGTCGTAGTTGTCTTTAACTTCGATTTTACGGCTTTTTTCTTTAATTCTTGTAGTCATTTTTTCCTATTAAGCGAATAAATCAGTTGCCTTTTCGTAGAAAGCCCACTTTAAGTTGTTATCGATAAAGTCTAGAACTGCGCTAGTGTTTTTAACGCTTTCCATATCTTCTTTAATGGCGTTATAAACATCTTTGTATGCTTGTCTAGTGATTTCGTTGTAGAAATAGTAATTCTCAATACCTTCTAGTTTAGCAAGACCTTTTTCTAAAAGAGCAACTGCTTTTTCAGCAGCGATGAGTTTAGCAAGGTTTGCGTTGCCGTAAGAGAGTTTTCCCATAGCAGACAAGTTGTCGTAAGCCTGTCTTGCCTTAACAACGTCGTCTTTGTCAACTTTTACTACGCCGTCTTCGATAGCGTATTCTAAGGTTTCGCCAATTTTGTTTAAGTAAGCGGCAGCAATTCCACCTTCGTCGCTAGTAGTAATTTGTCCAAGGAATTGGTGTCCCGTAGCGTAATATCTCTTGATTTCTTCTTCGTCCTCGTCTTTATATTCAGGAAGAAGTTCAACGTCGGTAATCTTTAAATATTTAACGTAAGATGCGCCTGCAGTGGTGTTATCTAGATAGAACACGTAGTCGTTACCACCAATAGTAATAAATTCAGGGCTATACCAGGAACTACCAACGGTATCTTCCGAAAGCTTTTCCTCTAAGGCAAATTCACCACCGTCCGTAATATCGACAAGCTTAATTCTTGAGATACAGTTCATAGAGTTGTAGTAGTATGCGTATAAATCGTTACCGTGTTTTTTAACGTTTATGAGTTCACTTGCCGTGCCAACTTTAGCAAGACGAACGTATTCGGTTTTTGCGTTACCAGTAAGCGTAGTTTTAACAACGTAAACTTCGCTACTTGCAACGGTTTCGCCGTTTTCGTTGGTAGTATCCTCGCCGTAAGACATGGTGTATATAGGGTCGTTAATGTCTTTGCCGTCGCCGTCCTCGTCATAAACAAAGCCACCGATATATTCTGGGTTTTCTATCTTGTTAGAATCTTGAACGGCAAAAGATTGGAAATCGTTTCTATGAAGTAATATATCTCTAGTCTTAACGCCGTAAGATACTTCTTTTTTAGAATCTTTAGCAGTAAAGAAGAAAAATTCCTCGGTAAACGTTCCAGTTGAGAAGGTTACGTCATCACTACTTCCGTTAAGGATGCACTTGCCTCTAAAGGTAGAACCTGATGCAACGCCGTCTCCTGGAACGTAAGTATAAATCTTGTTATACTCTTCTTCTGCTCTAGCGTAGTTAGAGCCGTCGTCTTTTTCTTCATAATAGTTTTCAGCAAAACATTTAACGGTATAAACTAAAACTAGGTCGTCAACCCCTTCGCCAGGAAGGAAAGTGTAGCCACTTAGGGATTCCCAAACGTCTTTAGTCTTATCGTCTTCTTTAGCTATAGTAACTTCGGTTTTGTTGCTAGTGTTGTAGCAAATTAAAGAAGAGGTTCCTGCATTGTAATAGATTAAGTAAACAACGCCACCTTTTTCAACGAATCTATACGTGTAGTTTAAGAAGTTAACGGTAAAGAATGTTTCTGTAGAAGAACCGTCTAGTTTACTTCTAGTAAAAGTCATTTCACCTCTAGCAACTTCGCCGTGATTATTTAGGTCGGTGCTTGGGGTTCCGTAGTAAACGTAGTCGCCGTAAATATAAACGCCTGCGTTGTAGTCTTCTGCAACGAAAAGTTTTGGAACGACGATTTCGGTTTTAACGTTATTCGAGCCTAGAGTAGATTTCTCCACAGCCATCAAAGAACCCTTAATTGGGTTGCCGAATGTGTTGTCTTCGCCGTAAGAAGCAAAGCCGTTGATATAGTAGAGATACTTATCAGTTTCAGCGATAAAGCCACCGTTAGAAATACCGTTGCCATAGTCCGTCATGGAAGAGGCGTTTTCCCACTTTTCGTCGCCACAAGCAACGAGGGAAAGAGCAGAAATAACCATAACGAAACAAAGTATAAGTGAAATAAATATTTTTTTCATAAAAACTCCAGTCAAAATTGTCAACATTTAGCCTATTGACGAATAAAGATATTTATACAAGTATACATTATATACTATAACTTTGATTTTTGCAATAGTTTATTTGCTTTTTTTAACAATTTTTACCCTTAAGGAGAGGCAAAAAATGAATAATTTGTCGTTAATTAAACTACTTGGAGACGCATTAATTAAGGCGCAAAGTAAATCTAGTGAACAAAAAGACCAAAACGCCTCGACGGGCATGGATAAAATAATGGAACTTTTTAGGTCCTTTACTAGCAAAAACGCTCAGGAAAACACCACTTTTACAAGCGAAAATCAAACAAACCCTAACACGATAGACGACAAAAAACCCACACCACAAGCCCCCTTACAAACACAAATGTTAGGAACTATGAAATCTCACGACGAATTTATAAAACGAGTTATGAAAAAGGTTTAAACAAGCCGTATTCTCCATCTCTCCTATCAAAAGAAGAATGCCCACAAAAAGTTACTATCATAATATTCCTTTTTGTTTAAATATACTAGATATTTTGTCTAGCATCAAGATAAATTATCTAGTTTTTGCCATAATAAAATTATGGATAAGATATTTTGTGAAAATATTAAGGTTGCTAGAAAGTCGAGTGGGCTTACACAAAAGCAAGTTGCTCAAAAGCTTTCAGTTGTAGAAAGTTGTTATGCTAATTGGGAACAAGGCAGAACAGAGCCAAATATAGAAAATTTACGAAAGTTATCAAAACTTTTTGACGTAAGTTTAGATGAATTATTAAATTAAACAAAAAGCAAGGCGTCGCCTTGCTTTTTTTGATGTTTAGATTTTAGTCGTTATCGGGAATATACTCTATCAACTCACCAATAGAACAGCCAAGAGCCTCGCAAAGTTTGTTGAGTGTTTTTGTCTCTACGTTTTCATTGGCTTTTAATCTACGAATAGTTTTGCTATCTAGTCCACAATTTTCTCTAAGCCAATAGGTAGAAACACCCTTGTCTTTCATAGTTTTCCACAATTTATCAAAAACAATCATTATGTCCTCCTCTTGACAAAGATTATTATGAGGGTTATAATCTTTTTTATTAAGGGGATATAGCCCCCATAAACATAAGCATTAGATACGAGTTTGGCTAGGCTCGACCTAGCAATCGGGTAGAATAAACCTTGTCGGTTATGCTAGTCGATTGCGACGGTCAGTTAACGACGCCAAACGACTTATATAATGCAAAAAAACCAGCAAGAATTTGCTGGTTTTTTGTTTGAAACTATCTCTTTGAGAATTGTGGAGCACGACGAGCTTTCTTTAAGCCGTATTTCTTTCTTTCCTTCATTCTTGAATCTCTGGTTAAGAAACCTGCTTTCTTTAAGGCTGCTCTCGTTTCTGGTTCTGCAAGAAGTAATGCTCTTGCGATACCATGACGAATTGCACCTGCTTGACCGGTATAACCACCACCTACTACGTTAACTATAACGTCGTATTTGCTTTCGGTTTCGGTAAGCGCTAATGGTTGACGAACGATAACCTTTAAGGTATCTAGACAAAGATATTCGTCAATTGACTTTTTGTTGATGGTAATAACTCCATCGCCACCTGGGATTAAACGAACACGTGCGATAGCCTTCTTTCTTCTACCGGTGCCCCAATATTGAATTTTCTTTTTGCTTGATTTAGTAGTTGCCATAATTCACCTCATTAAAACAATTTAAGGGTTTCAGGTTTTTGAGCCTGATGATTGTGTTCTGCGCCTCTATAAACCTTAAGTTTAGTTAACATAGAACGGCCTAAACTGTTCTTTGGAAGCATGCCTTTAACAGCTTCGTAAACGGCTACGTCTGCTTTATTAGCCATAAGTGCCTTGTATTGGATTTCCTTTAAGCCACCAACGTGACCGGTGTGGTATCTGTAAATTTTCTTTTCTAATTTTTTACCTGTTAATAAAACTTTATCACAATTAACTATGATAACGAAATCGCCTGTATCAACGTTAGGGGTGAAAGTTGGCTTGTTTTTGCCACGAAGAATTGCGGCAACTTTGCTTGCTAAACGGCCTAATACAACGCCTTCAGCATCAACTACATACCACTTTCTGACTACGTTTTCTGCGTGAGCCATATAAGTTTTCATTGTCTTTTCTCCTTAAAATAAACTGTGGATATATTTGGGAAGTTTCGCTTTGCACCGGACACGACCCCGATGTTGCCGAAGGGCTAATTCGACTAAATAAACGAACTTTTCCTTATAAACGCTTAATTATATTAAAACAATCGGCAAAGAAAGTCAAGCATTTTTAAGTGTTTTTACTCTTTTTTCTCGCATTTTATTGCTTTTTTTCGCCTTAATGAAATCAACCACCATATATTGTGGTGGCTGAAAAAATTTATCACTATTTGCTCTTGTTAATATTCCACGCTAACAAGTTTTAGTCCTTTTGGGGGAAGAGTTTTTATTCTTTGAGGGCGAATTCCTTTGGATAGAATTTCTAAAATTTGCGCTTTTTCGATATCGCCTTTGCCGACTGCGATTAGCGTTCCTGCGATTATGCGAACCATATTATACAAAAAGCCGTTGCCCGTAACAATGAGCGACAAGTCTTGTCCGTTTTGTTTGAACTCTAAGTCATAAATTGTTCTAACGGTAGTTTTAGCACCACTTCCAGAAGCACAAAAACCCTTAAAATCATGCTCGCCTATTATAAGACTCGCTCCCTCTTGCATTTTTTGTAAATTTAAGTCGTCGTCCACCCTAACCGAATATCTTTCTTTTAGTGGATTTTCGGTTTGGGCAACATAAAAATCGTATTGGTAGGTTTTTCTTTTAGCCGTGGTGCAAGCGTGGAAATCTTCGCTAACTTGCTCGCTAGAAAAAACCCTTATATCTTCTGGCAAAAAGGTATTTAACGCTTTTGCGAATTTGTGGGGTGGAATGCTCTCGTTTTGGGTATCGAAGTGAGCGACTTGACCTTGCGCGTGAACGCCTGCGTCAGTTCTTCCACTACCCGTAATTCTTGCCCTTTCGCCCGTAAGCGAAAAGAGAGCGTCTTCTATAATTTGTTGAATAGTTACGCCGTTTGGTTGAATTTGCCAACCACAATAATTAGTTCCGTCGTAGCCTAGCGTTAACTTTATCCTCATATCACACCACCGAGTAATGGATATAGATAAAATTTATTCAAAAATACAATGCCAACGATAAGTCCTGCAAACAAGATTAAGCCGAATGCGTCGGCTAAAATAAAGGTAGTCTTTTTATACTTTGTTCTCACCTTGCTACCAGCGTAACACCTAGCGTCCATAGCGTCGGCAAGTTCGTCTGCACGACGGAAAGAACCGATAAGCAAAGGTATCAACACGGGAACGAGCGCTTTTGCTCTTTTAAAGATATTTCCAGTTTCAAAATTAGCACCCCTTGCCTTTTGTGCTTTTATAATTCTATCCGTTTCTTCTAAAAGGGTTGGAATAAACCTTAATGCAATACTCATAATGAGCGCAAACTCGTGAACAGGGAATTTTATCCACTTTAGTGGATAGAGTAAAAATTCCAAGCCGTCGGCAAGTTCTACAGGCGACGTCGTTAAAGTTAAAAGCGACGCTCCTAACACCACTAAAATTATGCGTAGCGAGATAAAAATCGCCGTTAATAAACCCTCGTCGGTGATAAAGCCACCTTCCCACAAAGGCGTTCCAGATTTATTGAAAAACACTTGCAAAACTGAAGTGAAAAGCACGATAAAAATAACTGCTTTCATACTTTTTAGCACTTTCATAAGTGGAATTTTTGCGATTAAAGTAGCAAGTAAAACCACTATAAAGCAAGCCAAAAATCCTACGAAATGAAATTGCTTAACCATAAAAACGGCAACGATATATGCGATAACGAGTAAGATTTTTATCGAAGCGTTCATTCTATGAACGAGCGAATTAGTAGGGTAATATTGCCCGAAAGTCATATCTTTCATAGCCTATCCCCCTTTAATGCTTGAACTAAACTTTCAACAAATCCGTTTACCGTTAGTTCGCCGTTTAGGATAATTCCCTTTTCCTTTAAGGCGTTAGTAAGTTTTGCCGTAACGGGAAGGTCTAATCCTAAATCTTTAATCTTTTCAGCGTTAGAAAAAATTTCGTTCGGCGTGCCTTCTAGGGCGATTTTTCCCTTTTTAAGAATGATTGCACGAGAGCAATTTTCGGCAACTAAATCCATATCGTGAGATACGATTATTACCGTTTTTACAAAGGTTTTATGAATTTCTTTTAGAAGTTTTATAAACTCTCTCTTGCCAACGGGGTCAAGCCCTGCCGCCGGCTCGTCTAGAACTAAAACTTCTGGACGAGTAACAATAACGCCTGCGATTGCAACACGGCGCTTTTGTCCACCCGAAAGTTCAAAAGGCGATTTGTCTTTTAATTTTTCGTAGTTTAAACCAACTAATTCTATTGCCTCTTTTACCCTTTCTTCCACCATTTCGGCTGGCATTTGAGGGAAGAAATTTTTAAGACCAAAGGCAACGTCCTCAAAAACCGTTTCGGCAAAAAGTTGGTGTTCTGGGTATTGGAAAACCATTCCCACCTTTGACCTAAGAGAAATAAAATCGCAGTTTTTGTCGGCAAGGTTATATTCACCAACCGTCAAACTACCCTTGTCTTTACCCACTTTAATTAGTCCGTTAAAGTGCTGAACTAGGGTAGATTTTCCACTACCGGTATGCCCGATAATACCGAAGAATTCGCCTTCGTTGACGGTTAGAGTTATACCGTCTACTGCCCTAACGGCAAGGCTTTTAGATTTTTCGCTATAAACGTAAGTTAAGTCTTTGGCTACTATTTGCATAATGCCTCCGTTAACTCGGTTTCGGTAAGAATTCCCTTAGGAATTTCCACCCCTGCGTTTCTCAATTTTTGCGCTATATAAGATGCAAGTGGCAACTCTAAACCAATTGCTTTTAACTCTTCTTCTCTTTTAAATATTTCTCTAGGCGTGTCTTGCATAACCATTTTGCCGTTGTCTAAAACGATTACTCTATCGGCATCAACAACCTCTTCCATATAGTGAGTTATGGCTATGACGGTAACGCCCTTTTCCTTATTTAGTTTTTTAACGACTTGTAAAACTTCTTTTCTGCCTTGTGGGTCTAGCATAGCAGTCGATTCGTCTAAAATCAAAACTTGTGGGTTAAGAGCAAGCACGCCTGCGATTGCTATTCTTTGTTTTTGTCCCCCAGAAAGCCTTGTTGGGGAAGATTTTCTAAACTCTTCCATGTTAACGGCTTTTAGCGCAAAGTCTATTCTTTTTGCGATTTCTTCTCTCTTTACGCCTAAATTTTCAGGTCCGAAAGCAATATCGTCTTCTACGATAGATGCGACGATTTGGTTGTCTGGGTTTTGGAAAACCACGCCAACCCTCTTTCTAATCTCGAAAAGATTTTTCTTATCTGCAATAGATAAACCGTCTACAAAAATGCTTCCGTCATCTGGCAAAAGAAGTGCGTTAAGCAAACGAGCAAGGGTAGACTTACCACTGCCGTTATGCCCGATAACTGCAAGGTATTCGCCCCTTTCAACGTCGAATGAAAGGTTGTCTAAAGCGTTATGACGTTTGTCGTAAGAAAAACTTACGTTTTTAAGAGAAATTAGCGACACGCATTCTACCCCATAATAGATTTTTAGTAATTTTATCACAAGTTAAAACATTTTACAAGTAAATGTTGCAAGTAATTGACGATGGATATATCAAAAAGGCATAACTCAAAGTAGGTTTTAACAGGTTTTTTTACATTTTTTGCCCTTTAATTTTTTCCTTTTCTATTGACTAATTAAAAGGTTAGTTATATAATAATGTTTGCAAAAAATATTTAACAAATCTATTTACGGAGGATTTTTTAATGAAGAAAATGACTATTGACGGCAATACAGCCGCCAGCCACGTAGCCTACGCCTTCAGTGAAGTTGCGGCAATTTACCCAATTACCCCATCTTCTCCAATGGCAGAAGTTGCAGACGAATGGTCTGCGCAAGGCAGAGAAAACATGTTCGGTCAAAAACTTCGTCTTGCAGAAATGCAAAGTGAAGCAGGTGCTGCAGGTGCAGTTCACGGCTCTTTAACTGCCGGTGCTTTAACCACCACCTACACGGCTAGCCAAGGCTTGCTATTAATGATTCCTAACATGTATAAAATTGCAGGTGAATTATTACCAACCGTTTTCCACGTTAGTGCAAGAGCGCTCGCTGCTCACTCACTAAACATTTTCGGCGACCATGCAGACGTTATGGCTTGTCGTCAAACTGGTTTTGCTATGATAGCACGTAACTCTGTTCAAGAAGTTATGGACCTTGCTTTAGTATCTCACCTTTCAACCTTAAAGGCAAAAGTTCCTTTCTTACACTTCTTCGACGGTTTTAGAACTAGCCACGAAGTTAGTAAAATCGACGTTATCGACTACGACGAAATGAAAGAATTAGTTGATATGGCTGATATCGAAGACTTTAGAGCAAGAGCATTAAACCCAGAACACCCTGTTCAAAGAGGAACTGCTCAAAACTCTGACATTTACTTCCAAAACAGAGAAACTGCAAACAAATACTACGACGCTACCCCTGCTATCGTTCAAGAAATGATGGATAAGGTTAACAAACTTACGGGTAGAAATTACCACTTATTCGACTACGTTGGCGACGCTAATGCTGAAAACGTTGTTGTTTTAATGGGTAGTGGTGCAGACGCTGTTGAAGAAACCATCAACAAGATGAACAAAGAAGGCCACAAAGTTGGTTTACTTAAAGTTCGTTTATATAGACCATTCGCTATCGACGCTTTCGTTGACACTTTACCAAAGTCAGTTAAGAAACTTGCTGTTCTTGACAGAACTAAAGAAGCAGGCTCTCTTGGTGAACCTTTATATCTAGACGTATGTTCTGCTCTTTTAGAAAAGGGTATGACCGACATTAAGGTTGTTGGTGGTAGATACGGTTTAGGTTCTAAAGAATTCAACCCTTCAATGATTTATTCTGTTTACAAAAATCTTGAACAAGATGAACCAAAGAACCACTTCACCGTTGGTATTTACGACGACTTAACAAATTCTTCACTAGATTTCTCTTATAAATACGACGCTGCTCCAGAAGGTACCGTTTCTTGTAAGTTCTGGGGTCTTGGCTCTGTCGGAACGGTTGGTGCTAACAAGAACTCTATTAAGATTATCGGCGACCATACGGATATGTATGCTCAAGGTTACTTCTTCTACGACTCTAAAAAGTCTGGTGGTATCACCGTTTCTCACTTGCGTTTCGGTAACACCCCAATCCAATCAGCATACCTAATCGACAGCGCAGACTTCGTTCAATGTTCTAATCCATCTTACATCACTCGTTACAACATGACGGGCGACATCAAAGTTGGTGGCTCTTTCTTATTCAACACCTCTGCTAAATCAGTAGAAGAATTAGAAGACGTTTTACCTGCTAGCGTAAAACAAGATATCGCTAACAAGAACATTAACCTTTACGTTATCGACGCTATTAAGATTGCAGGCGAATTAGGTCTACGTGGTAGAACTAACACCATTTTACAATCTGCATTCTTCAAAATCGCAAACATTATTCCTTACGCAGACGCTGTTGACTTCATGAAGAAGATGGCTTACAAGTCTTTCGCTAAAAAAGGCGACGCTGTCGTTCAAATGAACTACAACGCTATCGATTCTGCAGAGGCTAACTTAATTAAAATCGAAGTTCCTGAATCTTGGAAAACTGCTACTACCGGCGCTCCTATGGCTGAAGTTGCAGACAACAAATACTTCAAGGAAATCGTTCACCCAATCCTTGTTCTAGAAGGCGACAAACTTCCTTCTTCAGCATTCAGCGCAGACGGAACTGTTCCAACCGGAACTACCAAGTTCGAAAAACGTGGCGTTGCAGTTATGGTTCCAAAATGGGATAAAGATAAGTGTATCCAATGTAACCAATGTGCTTTCGTTTGTCCACACGCTTGTATTAGACCTGCTGTTGTGGCTGAAGGCGCTGATAAGCCTGCATCATTCGACGTTAAGGCTATGATTGGTAACAAGAGCTTTGAATACAGAATGCAAGTTTCTCCACTTGACTGTATGGGTTGTGGCGTTTGTGCCGACATCTGTCCTGCTAAAGAAAAGGCTTTAACTATGGTTCCATTCGGCTCTATCGTTGAAGAAGAAACCGTTAACTACGAATATAGCGAAACTCTTCCAGAAGTAGACGTTTCTGCTTGCCCTGGTTGCAAGAAATCTACCGTTAAGGGTAGCCAATTCAGCAAACCATTGTTCGAGTTCTCTGGCGCTTGCGCAGGTTGTGGTGAAACCCCTTACGTTAAAGTTATTACTCAATTATTCGGCGACAGAATGATTGTTGCTAATGCAACTGGTTGTTCTTCTATTTACGGTGGCTCTGCTCCAACTTGTCCATACACCACTAACAAACAAGGTCACGGACCTGCTTGGGCTAACTCACTATTTGAAGATAACGCTGAATTCGGTTATGGTATCAACCTTGCTTACGGTCAACGTCGTAGCGCTCTTGCTGAAAAGATTGAAAAACTTGCTGGCCTAGTTGCTGATAAGGGCGAATGTGGTTGCAAGGCTGGATTAAAAGACGCTTGTGAAAACTGGCTTGCTAATAGAAAAGATGCTGAAGGTTCAAAGAAAGCATCTAGCGAATTAGTAGTTGCTCTTTCTAAATGCAACGGCTGTGGTTGTGAATTCGACGCTCTAGTTGCTGAAATTCTAAAAGATAAAGACTGTCTAGTTAAGAAGTCTATTTGGATTTTCGGTGGCGACGGCTGGGCATACGATATCGGTTACGGTGGTTTAGACCACGTTCTTGCTATGGGCGAAGACGTTAACGTTCTAGTTCTTGACACCGAAGTTTACTCTAACACCGGTGGTCAAGCAAGTAAGTCAACCCCAACCGGTTCAATCGCTAAATTCGCTGCTGCTGGTAAGAGAACCAAGAAGAAAGACCTTGGTATGATGGCTATGAGTTACGGCTACGTTTACGTTGCACAATGCTCTATGGGTTATAACAAGCAACAATTCTTAAACGCTCTAACCGAGGCTGAAGCATACGACGGTCCATCACTTCTTATCTGCTACGCTCCATGTATCAACCATGGTATCAACATGATGAAGAGCCAAGAAGAAGAAAAGAAGGCTGTTGATTGTGGATATTGGCAATTATATCGTTACAACCCTGCAAATGCTGATGCTGGCAAGAACCCATTCACTCTTGATAGCAAAGAACCTACCGGTGATTACAAGGCATTCTTGCTAGGTGAAACGAGATACGCATCACTTATGAAGGCTCGTCCTGAACTTGCTGAAGCACTCTTCGAAAAGACAGAGGCTGACAGCAAAGCAAGACTTGAAACTTATAAAAACCTTGCTAAAAACGACTAATAATCGTTAAACAAAATTAAACGGCTTACCGAAATCGGTAAGCCGTTTTTTAATAATATTAATATGTTCCTTCTATTTCGTCGCTCTTAAATAAATCATCGTTAAAAAAGTCATAAAGAGTTATTTCTAGTGCTTGACAAATATCGAGTAAAGTCCTTACACCAGGATTTTTACTCCTTCCATAGAATATACACCTAATTGTCGCAGAAGGTATACCTGCCATTGACGATAACTTGTTTGGAGAAATATTTCTCTCTTTACACAAGTTAAGTATCCTTTGCGTTATTACTTGTTCAACTTTCATAACATAATTATTCCCAGAGATATGTCTCTTATAAAAATATTACCAAAATATTTTTAAAAATATGAGAGATATATCTCTGTTTGTGGTATAATATGTTTATGGTTTTATCTTTTTTTGGCAATAGAGATTTTTTTGAATTTCAAATCGATAGAAAAAAACTAATTAATCTTATTAACAATATTATAAAAGAGGAAAAGGTTGACGTTTATCTTGGCTTGCAAGGTAATTTCGATTCTTTTGCTTTATCAGTTTGTAGAGAAATGAAATTAACTAATGATAAGATTAAAATTTATTTTGTTCCACCGTATTTTGATTCTTATATCAAACGAATGAAGGAAATAACTGATTATTATTTTGATGGTATAATCTTGCCAGAAATAAGCATAAAACCTGAAAGGTTTGCCATAATTAGAAGAAATAAGTGGATAATTGACCAAAGCGACGTTGTTTTTTGTTATACTATATCAAACTTTGGTGGGGCGTATACTTGCTTAAAATATGCTCAAAGCCATAATAAGAAGGTTATAGATTTACGCTCAACTTTATAAACCCCATTTCTTAAATTAAAAATTTTTTAACCCCTCTTGACGAAGAGGGATTTTTTGTTTATAATTATTATAAGATATATTAAATAGATATATTATGTATATAAAGGAGGCATAAAACTTATGGCAAAAAAATCTAAACTTAAACTCAATCTTTCGCCAAACAATTTACTTTCTTGCTTGTTCTATGCAGTTGTGGGTATTTTGTTAGTTATCCTTAAGGGTGGCTCGCTAGGACTTTTAATGACCGTTACCGGCGCTCTCTTAGTTATTCTCGGCTTAGTTGCAATTCTAAAAGAAGGTGACCTTGTTAAAGGCGTCGTTTTAGTTGCTGCAGGAATTGCAATTATTATCTTCGGCTGGACTATTGCAGACGTAGTTCTTCTAATTTTAGGAATTTTATTAATTATTAAAGGCGTTTTAGACTTATTAAAGGTATTTAAAAACGGATTCTTATCAATTTTACCTGCTCTTATTACTATAGTCGTTGGTGTATTATTAGTAATTTCTAAATGGGCGTTATTAGACGTTATGTGCGTTATCGCAGGCGTTATCTTTATCGTAAACGCAGTTCTAGTTCTTTTCGGTAAGAATATGGTTAGAAAAAAGAAAAAATAATTAGTTAATCTAAAGGCTCGCTTTTAGCGAGCCTTTTTTGTTTTTACAACGATTTTTCATTGTTTTTAGACTTTTTTAGCTAAAACCTTAAAAAAGAGTAGACAACTTTACCATAATAAAGTATAATATAAATACACTTTATTTAAGTAAAGTGATAAAGTATTTAGGAGAAAATATTATGAAAAAGTTTCTAGTTTTACTTATGTCTTTGCTTTTAACTCTTGCTTGTTCTTTAAGCGTTGGTTGTGGATGTAATAACGACGACGTAAAATATATTCAAGAGAAAGGCACATTAGTAGTTGGTATCACCGTATATCCACCAATGGATTACATAGACGAAGAAACGGGCGAATGGACTGGTTTCGACGCTGAACTTGCCAATATGTTTGGCGAAGAGTTAGGCGTTAACGTTCAATTCGTTATTATTAAGTGGGCAAACAAGGTTGCCGAACTAAATTCTAAAAATATCGACTGCATTTGGAACGGCATGACTGCATCAGCAGACCTCGACAAAAACATTGACTTCTCTTGTTCTTATGCTGAAAACAAACAAGTTGCAGTTGTAAGAACTAGCGAAGTTGCTAACTACACTTCGGTTAGCGCAATCAAAAACGCTAAGATTGCAGTAGAACAAGGTTCTGCTGGCGACAAACAAGCAACGGATACCGTTAAGGCTACCACTATCAATAAAGTTAAGGACCAAGTTTCTGCTTTAACTGAAGTTAAATCTGGTCAATCAGACGTTGCTTTAATCGACCTAACTATGGCTAAATCAATCGTTGGAAAGGGAGATTACACTGACCTTGTTATCGTTGATACTAACCTTGTTTCTTTCGGTCATGAAGAGTTTGCAGTTGGCGTTAGAACTGATTCTAACCTTGCTGAAGAACTAAATAAATTCTTCAAAAAAGTTTATAACGACGGCACTATGCAAAGACTTGCTGAAAAATACGGCAGTATCGCTCTTAACGACGCTAAATTAGGCGCTCTTTAATCTAGCTACATTTAAAGGATAAATTCAATGGACTTTCTTGCCATCTCACAAGATTTGTTAAACGGATTCGTATCATCTCTTTTGCTTTTCCTTTTAACACTTCTTATCGCACTACCTTTGGGACTTATCATGGCATTTTGCACAATGAGTAAGTTTGCCCCTTTGCGTATTCTATTTAAAATAATCGTTTGGATTTTGCGTGGCACACCTTTAATGTTGCAAATTTTCGTGATTTTCTACGTTCCGGGACTCGCAACCAAAGGCGCTTTCGTTTGGCCAATGATGACGACCGGTTGGACTTGGTTTGACCAAACTTTTAGCACTCGTTTTATTGCTGCGCTCGTTGCGTTTGCAATTAATTACGCTGCTTATTTTTCGGAAATCTACCGTGGTGGCATTGAAAGTATTTCTAAAGGTCAACACGAGGCAGGTCAAGTTCTCGGCATGACTAAAAGCCAAATCTTTTTTAACGTAGTGTTGCTTCAAGTTATAAAAAGAATAGTTCCACCTATGAGCAACGAGACAATAACTCTAGTTAAAGATACCTCTCTTGCTAACACAATAGGCGTTATGGAATTAATGTTTAAGGCAAGTGAACAACTACTTAACGGTTTCATTTGGGTTATGTTCTACGCCGGTGCATTCTACCTTATCTTTAACGGACTACTCACTATCCTCTTCGGCAAAATCGAAAAAAAATTATCTTATTTTAAGGCGTAAATTATGGCGTATTTAGAGATTAAAAATTTCACCAAATCGTTTGGAAATACCGAAGTTCTTAATGGTATTGATATTCAAGTTGAAAAGGGTAAGGCCATTTCAATTATTGGACCTTCTGGCTCTGGAAAGTCCACCTTGCTTCGTTGTATCAACTTTTTAGAAAACCCAGATACCGGCGTTATGGTTTTAGACGGCGAAACTTTGTTAGACTGTTCTAAACAAGAAAAATTAAACGATAACCAACTAAGGGAAAAACGCCTTAATTTTGGACTTGTTTTCCAATCGTTTAACCTTTTTCCACAACATAACGTTTTAAAAAATATTACACTTGCCCCAACTCTTTTACTTAAAGAAAAGATTAAGGCTTATCAAAAAGAGTTAAAAGCCGATAAGACTATTTCTAGAAAGGCTAGAAAAACTTTAATTAATAACTTTAAGAAAGAGCAAAAAGAAATTATCGAAAATAACGCCTTGGAATTGCTTAAAAAGACGGGATTAGAGGATAAAAAAGACGCTTATCCTTGCGAATTATCAGGTGGACAAAGTCAACGTGTTGCTATCGCTAGAGCGCTTGCGCTAAATCCTAAAATCTTGTGCTTTGACGAGCCAACTTCTGCACTAGACCCTGAACTTACAGGCGAAGTATTAAAGGTTATTCGCTCGTTAGCAGACGAAAAACATACCATTATTATTGTAACTCACGAAATGGGTTTTGCTAAAAACGTTTCGGACAAGGTTGTTTTCTTATACAACGGCAAAGTGGTTGAATATGGCGACGCTAAACAAGTTTTAGAAAACCCTTCAACGCCTGAACTTAAAAACTTTTTAGCAAACGTTAGCGAAAAAGAATAAAAAATTAAACAAAAAACCACACTAGATTTTTCTAGGTGTGGTTTTTCATTTGTTTTTTTAAAAAATTTTACACTAAATAAATTGGAATACCCTGCTTTTCGGCATATTTTTTTGTAGAATAAGTTCCACCAAAATTTTGTCTTAAATAACATATCAAAACGCTAGCGTTATCCACCATAAACTTATTCCTCATAGTCATACAGTATTTGCTATAGTTTCTATTTACGTAAACTATTTCATTAGCAGAGTTGAGCATTCTTAAATATTCTTTTTTATCTTCCTCACTAAACCTATCACTTTGACCTAAGCAAGGAACACAGGCAATTAATTTTATCTTATAATCTTTTCTTAACTCTTCTAAAACGTTAAAACAAAGAGTGTCAAAACCAATAGCCATTCCAATTAAAAAAGTATCAAAATCTTTTTCAATAAATTTGATAAACAGTTTTTTTAACCCTTCTCTATCAAAATTTTCAGGTAACTTTCTATGACCTGAAACGGCACAAGCTCTAGGCGTATTTATAAAATATTCGGTCATAACGGTGATTTTCTCTCTTTTCCTTGTCCTCTAGGATATTTTGGAGGAGTGTTTTTTACTTTATTAACGTAAATTAACGTTCTATTAGCATCCTCTAGTTGATACTCATAAACCTTATCAACCTTTCCACCAAGAATATTTATTGCGTTTAATCCTTCTTGTAGTTCTTCGCTCGCATTAGCCTTAAAAGCCACGAAACTGCCACCTAATTTAACAAAAGGTAAACAATACTCTGTTAAGGTATTAAGTCTTGCAACGGCTCTTGCAGTGCAAATATCGAACTTTTCTCTATATTCTATATTTTTTGCATAATCTTCTGCTCTTCCGTTAATAACTCTAGCGTTAGTTAAGTTTAATTCTTTGATAACGGCTTTGAGAAATTCACACTTTTTTCCAGTTGCCTCTAAAAGAGTAACGTCGATATCACTTCTCATTATCTTTATTGGTATAGCCGGAAATCCACCCCCTGAACCGACGTCTATCAACTTATCCCCAACGAGTTTATCCACGTTAATCACACTATCAACAAAGTGTTTTTTATAAACTTCTTCTCTATCTGTAATAGTGGTTAAGTTGAACATTTTATTATACTCAATTAAAATTGAATAGTATTTCTCAAACGATTCTAGTTGTTCTTCATTAACCGAAATATTGTAACTTTCAAACAAATTTTTCATATAAAAAATTATAACATAAATTTTATTCTCACGCAAGAAATTTTACTTTCTAAAAAAGTGTTGATAACCGTTTATTTTAAGTTAATAACTTTTTCTTTTTTAAGTATATAACTAATCACTAAACCTTTTAATATATAATTTAATTTATAAATGTTTTATTCTAAAAGTTATACACCAAAATTTTACCTTTTAACAGCCTGTCCACCGACAATAAACAAGTTATTAAGAGTGAAAAAGCTTGCAAAACAAAATGATTAATGAAGTTATCAATATTTTCACAAAGTCTACTATATATTACTACCTTTTAAAAACTTTTTAAATAATAAAATAACAAATAATAAAAACCAAAAAGTCTTGATTTTTTATCTCATATATTATATAATAATATATGGTCAAACAAAATACAAATGGAGATTAATTCTTATGAAAATTATTTGCGACGGTTTAGATTTATCTGATGCAGTGTTAAAGGTTAGCAAAGCTTTAAGCGTAAAAACTGCTAACCCAGCGTTGGAAGGTATCAAAATTACTGCTAAAGAAGATAGTTTAACCTTACTTGCTACCGATATGGAATTAACTATTGAAAAAAAAATTAAAGCTGACGTTTTAATGGAAGGTGAAACGGTAGTAGTTGGTAAATATTTCGTAGATTTCGTTAAAAAATTAGAAAAAGAACAAGTAGAACTTTCTAGGCTTTACGATTCTCAATTACAAATCAAATATTCTGATTCTGAAAGTGAATTACAAGTTTACCCTGTAGAAAACTTTCCTATAGTTGATAAAAAGGAAGATGAAAATTCTTTCGTTATCTCTCATGCCGATTTTAAGAACGTTGTAGAAAGAACTTGCGTTTCTTGTTCTACCGACGATTCTAGACCAATCCTTAAAGGTTGTTTGTTTGAAGTTGAAGATAATATCTTAACTTCAGTTGCTTTAGACGGGTTTAGAATGAGCGTATGTAAAACTCAAATTTCCTCAACTGGTAATTTTAAGGCTGTTATTCCTGCAAGAACTTTAATAGAAATTACAAGACTTCTAGATAAAGACCAAGAAGAATTAAAGATTAACGTTCAAAAGAATTCTCTTTCAGTAGAGGTGGATAATACTAAAATTTATTCAAGATTAATTGAAGGTGATTTCGTTAAGTATAATCATATTCTACCTACTGCTTTTGAAAACGTCGTTACTATTAATAAAAATACCTTACTTAACAGTATCGAGCGTGCGTCAATCGTTGCTAGAAACGATAGATATAACGTTATTAAACTTGATATCAAAGAAAATATTATGACCGTTTCTGCAAAAAGTGAAGTGGGTAACGTAAACGAAAACGTAAATATTAACCTTGAAGGTAAGGATATGACTATTGCCTTTAACGGTAAATATATTATGGACTTTTTAAAAACTACTACGAGTGAATTTGTAAAACTTAATCTAAATTCACCAATAGACCCATGCGTAATTACTTCGGTAATAGACGACGGATTTTTATATTTAGTTCTTCCTGTAAGAATAAATGCTTAATTTAATTGACAAAAGCTAAAAATATCTATACAATAATATGGAAAAATTATAAACGAATACTATTAGGAGTAAATTAATATGAAACAAACTTATCAACCAAAAAAGAGACAAAGAAGTAAAGTTCACGGTTTTAGAAAGAGAATGAAAACTAAAAGTGGTAGAAACGTATTAAAGAGAAGACGTAATAAGGGTCGTCATAAACTTTCTGCCTAGTTTAAAAGTATGCCTTTAGATTATAGGTTAAAAAAAGAAAAAGATTTCAATTTAGTTTTTAAAAAGGGAAAAAGATTATACTCTAATTCCCTTACGCTCGTGTATTTTGCTTCCAAGGAAACTAAGGTTGGCTTTTGCGTAAGCAAAAAACACGGCAAAAGTGTAGAAAGAAATTATATAAAACGAATTTTGAGGGAATCTTTTAGAAGTTTTACGCCGTATTTACGTAAAAACTTCTTTTTTGTTTTTATACCAAAAGTTAAAAGTGAATATTCTTTAAGCGATTTTAAATCAAATATGAACTATCTTTTTAAAAAGGGTGGATTTTTAGAAGAAAATGCTTAAGTTTTTAGGTGTTAAACTAATTAAGTTTTATCAAAAATATATATCAAAAGGAAATTGTCCTTTTATTCCAAGTTGCTCTCAGTATACCTTAGAGGCAATCTTAAAGCACGGATTTTTTAAGGGCTGTTTTTTAGGATTTAAGCGAATTATTCGCTGTCATCCTTGGAATAAGGGTGGTTTTGATAAAGTTCCCGATAAAAAAAGCGTAGTTAAATGGGTATATTAAATGGCAAACGTTATTAATTTTATTAATCCAGAATCAAGTAAGGTTTTAGTTAAAGTTATTGCATGGCTCGTTGGAATTTGTGGCTCTGTTTGGCTTGGCGTAATCGTGTTTACACTTGCTTTAAAAATTATTACCTTACCTTTCGATTTCATTTCTAAATCAAAAATGCGTAAAAATAGCATTTTAATGGAAGAAATGAGACCGGAACTTGAAAAACTTCAAAAGCAATACGCAAACAATAAGCAACTTTATAACCAAAAAATGATGGCTCTTTATAAGAAAAACGGCTATTCTATGTGGGGCGCATGTTTACCTACTATTTTAACTTTGGTTATCTTTATCGTTGCTATTTCTGCGTTTACTAACTATTCTAACTTCCAAAACAAGAAGTATTTCTACGATATGAGCCTTGCTTATAACCAAGTTGTTTACGACGGTTTTGAGGCTGACGGCGAATATATTGTTGAAAACGAAGATGGTTCTTTAACTTTTAACGATAAAGAACTCTATGCTTTAACCGACGATTTACCACACGGTTTTGATACTACTAAGCAAATTCAAGTTGCGAAAGTAGATAATAATAATGATAGTATTGTTGACTTTATGGCTGTTAGAACTCAAGACGGCTATATGGAATATCGTGTAAACGTTAATTCAAACGGAGAGTTTGGCTCTAAGGCTTATTTCGTTATTGAAGAAAATTTAGAGGCTGAATTTGGTTCTGCATACACAACCTTTAGAGACGCTAGACAAGGTCAAGACTTAAACAAAATCGCTCAAGATTTTATTTTAGATTGTCAACAACAAGCGTCGGCCGATACTTTTAGAGCGCAAGATAAAAAATTCTTGTGGATTAAAAATATTTGGGTTACCGATACTTTCAATAAGCACCCTATTGAAACTGATTGGGCAAAGTTTAAATCTAACTACGGTTATCCAGACGGTGGTTTTGACCCTGTTACTGAAAGTGATTATCAAAATCTTATCGCTAAATTAGACGAAGAACAAACCCAACCAAACGGCTACTTAATTTTAATCGCTTTAACAATTATTACAACAATTTTAACCCAATGGGTTACTTCTAAATCACAAAAAGCGCAAATGGAACTTCAAACGGTTGACGGACAAGGCGCACAAACTAATAAAGTAATGATGTGGATGATGCCTATAATGATGGCAATATTTGCATTCATCTATACTGCCGCATTCTCACTTTATATCGTTTTAAGTTCAGTATTAAGTATTCTTACCACCTTCTTAATCAACTTTATCGTTGAGAAGAAGTATAAAAAACAACAAGAGGCACTAAAAGCTAGAAAAGACGTTGTTCGTGGTAGAGTTTACACCCCAAAGGAAGAAGAAAAACCAAAGGAAACTAAGAAGAAAAAGAATGAAATTCCTACAAACGATTTCCTTTCGGGACTTGCCGACAAGAAAAAGGGCAAGAAATAATTTGCTAATAAATTGTCGCTCGGCGACGTGGAGGATATATGGAATTTACAGCAAAAACGGTAGAAGAAGCCGTTAAGATGGGGTTAGAAGAACTTTCTCTAACCGAAGAAAACGCTAAGATTGAAATTTTAGAGCAACCAACTAAAGGTCTTTTTGGTAAACTTAAAGGACAAGCAGTCGTTAGAATTACTGCTAAAGAAATCGTTAAGGAAAATAACGACGAGCAAAACTCAAACAGCGCAGTTGAACTAGTTGAAAAAGTATTAAAATTCTTAGGTATCGACGCTACTGCAAGCCTTTCTCAAAAGGACGAAAAAACTATTATTTCTCTTGCAACAGAAGATTCTTCAGCACTTATCGGCTATCGTGGTGAAGTTTTAGACGCTCTTCAAACTTTAGCAGGTGCAATGGCTAACAAGGGAAAAACTGAATACAAAAAGGTCGTTGTAGATTGCGAAAATTATAGAGATAGACGTGAAGAAACTTTAATTAAACTCGCTCACAAATTAGAAACAAAGGCTACTGAAATTAGAAGAGAAGTTATTTTAGAGCCAATGAGTCCGTTTGAAAGAAGAATCATTCACACGGCACTTGCTGAAAGTGAGACGGTTAAAACCGAAAGTAAAGGAACCGAGCCAAACAGATACGTCGTTATCGTTCCAAACGACAAGGACGAATTTTCTAGACCTTATAACGCTGGTAGAAACAACGACAAAAAAGGTGGAAGAAACGACAGACGTCCAAGAGGTGGAAACCAAAGAAGACAAGGCGCAAGAAACGATAGACGCTCTAACTCTTTCTCATCTGCACCTAAAAAGAAATCGACCATTTCATTTGGCACTTACTTAGGAAACAGCCTCAAGGATAAAGAATAATTTTATAACAAAACAAAAACTCGGTTAACGACTAACCGAGTTTTTTAATATTTAATTTTAGTTGTCCTTAACGCTTTTGATTTTGCCTTTTTCTACAACGATATGCCTAAAAGATTTACCTTTGATTATCGTTCTATCAACGTGAGTTGCCGTAAATATCGTTTGCATTTTTTCTACTGCAGAGAATAGTTTTCTTTGGCGAGATTTATCTAGTTCGCTTAAAACGTCGTCTAAAATCATTATTGGATATTCGTTAAAGTGGTTATAGAATGTTTCAGCCTCTGCAAGTTTAATAGATAGTGCAACCGAGCGTTGTTGACCTTGCGAGCCGTATACCCTAACGTCGTCTCCGTTTAGAGTAAACTTAATATCGTCTCTATGTGGACCGATTGAGGTAAAACCTAATCTTATATCCTTATCAAGTCGAGTTTTTAGGTCTTCCTTTAAGGCGTAAGCGATATCCTCTTCACTGCCGTAATAACCACTTTCGGTGTTCATTAAAAGTTTTTCCTTTCCACCGGATAATAAAGAATGTTTCTCTTCAGCAATTGGGGCAAGTTCTTTCAAAAATTCGTTTCTCGCCTTTATAATCTTTCCAGCCTCTTTTGTAAGTTGCTCGTCCCAAATAGGAAGAGTGTCTTTAATTAAATCGATATTTTGCTCTTTTAGCAGGTTGTTTCGTTGTGCCAAAATCTTGTTATATCTTTGAAGTGCGTAAAAATACGACTTAGATTTTTGTGAAAGGGAAATATTTAAAAATCTTCTTCTATCCTCTGGACTCTCTTGAACGAGTTTTAATTCTTGAGGATTAAAAAATACGCTGTGAATATTTCCCAAAAGTTCGCCGATTCTTAAAACTTTCATACCGTTGATAAAAATTTCTTTATTATCGTTGTTATAAAAGTTAATGCCTACGCTAACTTCGCCGTATTCGCCTTGCGCTTTTCCATAGATTTTTGCTTGGTTTTCGCCGTTTTTTATAACGATTTTATCTTTATTGGCTCTTGGGGAATATCCCGTGCATAGGAAAAAGATAGCTTCTCCGGCGTTGGTTTTGCCTTGGGCGTTTGCACCTGTTAAAATATTCAATCCGTTAGAGAATTCAAACTCTTCTTCCAAATAATTACGGAAGTTTTTTAAGGTTAGATTTTTAATATACATAAAAAGTTTTAAAAAAATGTCGTATAAGACTTTATTTTATTTTAAATTTATTATATAATGTTTTTTACTTAAATGCAACTAATCAAAGGAAAAGTATAAATGGAAAGTTACGAGATTCTTTGGAAAACCACCCTACCTGAACTTGAAAAGACAATAAGTTCAATTTCTTACGATACCTATATCGTGAATTTAACACCTGTTGACATTATTGGTAGCAGGCTAATTTTGTGCACCGAAAGTGAAATTTTCGCTGAACAAATTAGAGGCAGACTAAAGGAAAAAATTAACGACGCGCTTTCTAAATCTAATCAAGACGTAACTGATTTCCAAGTTGTAGTATGCAAAAATAGAGAGGAATACGTTAAAAAAATAGAACAAGATTCGGGGGCGCCTTTTGACCCGGGTTCTACTATCAACCCTAAATTTACCTTTGATTCTTTCGTAGTTGGCTCTTCTAACGAGTTTTCTTATCACGCAGCAAAGGCAGTTGCAGATAACCCTGGCGACGCTTATAATCCACTTTTTATTCACGGTGGAACTGGTCTTGGCAAAACTCACCTACTTATGGCAATTGCCAACCACATAAAGCTCTATAAGCCTACTCTAAGGGTGCTTTATGCTACTTGCGAGCAATTCGTTAACCAAATGGTGGAAAGCCTTTCAAAGGGTAAATTATCCCCTCAAGACTTTAGAAATAAGTTCCGTAACGTTGACGTTCTATTAATTGACGACGTTCAGTTTTTATCAAAAAAACAAAGCACGCAAACGGAGTTCTTCCACACCTTTAACGAACTCGTTATGCAGAATAAACAAGTGGTTTTATCTTCGGATAGACCACCTGAAGAAATTGAATTCTTAGAGGAAAGACTAAGAACGAGATTTAAAGGTGGACTACTTGCCGACGTGCAAATTCCCGACATTGAAACTAGAATCGCCATCTTAAGAAAGAAGAGCGAAGAACAAAAATGTTTGGTCGATTTTAAGGTGCTTTCTTACATAGCCGAAACTAGTGATGCAGACATTAGAACTCTTATCGGTAAACTCACTAAGGTGATTTTTGCATCTAAACTTCATGAAAGACCAATCACTATCGACCTTGTTAAAGAGGCGTTAAAAGAATCGGCAGGTGAAAAGCAAGAAGAACTCAAAGTAGAAGATATTATTAAATGCGTTTGCAGTTTTTACAAAGTAAACAAGGCAGACGTAGTCGGTAAAAAGAAGAATAAAGAATTTATCGAGCCAAGACAAGTTTGCTGTTATTTAATTACCGAAATGATGAGTTTACCACTCGTTACCATTGGTAAGAGCATGGGTGGAAGAGACCATGCAACCATTATTTACGCAAGGGATAAAATTGCAGAACAAATAAAAATAGATAATAAACTAAAAGTTCAAATAAACGACATTAAGAAAATGTTGTTGAAACAATAAAAATTTGCAATTAAGGAAAAATATGACTACTTTTTTAGAAGGACAATTTGATGCCGTTGTCGTTGGTGCTGGACACGCAGGCGTAGAAAGTGCGCTTGCCTTAGCAAGAACGGGCAACAAAACGGCTATGCTGACGCTTAATTTAGACAGCATAGCATTTATGGCGTGCAACCCTTCTATTGGTGGAACGGCAAAAGGGCAAATAGTTAGAGAAATTGACGCTTTAGGTGGCGAAATGGCAATAAACGCCGACAAGGCGCTTATGCAAATTAGAATGCTAAACCGTGGCAAGGGTGCAGCAGTTCAATCGCTCCGTGGACAAGCCGATAAAAACCTATATCATACTCTAATGAAAAAAACCTTAGAGCAAACGCCTAATCTATATATCATTCAAGGCGAAGCCGTAGAAATTCTAACCGAAAACGGCAAGGTTAAAGGTGTTAGAACGGCTCACGGTGGTATATTAGAGGCAAAGTCCGTTATTTTGGCAACAGGCGTATATCTAAACGGTGAAATTATCGCAGGCGAATGGAAGCGTTCGGCTGGGCCAAACGGCTTTCAGCCTGCAAACGAACTTACAAAAAACCTAATAGATTTAGGCTTTAACGTTAGAAGATTTAAGACGGGAACACCTGCTAGAATCGACGGAAGAACGATTGACTTTGATAAGTTAGAAATTCAAGAGGGCGAAAAGGATATTTACCCTTTTAGCGTTATGACAGACGGCGTGCCACAAAAGCAAACGCCTTGCTATTTAACCTATACCAACGAAAGAACTCACGATATAATTAGAGCAAACCTACATCGTTCCCCACTTTATTCTGGAATGATTAAGGGCACGGGCCCAAGGTATTGCCCATCTATCGAAGATAAGGTGGTTAGGTTTAGCGACAAAGAGCGCCATCAACTATTTTTAGAGCCAGAGGGCGCAGACACTCACGAAATTTACGTGCAAGGAATGTCAACTTCTCTTCCTCACGACGTTCAAAGACAAATGTATCGCACGGTTAAGGGCCTAGAAAATTGCGAGATTATGCGTTACGCTTACGCAATCGAATACGACTGTATAGATTCACTAGACCTTTACCCAACCCTAGAGTTTAAAAAGATAGAAAACCTTTATTGCGCAGGTCAAATTAACGGAACTAGTGGTTACGAAGAGGCCGCAGCGCAAGGACTTATGGCAGGTATCAACGCCAACCTTAAAATGAAAGGCGAAGAACCGTTCGTGCTACATAGAGATGAGGGATATATTGGTGTTTTAATAGACGACCTCGTTATAAAAGGCACTAACGAGCCATACCGAATGATGACTAGTCGTGCCGAATATCGAATAGTTTTAAGGCAAGATAACCCAGACTTAAGATTAACCGAAAAGGCACTTCGCACAGGCTTGATTTCTAAAGAAAGATACCAAAACTATCTTGAAAGAAAGAGCCAATACGAAAAAGCAACCGAGTTTATGCTTGAAAAACTTAAGCCTAGTGCCGTTAACGAACTTCTAAACGAATACGGCTACGCTAACGTTCAAACTGCGCTTAATAGAGCTGACCTCGTTAGAAGAGGAATTCCACTAAAGGTTATTAAAGAACGCCTTGGTGGTTTTGAAGATACTTGTTATCAAATTTTAGACACGATAGAAATCGACGCTAAATACGAGGGTTATCTTCAAAAGTGCATAGAGCAAATAGAAAAGGCAAAACGAGTTGAAGAAAAAGCCTTGCCACACGATATTGACTATCTCTCTATTGCCGGTTTAAGAATAGAGGCAAGACAAAAGCTTGATAAAATTCGACCAAAAAACCTAGGTCAAGCAGGAAGAATTTCAGGCGTATCCCCTGCCGACATAGCCGTTTTAATGGTATATTTAAGTAAATAAAAAAGTCAAAATAGATACTTCCCTTGGGGATAAATGAAAGGATAACGAATTATTCGTTATCCTTTATTATCATTAAAAGTTTTTTGTTGAAATAAATTAATAATTCTTTTCTTTTTTCGCAAGGCATATTCATAAGCGATTCTTGTGCCACTATTAGTTTTTGTCGATGGAACATAATTTTTATTATAATAAAAAACACAAAAATCGCTATCGTTTATCATGGCTTGATTTCTTTCAACATAACTTGCTTTACCTGCCTCATACTTTGTTTTATGTTCAATTTCTTCTTCAAAACCAAGCAAAGTAACGGGTTGTTTTTTAAAATGCGAATAAACCTCTTCCCAATACGTGCGTTCTTTTTCTAAAATACACATTTCACTTCGGCAGGTATAGAAAAGCCTTTTTATTTGAGGATATCTAATTTTTAACTCGGTAACAACGTCGTGGCAAAGAGGGTTAAAATCGCTCCTACTTCCAAACAAGAATATTTCAACCTTTTCATTCTCTATAAGATTTGTAATTACTGATTTTAACTGACGTTTAAGTCCGTCCGTTTCATCAATTTTTCTATGACCAAAAAATGAACAAGTTTTATGTTTTTCCATAATAAAAATCCCCTTAAAAATCCGTTTTGAACACTCTCGCTAATAATTATAACACATATTTATGTTTCTAGGTATTCAAAATATAAACTTTGAGAAAAATTTATGTGCGTGGCTTTGTTTGCCAAAGAAAGGATTGATTTATAATAATCGTATTAGGGAAACGGGAGAGCTTTTATGGAAATAAAAGAGGTTTTATCTAGAATAGGTTACGTAAGAAATAAGGCTAACCTTTCTGCAAGAGAAGTTAGTTTAAGAATGGGAATGAGTCCACAATACGTTGCACAACTAGAAAGAGGAAGGATTGTTTTAACCGTTGAAAAACTATTGCAGATTTTAGAAATTTGCGACTTTCCTATTGAAAGATTTTTTAGTTCTAACATAGTCGACTATAATATTGACAATGAATTAAAACTATTAATTGAAGCATTGCCGACTGACAAAAAGAAAAACATTATTGAATTTATAAAAAAATAATATTTAAGAAGAATAAAAACGCTTGCGATTATGTAAGCGTTTTTAATAATTTATAGTTTTCTTTGTAAACAAGTTCGAGAGTTTTTATACTAAAAGAAAAGGCTAACGAAAAAATTCGCTAGCCAGGTATGTTTTTTAATAATCTTATAATTCAAATTCGTCGTAGAAGTGAGTGTGCTTGGTTATCCATTGTTGATATCTTATAGGAACCCAAAGCAAGTAGATAAACAACGTGATAATAGTTAAACCAACCCATTTTAGGAAGTTGCCTAAAAATTGCCAACCAGTGCCAACGAAGATAAAACGCTTGCCGTTGATAACCGTTTTACGAACAAACCATCTTCTTCTAAAACAAACTACCCAAGGCGTTGCTAAGCCAAGAGAAAGAACAATAAATAAAATGGTTAAAAGATTTATGCCGATAAGACCCAAAAGAGTCCCTTCAAACCTTGATTCTTCCATAAAACCCTCGTTTTTTAATAGGATATTCAAATTATAACATTTTTAAGCACTAAAGGCAACCCATTTAGCAAATAATTATATCTAGAAAGGATAACTCAAATAATAAAGCGTCAGCCAAGGTTTAGCCTTGGCTGACGCATAAGCTTTTTAAGACGGCCTATAAGCCGGGTTCTGTCCAGTGCGACCATCTATCTAGGAGCATAGTCTCCTATGCCCTCAAGCGATATTTTATTAAACCTTTTAGGCGGAACCCCTTTATTAAAGGTTTGTCAATCTTGCTTCGGGTGGGGTTTACATTGCCTCCTGCGTTACCGTAGGAGCGGTGAGCTCTTACCTCGCCTTTTCAACCTTACCATTTAGGCGGTAATTTTCTGTTGCACTTTCCTTAAAGTTACCTTCACCGGGATTTCTCCGGCACCCTGTTCCTGCGAAGCCCGGACTTTCCTCATGGACAGTTTCTCTCTGTCCCCGCGGTCGCATAACCGACTTAAAAAGTAAGGTTATTTTATACCAAACGCAAAGTATTGTCAAGTTTATGCGCTAGATTTATTGACTTAAAAGTCTTTTTTTCATATAATATTTTGTATTAGGAGCGCATTATGAGAAAATATTTAATCACCAAAGACGGTAACTTTTATAAGGCAAATCTTCATTGCCACACCACTATTTCAGATGGAAAAATCTCCCCTGAAGAGGTTAAAAATGCATATAAAAATCAAGGCTATTCAGTTGTTGCTTTTACCGACCACGACGTTTTAGTTCCTCATGACGATTTAACCGACGATAAGTTTTTGGCTCTTAACGGCTACGAAATGGAATTTAACCACGCTGAAAAACCTACGGATAATTCAAAAAGAAGTGGCAAAAAAACTGCACATTTTTGCTTTATAGCGCTTGATAAGAATATGAAAACACCTTGTTGCTTGCATAGAGAAAAATATTATATAGGAAATTCTAAAAAATACGTTGGCAACACCCTAGACGACCCTTCTATAATTGACTTTGAAAGGGAATATTCCCCAGAATGTATAAACACCGTAATAGAAAGGTGCAGAAAGGCTGGTTTTTTCGTTACTTATAATCACCCAACGTGGTCTACCGAAAGATATTACGATTATATCAACTACAAAGGTATGAACGCTATGGAAATGGTAAACGGCGAATGTAAAGTTATGGGTTATGAAGAATATAACTCTCGTGTTTACGACGACTTTTTAGACGTGGGCAATAAACTTTATTGCATTGCCACCGACGATAATCATATGCCAACTAGCATGTTTTTAGGCTGGACTATGATTAAAGCGCCTAAATTAGAATATAACGAGATAACAAAAGCGCTATTAGATGGCAATTTCTATGCTAGCGAAGGACCTGAAATTAAAGACCTTTACGTTGAGGACGGCTATTTATGTGTAGAAACGTCGCCAGCGAAAGAAATTTTATTTCAAAATTCCATAAGAAGGGCGATTAGGGTAAACAATGAAGACGGCGAGATGGTTACCTTTGCAAAATTCCCAATATTTGTTAACGACGGATTTGTGAGAATTACCGTAATCGATAAGGAAGGCAAGCATGCCAACACCAACGCTTACGACGTTAAAGAAATTCTAAAATAAACAAAAATTTAAAAATAAAAAAGAGCGAAAATTATTTTTCACTCTTTTTCTTTTAAGGTTTTCAGTTTTGCGATTAAAAACCCGATTTTTCCTCCTTTGATAAGAGTATTTTTTATTCTCTCTTGTTAGATTTGAAAAAGTCTTAATAGAATTTTTCAAAATTCTAGGTTAAACAACCTATTTAATTAAAAATACTTACTTATTAAATAATTTGTAAAATCATTTATATATATTTATCAAAGATGGAATTACAAATCGTCTGCATCCTGAACCGGTTTTTCATACTTATCATAAGCATCAACACCGGTATAAGAACCTTGCGCATCAAAATTACTAGTTAACTTAAACTTATTTACAATTTTTTGCGCCTTTTGTAGTCTGCTTACTTTTGTTGTTAGCAGTAGACTTTGCACTCTTTTTATCTCTCATAACTTTCCCCCTTGATAGTATTATGGGTAGAATGCCGAGAGATATTCTTATTATAAAGAAGTTTGTTTCCAAATTTTGGAAAGACGTAATTTTATAGCGAAAAAGGAGATGAACGTCTTCATCTCCTTGTGTATCTTTATTAAATTGTAGCTTGCTGTCCCTACCGATTTAAGCACATTCATTAGCTAACTAAATTTTCCTATTGTGGAACTTATATTTCGTGCTCCTCGGATTCTTTAAAGCAAGCGTATAAACTGTTGATTGGTCTATACCTCCTTTTTTGTTTAAGCTTTCGAACACGCTGAGAAAATTTTTACGTGTACATTGGACCGTCCCCCTTTTTATTTTTTAGTATGGAGAATTCTGTTCATTGGTCCTGACCTCCTCGTCGTTTGCTTTTTACACCTTTATTTTAATATGATATTATTTTATCGTCAATAGGTTTTTTAAAAATATTTTAAACTTTATTTTTAAAAACCCTCTTGTTTTTTAGCCGTGAATATGAGATAATATATTTGTTAGGGGTTTTCGTCCTTATTGTATAAAAACTCAAAAATAATAGAAAAAATCTAGTGAAAATAAGCATAGCGAGCAAATTAATTTGCTCGCTATTTTTTGTTTTAATTTTATTTAACGCCAATTCTCGTTGCAGGGGCGTTTCCGTTTAATAGGTCTTTAATGGAATATTTTGCGCTTGCAATTATAACGTTCGTGCCTTGCTTAATAGCATCTTTAACGTATTCTAGTTTGGCTTTTGCACCGTTTGCACCAACTCGACTTGCGCCGTTGCAGTAGTTTTCGCACTCGGTAACGTTGTCTAAAACTTCGTAAATATCCTTGCCCGAAATCTCTTTGATTAAGGTTGTTGGGTCTTTACTATCCTTATAAATTCCGTCAGCCGAAGTTAGAATAAGTAATGTTTTAGCCTTAACCAGGCAAGCGATTTGAGAAGCCGTTTCGTCGTTATCAACGCATTCTACAACCTTATTTGTCCTACTTTTTAACGATTGAATTTCGTGTTTTCTGTTTTCTTCCGAACAAACGGGGTCGTTGTAGTTGATAATTGGAATGGCGTTTTGGTCTTTACAACGAATCAACATATTTCTTAGATGCTCTCTCTTTGTCTCGTCGTTAAAGTGTTGGTGTTCAACTAAAACTTGGCGAAGAGAATATTTAGGGTCTACGTATTGGCGATAAGTTGCCATCAAAATAGATTGACCTTGAGCCGAGTAATCTGTCTTAGCATCTTCTAGTGAGCCTTCGAGTTCCTTGCCGTTTCTTTGAATATAATCTAGTCTACCCGTTTCGGCAGCGCCACTTGTTACCCAAATGTATCCTGGTTTAAGTTCTGCCGACAATCTTGCGATAAGGGTATAATCCAAAATATTATTTTCTTTATTAATCAGCGCCATTGAGCCGATTTTTCCAACTAATTCGTAATCAAACTTCATTTTTTTCACCTTTCGTTTACATTATAATAGCATATAAACGCCAACTAATCAACAAAATCGTAGTCAATTTGGTTTTATAAAATCTATTTAACTAAATTTTCGAGGGCTAGTTTGTATATGTCAAAGGTCTTAAGCATTTGTTCTTTTGTCATATATTCGTTAGGCATATGAACGCCGTTATCAACGCCAGGGAAACCTGCACCAAAAGCGCAACCAAACTTAAACGCTCTAGCGTAGGTAGAACCACCCATACTGATAGGCGTAGCCTTTTCGCCCATAACCTCGTTGTATGCGCCGAGCAGAGCCTTAACAAACCAACCGTCTTTAGGGACGCAAGTTGGTTGATGTTTTTGTTCGATAATTCTATATAAAAGCCCAAAATTTTGAAACTTTTGCTCAAGGTCTTTAAGAGTGAACGGATAAGGCACTCTCACGTCGCACGAAAAACTCTGTTTTTCGTTTGATTGACTTGCTAAATTAACTGAAAGGGTAACCGAGCCTTGTTCGCTGGTCATTTTGGATAAATTTTCTTTATCGTAAAATAGGCAGTCTAAAATTGTTTTAACGTTTTCGCCTTTATAGAGCATGTATTCTAAAATAGGCTTAATAGCATTTTTGCCTAGTTCTGGTGTTGAGCCGTGGGCAGCAACGCCGTGGCTAACTATATATTCACCGTCATAAGAAAGTTCAAATTTATCCAGTTCTACTTTTTGTGGAACAAAGTTAGGTTTAACCCTAGCATAGTCGCAAACTTGATTTATTGCCGTGCCACCTTGTATAAAGCCAAAGTTTTTGAAACCATCAATTTTAAATTCGGTGGGATAAATTCCCTTTTCGGCATAAGACAATGGGAACTCGCCGTCAGGGGAAAAACCGTATTCGGGGAATTTGCCACCCTTTTTAATAAAGTGGTCTATATCATCCCAACCACTTTCTTCGTTAGTGCCAACGAAAAAGCGAATTTTTTTATTAAACTTAACGCCTTGGTCGATAAGTGCTTTGAGGGCGTAGAGGGCAATGAGAGTTGGACCTTTATCGTCGATAACGCCTCTTCCAAAAAATTTTCCGTCTATCTCCGTTAAATCAAATGGTGGGGTGTTCCAATTATCTCCACTAGGAACGACGTCTAGATGACCTATAATGCCTATTTCGTCACCTTCGCCGTAAGAAAATTCTAAGAGGTAATTTTCGTGATTTATGGTAGAGAAACCCATTTCCTCGACGATATCCTTAAAAACGAGTAAACTTTCCATAACGCCTTCGCCAAACGGCATTGAAGCTTTTGGGGAAGTTCTAACGCTTTGGGCATTGCAAAGACGCTTAAGATTATAAATAAACTGCTCAAAATTCTTCATAAAAAATACCTAATTAGTTAGTATACGTTTATTATACACCTTTAGAATAAACTTGTCCACGTAAAAAACTAATTCAAGACGAATATAGTTAAAAACCTCTTTGCTTTTTTAAAAAATTATGGTAAAATAATCTATATGGTTACTAAAGAAAACTTACATCAAGGACACCGAGCGAGGACTATGGAGAAGTTCTTAAAATATCCAGACAGTTTACTCGACCACGAACTTTTAGAAGTTTTGCTGTTCGGTCTAATTCCTAGGGTAGATACTAACAAAATAGCGCACAATCTTCTTAAAACTTTTGGCTCGTTAGAAGTTCTATTTCGAGCATCGGGTAAAGCGTTGATGAGTGTAGAGGGTGTTGGAAGGACTACGGCTTCTCACCTCAAGGCGATTGGTGAAATTTATGCTAGGATTTTCGATAGAAAAAAGAAGAAAAATCTTAGAATGGGAACTGTTGAACAGGCAAGAAATGAAATCATTTCTACTTTCGACCAAATTCAACACGAAGAAGTTCTTAAGGTGTTTTTATTAGATAAGAAGTATGGAATTATAACCTGTTTAACCTTTGATAACAAGAGGGTTGACAAGGTGTCTATTTCTGTTGCTGAAGTTGCTAATGCGATTGCTCTACATAAACCTGCATTTATAATTTTAGCACATAATCACCCTAGCGACACCCTTCAGCCTAGTCCTCAAGACGACCTTGCGACTAAAAAGGTGCAGATTTTATGTGATGTTCACGGTGCCACCCTTCTAGACCATTTTATAGTTGGGAAATCAACTATTTACAGTTATCATAGTTCTAATAGGCTATATAATTTGCTAGACCATAGACTAAATAGAGTGCTATTTATGGAGGAAAAATAAATGAAAAAAGTTAGAACACGTTTTGCACCAAGCCCAACGGGATACTTGCATATCGGTGGGTTGAGGACTGCTCTTTACGGATATTTATATTCTAAAAAGAACGACGGCGACTTTATTTTAAGAATTGAAGACACCGACACGGCTCGTTACGTGGACGGTTCGGTAGAAATCATATATAGCACCATGAGAGATTCTGGGGTTATGTATGACGAAGGTCCAGACGTTGGTGGCGATTTTGGACCTTACGTTCAAAGCGAAAGAAAGCAAATTTATATAGATTACGCTAAAAAGTTAGTGGAACTTGGTGGCGCATACTATTGTTTCTGCTCTCAAGAAAGAATCGAGGGTTTAAGAGACGAAGAGGGCAACGTTAGATATGATAAACATTGCCTATCTTTAAGTAGGGAAGAAATAGAACGAAAAATTGCAAACGGTGAACCATACGTTATTCGTCAAAACGTTCCAACAGAAGGCGCAGGCACTTATCACGACCTAGTTTACGGAGATATTACCGTTGATTACAAGGATATCGAGGACGGTATTTTACTAAAGAGCGACGGAATGCCTACTTATAACTTTGCAAACGTTATTGACGACCACTTGATGGGCATTACTCACGTTATTCGTGGAACGGAATATTTATCATCTACCCCTAAATATAACCTAATGTATGATGCGTTTGGTTGGGAACGCCCCGTTTATATTCATTTGCCACCTATTATGAAGGACGCTCAACACAAACTTTCTAAAAGGAACGGAGACGCAAGTTACGAAGATTTTGTTAAGAAAGGCTATCATAAAGAGGCGATTATAAACTATATTGCTTTACTTGGTTGGAGCCCTAAGGGAAATCAAGAAAAAATGAACTTAGCAGAACTTATCGAAAATTTCTCTTTAGAGGGAATTGGCCGTTCCCCTGCTATTTTCGACGACTTAAAATGCAGATGGCTTTCTGGCGAATATATTAAACAAATGCCTAACGAAGAATTCGTTGAACAAGCGTTGCCATTTTTAAAAGAGTGTAAAATTTACGGAAAATACGACGACCTTAAGTTGTTAAATTTAGTAAAGTCTAGAATTCAAATTTACAGCGAAATTGCAGAAAAATTAGATTTCTTGGGCGAGTTTGGCGAGTTTGACTTAAACATGTTCGTTAACGATAAGCAAAAGGCGTCAATCGACTTGGCTAAACGAATTCTACCTGCGATTAAGGATAAGTTAGTAAGCGTAGAAGACTGGCAAAATTCTTGTCTATTCACTGCGTTGGTTGAACTTTCTGCATCGTTAGAAATTAAGAAACAAGCCGTTCTATGGATAGCGAGAATTGCTATTACGGCAAGAGAGGCAACCCCTGGTGGTGCAACCGAAATCGCTGAGATTTTAGGCAAGGAAGAAACGTTAAATCGCTTGCAATTCTCTATCGATTTGCTTGCTAAATAAAGTTTATATAATTAATAAAAATAAGGTGCGACTTAGGTTGCACCTTTTTATATTTATCTTCTCTTATAAATAGATTCTTTTACACTAGGAAAGTATAGTTGTTTAGGAAATCTCACTAGTATTAATTTTTTCGCTGTTTAGAAAGTTAATATACTTTTCAATTCCGTCTGCAATTTTTTCAGCCATTTTAAAAACTAAATTTAATCTAGTGAGGTTGTATAGGTTGTAGTTTTGTATTGACTTACTTGCAACTACCCCAATTATGCTTATATCGCCAACGACACCTAATTTTTTGTTCACCCCAAGACCAGGCGCAAGTCCCCTATCTGCGACCTTTATTAATCCTACGTCGTCTTGAGGTCCAATCGCTGCGTCAATTGCAATTAAGGTGGTGTTTGGATGCATTTGTTTTAAATATACTTTTACGTATTCAATTTCTTTTGCCGTTATTGGAAAATTTAACGTTCCATAGACATATGAAGATAGATTTTTCTTTTTAAGCATGGTTCCAACTAAAGGACCAAGGCTATCTCCTAGAACTAAATCGCTACCAATACAAACAAATATTGGTTTTAACCCATTCTTATTGCATTCTAATAAGGATTGAAATACGTTCTCATCACTGTATTTATGAAAAGTATTAAAAGTATAGTTTTTAGACATAATTACACCCATAAGTTTTTTATTAATTATGTCCGTATCTGTGAAATTTATTCTATCAGGCTAAAAATTTTAGAGTAAATTGTTATTGTATTTTTAACTAATTTATGGTAAAATATATAAAAACTTAATTAAGGTTATTATGAATTTATTATTTTCTTGGGGTGGCGCATTAATCGACGTTTTTGCGCTACTGTTAATCTTCGGTATAACCTATTTGGGTGCAAAACAAGGGTTTATTAAATCGTTAATTTCCATGTTCGGCACAATATTCAGCTTGTTGTTTGCCGTGTTACTTTGTGGAGCAATAGCTCGTTCGCTAGAAAAAACCCATGGAACTATAACTTCGGTGTCAAACTGGCTTAACGGTATTATATCAAGGATATTTGGTTCTAATCTCATGAATACAACGCTTGAGGAGGCTTCAAGCGATTCTTTTGAGGGTTCACCTTTATCGTTGCTTTTGGTAAAAATAGTTTTGTCAATTAAGCAAGGTTCAGACGTTCCGGCTACGGTTACCCTAAGTCAAGTCATTTGCCCAACTTTTGCATACTATATAGTTTGTATACTCTCGTTAATCTCTGCTTATTTTATATTTAAGATGATTTTTTTCATCATCGCCGACATCACAAAGTTGGCGCATAAGGTTAAAGTCGTTGGAAATACAGATAAAGTTCTTGGCGCAGTCTTCGGTTTTATTAAATCTCTCGTCATTATTGATTTAATATTGCTTTGTGTTGGTGCTATTCCTCTAAGGTTTACTCAAGTAATTAATCATAAGGTAGAAAGTTCATGCTTAGTATCATTTCTCCAAGACGTGAACTTAATTCGCATTATATTTGAAGCCTTATTTAGGAACGGTGCAACCAATTTCATCAAAAGTATATTCTAAACATACATTTATATCAATTTTTTCAAATGCGCTTGAAAATCTAAGCATAATAGCAAGGAAATTTAACTTATTTTCCTTGCTATTTATTATTTTAGTTTAATTTTAACACTGATTGTTCCACGTGAAACATTTGCTTTCCCCATGTATGGTTTTATGAAGTTGTAGAAACGTTCAAATTAGATAAAAACATCAAAAAAGTAGCCAAAATTGCCCTAAATCACCTTAAATTAGGCATAAAAGAGAATATTTTGCTTAAAAATGGGCTGTTTTTTCTACAAAAACAACTTTGCTGTTACTAACAATTAGACCGATTTTTATTTAAGCCGTTAAATTTTACTGTTTCACGTGGAACAATTCCTCTTTGTCCACTTTTTTGAAGTGTTTTTACTTGCTTGCTTTTATTACAACAAAACACCCTCAAAATCGAAGAATGACTAAAATTTTGCCCACCAAAAAATTTATGCCATTCTCTCTCATTGCGTTAAAATGACAATTTTTAAACAGTGTTTTTTAAGCTTTTTATTTCTTTGTTATAAAAACATAGGGCTTGTCAGCCTATGTTTTTGTGTTGAGCCTTATTTTCAAAAATTAATTTTAAGAAGCGATTAGCCTGACGCTTTATTGGCGTCTAAAAATTATAAACAAAGCGCAGTCGATATAAAACGATATGGTATGCTAATTGATTTTGCGTTTTTCTTTATCTTGTTTAAGGCGCTAAAATTAATTTAGGGGCGCATAAACACGTTAGAATTTTATTTTTTAAAAAGTTATAATTCTTATTGTATTTTTTATTTAAATGTTGTATACTATTAATATGTAATATTAATAAGGCCTTATTTTTAAGAATTAATTAAACTTTATTGGCTATACTACTTATATTAACGAACAAGGAGATAATTAATTTTGAGCACAAAAAAATCTAAAACGCTGTGGATTGTATTGTCGATAATAATTGCAGCAATCGCACTTATATCATTTGTAAACTGTCTAGGAGAAAGAACGAGCGTAGACTATTCTGAGTTTGTTGAAATCGTTAATGAATCTCAGCAAACAGACGCCTTTAAACTTAGCGATATTACTGACAATGCGCCAACGCTTGCAGAAGAGTTAAAGGATATTAATGCTGATTCATTTATTATTAAAAATGTTGTTTTTAACAATTACGTTATTGAGTTTGACGTTGTTGCATATAAAGACACAAAGCCTGTTGCAAACGGTGTTTTTGAATTTCAAACCATTTACTCAAGAGGGGCGCAAAGCGTTGCCGAGCTAGAACTCTTGTTAGATAATGCTGGTATAAACTATTCCTATACCGACCCTAATGCAGGTTCTATTTGGTCGTCTATCCTACCAATTCTTGCATACGTAATCATTGGAATCGTTTTCTTCATTATAATAATGCAATCGCAAGGTGGCACGAAGGGTGCAATGCAATTTGCAAAAACCAACGCAAGAGTTAATCAAAACCTTAAAGTTCGTTTTTCAGACGTTGCAGGCGCAGAAGAAGAAAAAGCCGAACTTGCCGAGGTTGTTGATTTCTTGAAAAATCCTAAGAAATTTAGTGAAATAGGCGCAAGAATTCCAAAGGGTGTTCTACTCGTTGGTCCTCCTGGAACGGGTAAAACCTTATTTGCAAAAGCAGTTGCAGGTGAAGCAGGCGTTCCATTCTTCTCTATTTCAGGCTCTGATTTTGTAGAAATGTTTGTCGGCGTGGGTGCGTCAAGAGTTAGAGATTTATTCGACGTGGCTAAAAAGAGCATGCCTTGTATAGTTTTCATTGATGAAATCGACGCAGTTGGTCGTCAACGTGGAACTGGAATGGGTGGTGGACACGACGAAAGAGAACAAACCCTTAACCAATTACTCGTTCAAATGGACGGGTTTGAAACAAACGACGGTATAATCGTTATGGCTGCAACAAACCGTGCAGACATTCTAGACCCAGCACTACTTCGTCCTGGTAGGTTCGACCGTCAAATTTTCGTTAACACACCTGACGTTAAAGGTAGAGAGGCTATCTTAAAAGTTCATTCAAGAAATAAACCACTCTCTCCAGACGTTAACTTTAAGACGGTTGCAAGAATGACAAGTGGATTTTCCGGTGCCGACCTAGAAAATCTTCTTAACGAAGCGGCTATTTTGGCAGCGAGAGAAAACAGAAAATATATCACGAACAAAGACCTTTACGAAGGTATCAATAAAGTCCTACTAGGACCTCAAAAGAAAAGTAGATTAGTTACCGAAACGGATAAGAGAATTACTGCTTACCACGAATCGGGCCATGCAATTTTGGCTAGATTACTTCCAAACTGCGACCCTGTTCATGAAGTTTCTATTATTCCTCGTGGTCAAGCGGCAGGCTACACCATGACGAGACCTGATAACGACGACAACCACCTAACCAAAGCAAAACTTCTAGACGATATCGTTATGACGCTCGGTGGAAGAGTTGCCGAAGAAATCGTTATAAAAGATATTTCTGCAGGTGCATCAGGCGATATTCAAGCAGTTACAAAGCGTGCAAGACTTATGGTTACCGAATGGGGTATGAGCGAAAAGGTTGGTCCTATCGCATACGGCTCGGATAAAGAATTCTTTATCGGTAGAGATATGCAATCGCACGTAACTTATAGTGAACAAACGGCTGCCGTAATAGACGCTGAAATTAAGGAAATCGTTGCAAACGGCTTGCAAAAAGCGAGAGAACTTCTAAAGAAAAACAAAACTCTTCTCGACAACATGGCAAGACTTTTAGTTGAAAGAGAAACCATATTTAGTGAAGAAGTTGATATGCTTATGGAAGGCAAATCGGTTGAAGAAATTATGGCGTTTATGGACGAAAACGAACGCACCCTAAAAGAAAATCCTTTCGAAAGGGGCAAGAAAAAGATTTTCGTAACCGACGAGCAAGCAAAGGAAATTAGAAAAGCCCAAGAAAAACAAGGCGAAAAAGACCAAGAAAACGCTGACGAAAAGGCACAAGAAAATAAAGTTCAAGAGCCGGATAGTCAAGACAAAGAAACGAATAAGCCTGAATAAGACTAAAGGCAAAAAAGCAAAAGACGGGGTGACTTTATGGGAAAAATAATTGCTTTTTCAAATCAAAAAGGTGGCGTGGGTAAAACCACTACTTGCGTAAACTTATCTGCGTATCTAGCGCAAAAAGGATACAAGGTTTTAATCGTTGACCTTGACCCTCAAGGTAACGCAACAACGGGTTTAGGCTTTGCTAAGAGCGAAGTTAAAAATTCTATCTACAACGTTTTAATCGACGAAATGCCTATTCAAGATGCAGTAGTAACTACGCTAGTTGATAATCTTGATATATTGCCATCAAGCATAGACCTAGCAGGGGCAGAAGTTGAACTAGTTTACGTTAAGGATAGAGAACACGCCTTAAAAAGAGTTTTAGAAACGGCTAGGAACAGTTACGATTTTATCACGATTGACTGTCCACCATCACTAGGACTTTTAACTATTAACGCACTAGCGTCTGCAGACACGGTTATCATTCCAATTCAAAGTGAATACTACGCATTAGAAGGTTTAAGCCAACTAATGAACACCATCAAACTCGTAGTAAAACACCTTAACGAAAAATTAAAGATAGAGGGCGTTGTGCTTACTATGAGCGATAATAGAGCCATCATAAGCAGACAAATTTCTAGTGAAATTAGAAAATTCTTTGGAAAGCGTGTTTACGACACGGCTATTCCAAGAAACATTCGCCTTGCCGAAGCGCCAAGCCACGGCAAACCAATTATGCTACACGATACACGTTGTTCGGGGGCAAAGGCTTACCTTGCTCTTACCGAAGAGTTTATTGAAAAACAGCCAAAAAAGGCTAAAAACTAATAGGAGATACCTAAAAGATGAAACCTACAAGAGGATTAGGAAAGGGATTATCAGCACTTTTTTCGGAAACGGAAGAAGATTACGGAAAAAGTTTATTGTTTGAAGAATCTCCAGAACAAGCAGGCAAAGGCGTTACCGAAATAGAAATTAGTTCGATTTTCGCCAACCCAAATCAGCCAAGAAAAGTATTCGACCCAACTGCACTACAAGAACTTGCAGATTCTATATCTAAACACGGCGTAATCATGCCTATTATCGTTAACAAGAGTGGCGATAGATACATGATTATCGCAGGTGAACGTCGTTTCCGTGCAAGTAAACTTGCAGGGCTCGACAAAGTTCCTGTAATCGTTAAAACTTATAACGAGCGTCAAATTAAAGAAATTTCTTTAATTGAAAACTTACAAAGAGAGGACCTTAACCCAATAGAGGCTGCAACGGCAATGCGTTCACTCATGAACGATTACGGCTTAACTCAAGAAGATTTAGCAGACAGAATTGGTAAGTCTAGACCTGCTATTGCTAATACCTTAAGACTATTATCTCTATCTCCAGAAGTTATCAAAATGGTTGCCGATGGAAAGTTATCGGCAGGCCATGCAAAATCTCTTGTTTCCGTTCCAACGGAAGACCAAATCAAGATTGCAGAAACGGCTGTTAAAGACGGGCTTTCCGTTAGAGAAGTTGAAAAGAGAGTTAAAGATTATTTTGACCCACCTGAAGTTAAGGCTAAAAAGAAAATCAAGATGGAACTTTCTGCCGAACTTAAAGAACTTATCGGTCAAATGCAAAGAACTTTCGGCACAAAAGTAAACGCTATCGGTAACGACAAAAAGGGTAGAATTTATATCGACTACTACACTAGAGACGACCTAGATAGACTTGCTGAAATAGTTGAGTTTGTAGACAAGAAAATGAAATAGTCTTTTGTTAGGTAGACTAAAAAAAGAAAAAGGAAAAGCGAAGAAAAATCTTCGCTTTCTTAGTATAAATATGGAAAATTTAGTTACTAAAAATATAATCGAGCCTATTTTTATTAAAACCGAAAGGCTTACGATAACCGAGATAAAACCTTGCGATTTACAAGATTATTATAACCTTTACACCGATAAAGAATTAAACGCCCTTTGGGGATACGACTACACTCAAGATTTAGGGCAAAACCCTACCGAGCAAGATTTTTTTAACCTACAAAACGAGTTAAAAACAAGCGAAAACGAATTTGCGTTTGCCGTTAGGTTAAACGAAAAAATGATAGGCGAGTTGGTGCTTTATAACCCTACGACTGACGGCAAGGTGGAAATCGGCTTTAGATTTTTTAAAAAATATCACGGCAAAGGTTATGCAGTAGAGAGTGCCAAAGGGCTTATAGAGTATGCAAAAAATAGTCTTGGCGCAAAGGGTGTTAAGGGCAGATGCTTTAAGCAAAACGCCGATAGCAAAGCCTTGTTTTTAAGGCTTGGGTTTAGTCAAATAGAAGAAAACGATACCCATTACTTTTTTGAGTTAAGATAAAACATTACCTAACAGGGACAATTTTTAGTCCGTCATCCTGAGACGGGCAAGTCGGGAATACAATCTAAGCATGTCATCCTGAGACGGACAAATCGGGAATACAATCTAAGGAGCTAAAAACAAAATAACGGCGTTGGAATTTTCCAACGCCGCTTTAGCTTATTTAAAATCAAAATCAACTTCGTTATTCAAAAGTAAATCGTCTGCAAAGAATTCGCTTGGCGAAACTTCTAATGCTTCTAAAATAATGAGCAAGGTGCGAACATATATATCTTTGTTATTGTTTTTTCTTATGCTCCTATAAGTTTCATAAGAAATGGCTGCCTTTTTACAAAGAGTATAAATTTTAATTTTCTTCTCTTTTCTAATCGTTTCTAACTTGTTAGAGATAAATTCATTTAATAGCATTTCAACGTTATTATAACTTCTTAATAACTTCTTGGCCACCCATGAATGGTCTTAATACTTCTGGAATGGTGATAGAGCCGTCTGCATTTTGATATTGTTCAATAAGTGCAGGAAATACTCGGCTAGTTGCTAAACCACTTCCGTTAAGGGTGTGTAGGTAAGCAGGTTTTCCCGTTTTGCTATCACGATATTTAGTGTTGTTTCTTCTTGCTTGATAATCGTTTGCGTTAGAAACAGAAGATACTTCCTTGTAAATTCCCATAGAAGGAATCCAAACTTCAATATCGTAAGTTCTAGCCATACTAGCAGAGCAGTCGCCTGCAGCAAGTTTAGAAAGTCTAAAGTGAAGTCCTAATTTTTCCATTAAAGAGCAAGCCTTGTTAACTAATTCCTCAAACGCTTCCATGCTGTGGTCTGGGTGAGCGTATTCAACCATTTCAACTTTATTGAATTGGTGGCCTCTAATCATACCACGCTCTTCGGCTCTATAAGAACCTGCCTCCTTACGATAGCAAGGTGTGTAAGCAAAGAATTTCATTGGAAGTTTGCTCTCCTCAATAATTTCGCCTGCATACATATTAACAAGCGCCGTTTCAGCCGTTGGCAACATAAAACGATTTTTCTTTCTATCTTCGTCGCAGTCTAGCCAATAAACTTCGTCGCTAAATTTAGGGAATTGACCTGCGCCAAAACCTGCGTTGTAGCCTAATTGGTGTGGTGGAAGAATAAATTCAAAGCCGTCCTTTAAGTGTTCGCTAATAAAGAAGTTAAGTAGTGCCCATTCAAGTCTAGCACCCTCGCCACGGTATAGCCAAAAGCCACCACCAGAAAGTTTTACGCCACGAGTATAGTCGATAATTCCTAAATCGGTGCATAGGTCAACGTGGTTTTTTGCCTTGAAATCAAAGTTAGGCTTTTCGCCAACGATTTTAACAACTTCGTTAGCCTCTTTTTCGCCTGCAACCAAGTCTTCGTCTGGAATATTTGGAATAACGGCTAAAGCATTAAACACTTTTTCTTCTAAATCTTTTGCTTTAGCGTCGCACTCTGCGATTTTTTCGCCAAGAGTTCTCATTTCAGCAAAGATATGTTCAACGGGTTGACCTGCTTTTTTAAGGGCAGGAATTTCAGCAGAAACTTTATTTCTTTGTGCCTTATATTGTTCAACTTCGCCGATAACCTTTCTTCTTTGTTCGTCGAGTTCAAGAATTGGCTGAAAGTCTGCTTTGTAGCCCTTTCTTAGCAATAACTCTTCGATTTTCTCTTTGTTTTCTTGAATTTTCTTTAAGTCTAACATTACTTTTCTCCAAAAAGCGTTTATAGATATGGGTTATATATATTAAAGCACAAATTTAACCTAAAATCAATAAAAAACTCTTGATAAAACAAAAAACAACCTAATTTTTGTTAAGACGTGAAAAATTCATATAAAAATCAAGGTGCTTTTTGAGAAATTATAACATTAAAAATGAAAAATCTCGTCTTTTTTCTTGCTAAACAATATCAAAGGGTGTTAAAATAACTTTATAAAGGTTAAGGAGAAAAATTATGAAAGATAGATTGTTGTCCTTAAAAGAATATATTGATAAAAATGGAAAGATTACCTTAAGAGATTTAGAGAAAGAATTCCCAGAAGTTTCTTCTATGACCTTAAGAAGAGATTTGCAACGCCTAGAAATGAATAACGACGTTATTCGTATTCCTGGTGGCGCCGTTTCAGTTGACAGTTTCTTAAGAGAAAAAGAGGCAGAATTTACCAACCGAATTAACTATAAAGCAGTTGAAAAAGTTGAAATTGCAGACAAGGCAGTTGCCCTTATCGAGCCGAACAGTTGCGTGTTTATAGACGGTGGCTCTACCACTACTTATTTTGCAAGGGCTCTCCCTGACGATAACTACTACGTTTTAACTAATTCCGTGCCTATTGCTGAAACAATTCTTAACAAAGTTAAGCCAACGGTTACTTTGCTTGGTGGCGACCTAAAGAAAAATCATTTTATCACGGTTGGAAAAACTTGTAGAGATTTTATTGCAGGCATTAACATTCAAACGGCAGTTATGACGGCTACGGGTTTCGTTAAAGATACCGGCAGTTTTACTTGTGGTAGTCAATCGGAAGCCGAAGTAAAGCGTGCAGTAATCGAAAAAGCTGACCTCGTTATTATGCTTTTAGACTCTTCAAAGGTTAATAAAAAAACGCCTTATACTTTTGCTAATTTAATAGACGTAGACTATATGGTCGTTGATAACGAATTCCCAGAAGAATTAAAAAACATTATAATTTCTAAGGGAATGAAGGTTTATTAATATTTTGCTTGCAAATAAACACTTGTAATGGTAAAATTATAAGACTAAAGGAAAGAAAAAATGTTCAAAAAACTAAGAGCAGATATCAACGCTGCCAAGAAAAACGACCCTGCTGCTAGAAGTAAGTTTGAAATTTGGCTTACTTACTCGGGTGTTCACGCACTTTCGTGGCATAGGGTTGCATACTTTTTTCATAAAATACACTTAAGAATTCTTGCAAGGATGATTAGTCAATCGTGTAAATTCTTTACCGGAATAGAAATTCACCCTGCTGCAAAAATCGCAGGTGGAGTATTTATCGACCACGGCGCAGGCGTGGTAATAGGTGAAACTGCCGAGATAGAAGAAGGCGTGGTTATTTACCAAGGTGCAACCTTAGGTGGAACGGGTAAAGAAAAGGGTAAAAGACACCCAACCGTTAAAAGGGGCGCTGTTATCAGCGCAGGCGCAAAAGTTTTAGGTGGCTTTACTGTTGGTGAATACGCTAAAATCGGTGCAGGCGCAGTAGTGCTTAAAGACGTTCCTCCTTATGCAACCGTGGTTGGCGTCCCAGGCAAAGTCGTTAGAATTAACGGCGAAAAACCAAACGAACACGACCTTGAGCAAGAAAGAAGAGACCCTATTATAGAAGAGATTTGCTCGTTAAGAGAAAAAATCTTTGGCCTTGAAGAAAAACTTCAAGAATTGGAAAACGAGAAAAAAGGAAAGTAATATGAAAATTTATAACACTCTTTCGGGAAAGAAACAAGAGTTCGTCCCACTAAAAGGTAACGACGTTACTATGTATGCTTGTGGCATAACCGTTTCGGGCGAGGCGCATATTGGACATGCTTATCAAGCGTTAATTTACGACATTATTAGAAAATATCTAGAAAAATGTGGTTACAACGTTACCTATGCTAGAAACTACACCGACGTTGACGATAAAATTATCGCTAAATCTAACGAAACGGGTATTCCTGCCGATAGATACGCTCTTATGATGATTAAAAATATCGATAAACAAATGGCTCGTCTTAAAGTTGACGAACCTAATGTTTGGATTAAAGCAACCCAATGTATCGAAGATATTATCGACTTTACCCAAAAACTTATTGATAAAGGGCACGCCTACGCCACTGAAAAGGGCGACGTGTATTTTTCAGTAGATAGTTTCCCATCTTACGGCAGACTTTCACATAGAAATCTCGAAGACGCTATGAACGGCGTTAGAGTTGATAACGACGAAAGCAAACAAAACCCTCTAGACTTTGCACTTTGGAAATCGGCGAAAGAAGGCGAACCAAGTTGGCCATCTCCTTGGGGCGAAGGTAGACCGGGTTGGCATATAGAATGTTCTACTATGAACAGAAAAACCTTCGGCGACCAAATAGATATTCACGGTGGTGGTAGAGACCTTATTTTCCCTCACCACGAAAACGAAATTGCCCAAACCGAGGCGTTGACGGGTAAGCCTTTCGTAAACTATTGGATTCACAATGGCTTAATCAAGGTTAACGGTCAAAAAATGAGTAAGTCTTTAGGTAATAGTTTACTTCTAAAAGACTTAATGGATAAGTATTCAGCCGAAACGGTTAAGTTTGCTCTTCTTCAAACAAACTACCGTGGCGATATCAACGTTACCGATAACCTTTTCCCAGATGCCGAAAAGCATTTGGTTGACTTCTATAAAGTTTTCAAACTTGCCGAAGACAAAGGAATTAAAATCGAGGGCGAATTTAAGCAAATAGACGACGAATTTAACTCGGCTATGAGCGACGATTTTAACACGGCACTAGCAATCAGCAACCTATTTAGTTATTTCAAAAAAGCAAAGGCGAAAATAAACGACGGCGACGCTATCGGTGGTCAAATGCTCTCTCAAATTAAAAAGACCTACGATTTACTAGGTTTCTTCCGTGAAGATGCTAGCGCATTCATTAAAGCATACGCAAAGGCTGAAAAAATAGAAGTGCCTAGCGAAATCGAGGCTATTGCTCAAGAAAGATTAGTTGCTAGACAAAACAAGGACTGGGCTAAATCAGACGAACTTCGTGATTTGCTCGCTCAAAAAGGCTACGAAATTAAAGATAGCAAAGATGGATACACCTTATCTAAAAAGGGTTAAAATTATGATTACTTCTAAAGAATTAAGAGAAAAATGGATTAAGTTTTACGAAAGTAAAGGCCACGTAAATATCGGCGCCGTTTCACTTATTGGCGACGGAACTACCGGCGTTATGTTTAACGTTGCCGGTATGCAACCTCTTATGCCTTATCTTCTTGGCAAAAAACACCCTTTGGGAACTAGACTTTGCAACGTTCAAAGCTGTGTTAGAACGGTCGATATCGAATCGGTTGGCGACGCTACCCACTTCACTTTCTTTGAAATGATGGGCAACTGGTCGCTTGGCGATTACTTCAAAAAGGAAAAAACGGCTTGGTCGTTTGAACTATTAACCGAAGTTTTCGGCTTTGATAAAGATAAAATCTGTTCCACCGTTTTCGAGGGTAATGAATCTGCCCCAAGAGACGACGAAACGGCAGAACTTCTAAAAGGTTTAGGCATTAAACCTGAAAATATTTTCTATTTAGACAAGTCTAACAACTGGTGGGAATTAGAAGGCACCGAAGGCACGCCTTGTGGTCCTGATAACGAGTGGTTCTACCCACGTCACGATAACCCTTGCTGTGATACTTGCGACGTTAACTGCGATTGTGGTCGTTACGTAGAAATCGGCAACGACGTTTATATGCAATACAAAAAACTTGCAGGTGGAAAATATGAGGAATTATCTAGCAAAAACGTTGATACAGGCTTTGGCTTGGATAGACTTTTATTATTCCTAAACGGCTTAAGCGACGGATATAAAACCGACCTTTTCGACGGCGCTATCAAGTATTTAGAAAGCGTTTCTGGTAAAGATTACGATAACGACCTTAAAGCGCAAAAGGCAATGCGTATTATCGCCGACCACACTAGAACTTCGGTTATGCTTATCGGCGACAAGAATGGAATTTTGCCATCTAACACGGGTGCAGGCTATATTTTAAGAAGACTTCTTCGTAGAGCCATTAGATATTGCAAAAACCTTGAAATTTCTTCAAGTGAAATTTGTGGCGTTGCTAAAATCTTTATCGAAAAGATTTACGACGAGGCATACCCATTACTTGTTGAAAAGGAAGACTACATTTTAGAAGAAATCACCAAGGAATGCGATAAGTTTGAAAAGACTTTAGCGTCTGGTATGAAAGAATTTGAAAAGTGCGTTACCGGTATGGAAAGAAAGAATGCATTTATGGCTCAAAAGGACGCTAACTACGTTGCCGAAACGGAAATTAACGGCAAGCAAGCGTTTAGATTATACGATACGTTCGGTTTCCCACTAGAACTTACAGTAGAACTTGCTAGCGAGCGTGGCTTAACGGTAGACGAAAATGGCTTCAACGAGGCATTCCGTCATCACCAAGAAATTTCAAAGGCTCAAGCGACGGCGGCGAAGGGTGGTCTTGCTGAACAAAACGACCAAACCACTAACTACCACACGGCAACACACATTATGCTTGCAGGCTTAAGAAAAATGTTTGGCGATAAAACCGAGCAAAAGGGTTCTAACATTACTGCAGAACGTATGCGTTTTGACTTTAACTGCGACCATAAGATGACCGACGAAGAACTTAAAGAACTTGAAGTATTCGTTAACGACGCTATCTCTAAAAAATTAGACGTAGTTAAGGTGGAAATGCCTTACGGCAAGGCTGTTGAACAAGGCGCTTATGGTGTGTTCAACGCAGAAAGCGACGACCAAATCGTATCAGTTTACGTTATTGGCGACGTTGATAAGCAAATTTGTGGTGGACCACACGCAAAGAACACGGGAGATTTAGGAACTTTCAAAATTCAAAAAGAAGAAAGTTCTTCTGCAGGCGTAAGAAGAATTAAAGCAATTTTACAAAAGTAAAAAACCTTAAATAATACTTGTTAATAATTTGACAAATTGTAATTAATGTATTATTATAGTAAAGCAATTTGCGATAATAATACGTATGCGCCGTTAGCTAAGCTGGATATAGCGTCGGTCTACGGAACCGAAGGCCAGGGGTTCGAATCCCTTACGGCGTGCCACAAAAACACCAACCATTTTCTATGGTTGGTGTTTTTGTTTGCTCGAAAGGGGTTCGAATTAGGAGCGAGCAACTTTAGTTGCGTGTTCGCCGATAGGCGAAAAAACAGTCCAGTGGACTGTTTTGCGGGAGGCTCGAGAGAAGCGAATCCCTTACGGCGTGCCATTAAAAAAGGATACCGAAAAATGGTATCCTTTTTTGTGTTATATTGTAAGTATTTTCGGGGGCCTTTCATTCGCCTGTCAAGGGATGGGTAAGCAAAGATGATTTTAGCAGAACGCTCTTGCAATCAGTTATAAAAATAATATATACCTCATCAAAAAAAATAAAAAAAGCGAACAAATATGCGTTCGCAGTTAGTCGGTTGTAATTCCTAAAATATAGTTTGCATCTAAATCAAGTTCTCTGCATAATTTAGCAAAAGTATCAGTTTAGGCATTTTTTTTGTCGTTTTATATTGACTTATCATTTCGGGCGAAACGTTGATTCTTCTTGCAATTTCTATAGTTTTTAGTCCACAGCTATTTAATTCTTCCACAAATCGTTTCTTTATTAGCTTTTGTTCCATATTTATATTATATAACTGCTGGTTAGAAAAATACTTGACAACTAACTATTGGTTATTTATAATAAAAGTATAAATAAGAAGAGGAGGTATTCAACATGAAAAGAAAAATAATTCTTATTTTAACAACGTGTCTTATGTTGTGCGCTTCATTAACAGGCTTGATTGCTTGTGATGACGAAGAACAACATACCGAACACACCTATTCTAGCGAGTGGAGTTATGATAGAACCTATCACTGGCACGCAGCGACTTGTGGTTGCGATGAAAAGGCTGATTATGCTAAACACAGTTTCGTTGACGACGAATGCTATATCTGTGGCGTTGATTATGAACAAGTGGCTTTCACGTCTGGTTCAGGAACGGAAATTGACCCATATATTATCTCAACGGCTGACGAATTGGCAAACGTGGGAAAAATTGCAGATTTCCGTTACTACAAAGTTAAAGACGGAGTAGAGCAATTAGACCTTTCTAGTTGGACGCCGGTTAGATTAAACGGTAGTTTTGACGGAAACGGTGTAAAACTAGTAAATCTTGCCAATAGATTATTCACTCACGTTGGAAACAACGAGGAAAAGGAAATTTACGTTAAGAATTTTGAAGTAACTATTAATTTCGTTTCTAGCACTCACGCTGCTCTTATTAAAGAAATTGACAACTTTGGAACAACTACCTTTGAAAACGTAAAGATTCACGGTTACATTGAAGGCGAATCAAACATGGCGTCTCTATTCAGTTTTGGAACGCAAAACGGACATTCTACTGGTTCAAACTACACGGTAGAACTTAAAAACGTTAAAGTTGACGCAACTTTAGTTTGTGTAACGGCTCAACCTCTAGGCGCATTCGTTGCTCACGCATATGCCGGCACGGGAAATAAATTAACGCTAAAGATAGACGACCAAACCGAGTTTACGGGTAGCGTTTATACTGCTGGTGGAAAATGTAACGAATACGTTTCAATAGGCACCTACGAAATTTATAAAAATAATCAACTTATCACTCAAACCAATCTTACCGTTAATCCAATAACTAAGGTTGTTCCAGTTTCTGGTGCAGACGGATTCACCGTTACGGCTAGCGAAAACGTAAGCAAAATCACCGTTTCAATTACGGCTCAAATTACTGCTTATGACGAGGACGATAACGTTATTCCAAACAAAAATGGAATCACTATGACGTTTAGCACTAAGAATATAACTGAAAATCTAACTGGCGACGTTAAGGTTTGTGATGCGTTTACTAGCGCAGAAATAGTTAACGGGGCAAGCGAATACAAAGCAGAAATAGTTGACGGAGTATTAAAACTTTACGTTGCGCAAGGCGTTAACTATGAAAGTGGAACAGTTAGAATTCAAGTTCAACAATATAACGCACAAGGCGACGTTATTAGTTGTGGAACGCTTAACGCCTATACTATTGTAAAATAGTTAAAAAATTCAATTCGATAAAGAAGCAAGGCAATTAGCCTTGCTTTTTTAGTTAAATTTTATTGTCGATATATACTTGATAAATTAAAACATACACACTATACTAGCGTTAAAAAATATTCGGTTATAGTTTCCGGCGATTGTTTCATTTTATTTTCAATCCACCACCTTAAAGTTTCTATAAAAGTTGAAGTTATATGGTTAATCCAAAAATCCTCAGGGATATTTTTCGGTCTTTTTTCTTCAAAAGTGGAAAGATGATTTATAATCAACGAACGAACTTCATTTTTAAAATATTCCAAGAAGAGTTCGTTGTTTTTAGAAGATAATAATTTGCAAATATTATTATCGTTTTTCTTAACGTGCTTAAAAAGATGCACGAAACTCCAATCGTGATTATCGCAACTAAAAATATTATGCTTATCGCCATCATTCTCTTTTCCAGAATTAAAAACGTGCTCGAAAAGTTCTTCGCATAGTGCCTTTAATAAAAAATCCTTGGTTTCGAAATGAGAATAAAAAGTTGCTCTGCCAACGTCGGCGATTTCAATAATCTCCCCAACCGTAATGTTATTGTAGTGCTTTTTAGAAAGCAAAAAGGTAAAAGCGTTAAAAATTGATTCTCTCGTTTTGCGTTGTCTTCTGTCCATAAATTAAAACCCATACATTTTAGTTTTTTTGTTCAATAATGAATTTCTAGAAAGCGTTGTATCGATAACTATTTTAAAAACCATGATACAATGTTATCGAACAAGTTGTTCAGTAACAAACTAAATATACAATAATTTTTCTAAAATGTCAATGGGAGAAAAAATGAAAACAAAAAGAAATATTTTTATAGCGTTTATTTTAAACTTGTTATTTTCGGTGTTTGAGTTGATTGGTGGAATTTTCACAGGGAGCGTTGCTATAGCCTCAGACGCTATACATGATTTTGGCGACGCTACTAGTATTGGTGCGTCGTATTTTCTAGAAAGGTTGAGCGATAAAAAGCCTAACGAGAAATACACCTACGGATACGCAAGGTTTTCTGTTTTAGGGGGGCTTATTACCACCTTAATACTTTTAACAAGTTCGGGAATAATTATTTACAATGCTATCCTAAGATTTATAACTCCAGCGAGGATTAACTACGACGGAATGTTGATATTTGCCATAGTAGGCTTGGTTGTCAATTTGGTTGCAACCTATTTTACTCACGGTGGTAAATCGATTAACCAAAAAGCAGTAAACTTACACATGCTTGAAGACGTTCTTGGCTGGTTAGTCGTTTTAATTGGTGCTATCGTTATAAAATTCACAGGGTTATACGTTATCGACCCGATATTATCTATATTCGTGGCGATATTCGTGATAATAAATTCCGTTAAGACGTTAAAAGAAATTCTAGATATAATTTTAATAAAAACTCCACAAGGCGTTGACGTAAACCAATTGGTTGAACATCTAAAAGGCATTGACGGGGTAAAAGACGTTCATCATATTCACGTGTGGACGTTAGATGGAGAAATTAATTGCGCTACCTTGCACGTCGAGGTTGAACGAATAGATAGCGAAATAAAAAATCAAGTAAAAGAAGAACTTAAAGAACACGGCATATCTCACGTAACGGTTGAAATGGAAACGTCTTTAGAAGATTGTCAAGAAAAAACGTGTAACGTCAAAAGTCATAGAAACGTAGAGTGTTGTCATCATCACCATCACCACTAGAAATCAAAAAGTAAGGCTAGTCGCTAATTCCCGACGGGAAGAGCGACTAGCCTTACTTTTTTAAGTTAAATTAAAGTTAAAAAGCCATAATGATATTGGCTAAAAAACAAGCACGCCTAGATGTTCGAGTAGGATTTTTAAGCCGATTAAAATCAAAATAACGCCACCTGCGAATTGCGCTTTCTTTTCGAACTTATCCCCAAACACGCTACCGAGTTTAACGCCAACGGCAGAGAATAGGCAAGTGGTTACGCCTATAATTAATATGGCAATCCAAATATTAACGTTACCTGCCATTGCAAGCGAAACGCCAACTGCAAGTGCGTCGATAGAAGTGGCTACTGCCATAGTAAACATTGTTTTTATGGAAAAATCTGCATTTTTAGCGTTTTGTTCTTCTTCTTTTGAAAAAGCCTCTCTAAGCATGTTAATGCCAATAATGGTTAAAAGAACGAAGGCAATCCAATGGTCTACGCTTTCAATTGCCTTTGCAAACAAACTGCCCACCAAAAAACCGATTAGTGGCATTAGGGCTTGGAAGCCACCAAACCACACGCCACAACTTCCCATTTGTTTAAGAGTTGCTTTCTTTGTAGAAAGACCTTTACAAATAGAAACGGCAAAAGCGTCCATTGAAAGACCGATTGCTAAAACTAATAATTCCCAAATACTCATAACGACCTAATTATACTATTTATTGTTTAAAAATGCAAACGATTAAAAATGCTCTAAAGCGAGGAGTTTTAAAAATTTTTCAAATGTATTGAAAAATACGATAGAATATGATAAAATACTTAGGTTAAACTAATCCTGAAAAACTATTAAGGTGTAATAAATGAAAAAGAAATGGATTAAATTTAGACATAAAGTAATTAGAAAAATTCTCGGTCCGTTCCTTAGGTTATACATAAAGCTTAAGGGTGGAATTAAGGTAGAAAAGTTCAAAAGCGATAGAAAAGGTCCGTTTTTGGTTTTATATAATCACCAAACGGGGCACGACCAATTTTTAGTTTCGTTAAGTTTTAATTTTCCAGTATATCACTTGGCTAGCGACGACTTGCTTGCAAACGGCTTTGCGTCCACCCTTATTAAATGGATTGCGGCGCCTATACCTATAAAAAAGAACGTTACCGATATGGTTGCCGTTAGAAAGTGCTTAAAGATTGCTAAAGAGGGTGGAACAATAGTAATTGCGCCAGAGGGCAATAGAACTTATAGTGGAGAAACGTGTAGTTTTAATCCTGCAATCGTAGCGCTAATAAAAATGCTCAACCTTCCAACCATTATATACAGAATAGAGGGTGGATATAGCGTTTTACCTAGATGGACGGATAAGGCTAGAAAAGGGAAGGCTAAGGCTTACGTTGCCAACATAATAGAAAAAGAAGAAATTAAGGCAATGACCAAAGACCAACTTCACGAAAGGCTCAAGAGCGAACTTGCCTTAAACGAATATCAAATAGAGGGTAAATACAAGAGTAACAAAAGAGCAGAATATCTAGAGCGTGTTGCATACGTTTGCCCTAACTGTGGGTTAAGTGAGTTTTATAGCGAGGGGAATTTCGTTAGTTGTAAAAAGTGTGGCGTTAAGGTAGAATATACCGAAGATAAAAAGTTAAACTGCGTAAACGGAGAATTTCCATTTAATAATTATCTAGAATGGTATAATTATCAAAACGATTTCATTAATAAATTAGATGTAACGACGTTAACCGAGCAAGCCTTATACTCTGACGACGCTAAGATTTTTGAAGTTATACCTCTTAAAAAGAGGGTTTTATACGATAAGCAAGGAAAAATAAAATTGTTTGGAGATAGAATCGTTTACGAGGCAAAGGGCAAAGAAAGCGTTGCTCTATTCGACGAGATAGAAGGTGTAAGCGTTCTAGGGAGAAACAAACTAAACTTTTATCACGACGGCAAGGTTTACCAAGTTAAAGGAAGTAAACGATTTAACGCCGTTAAATATTTAAATTTTTATCATAGGTATTTAAATCAAATAAGAGGAAACGATAATGGCTTTTTGGGACTTTAATGCATGGGGAGGGGTAAACCTTCTCGCAACTTTATTACTATCATTATTTTTAGCAAACATTATTAAAAGGAATATTCCATTCCTAAAACGTTCGTTAATACCTACGTCGGTATTGGCTGGGTTATTACTACTATTAATAACCACGGTGATTGAATATATCACCGGAACAAACGTATACTACACCCAATTCTATGGTGGAGCAGGCACGGAAACGTTAGAACTCATAACCTATCACGCATTAGCGCTAGGTTTTATTGCAACTACATTTACGTCTTCGCAAAGGGAAAAGAGCAAAAAACGTAACGTGGAAATAATCAACACGGGTGTTACTACCGTTTCTTCATACCTAATGCAAGCAATTCTCGGCTTGGGTATAACCCTTATTGTTGGGGCGCTAACCGTTAAGATTTGTAACTATTGTGGAATTTTATTACCTTTCGGCTTTGGTCAAGGCACGGGACAAGCGCTTAACTGGGGAAACACTTACGAGGTTGAAAATGGTTTTGTCGGTGGTGCAAACTTTGGCTTAACTATTGCTGCACTAGGCTTTTTAAGTGCAAGTTTCGGTGGCGTGTTCTACTTAAACGTTCATAAAAAGAAATTTAAGGATAAAGTTCGTTATAAAGAATCTTCTCTAAATATAGAACAAGTTCAAGGCGAAGGCGAAATTCCAATGAACGGAAGTATCGATAAAATTACCTTTCAAATAGCCTTTATATTTATAAGTTATATGCTTACTTTCCTAGTTATGACCGGACTTAGCGCATTAATCCCTTCAATGCAGTCAACCATCTTTGGTTTTAACTTTTTAATCGGCGTATTAATGGCGTCCTTAATAAAGGTTATCGTTAATTTCTTAAAGAATAAAAACGTTATTCGTCGCCAATATATGAACACTTTCTTAATGAAGAGATTAAGTGGTTTCTTCTTCGACGTTATGGTCGTTGCAGGTATCGCTGCTATTAGAATTGACCTACTTGCAAATTATTGGTGGATAGTTATCATACTAGGCGTGGTTGGTTTAGTTTCTACCTATGCTTACAACGCTTACGTAGCAAAAACTCTATTCAAAGATTATCAAGACGAACAATTCTTAATGATGTATGGCATGCTTACCGGAACGGCTAGCACCGGCATGGTTTTGTTAAAGGAAATAGACGGCGAGTTAAAAACCCCTGCGTCAGAAAACCTAGTTTATCAAAACTTCCCTGCAATCGTTTTAGGTTTCCCAATCATGCTACTTGCAAACATTGCTCCAACGCAACCAATACTAGTGCTAATCATTTTATCGGCAATGTTTATCGTGCTTAATATCTTCTTGTTTAGAAAGCAAATATTCAAAAGAAAAACAAAAAAAGCAGAACAAGCATCTCATCAAGAATAACTAAAATAATAAATAAACGGCAAATCCAATTAGGATTTGCCGTTTTGCTTTTATTTAGGTTGGTTTTGTCGTGTTTATATGCTTAAATAAAACTAACAAGATTTTCTATCTCATTTAAGATTGTATAAAGGTTATCGTCGTTACATTCTATTTCGCTAGAATAAAACCTAACGCTTTCTATAAGATTTTCAAAGGTTTTTTCGCCTTGAGAAAAAATAAGGCTTATAACCTTAAAGGAAAGAATAACAAACGCTAGCCTTACCCTTAAGTCGAGAAGGTCTATCGCTCTAGAAAGATGCCTATACGCTAAATAGCAAAGTAGTTGTTCATAAAAAAGAGAAAAAGTTTGGTCAACCACGCAAAAAGATTTGCTATTAATTTTCTCAAAGGAATAATTGTTTATTGGCAACTTTTCTAATGAAGTGAAAAATTCTATCCAATTAGAAAAATCTTTTTTGTCTAGGTCGATTTGACATAGTGGTTGCAAGGCGATTAGCCTTTCACTAATAGTTAGTTTTCTGTTTTGTAAAATTTTAACGGCCTTGTTTCTAAACGCTAAAACTTTTTTCTCAAAAGGGGAAAGTATGCTTGGCTTGTTGTCGTCTTTTACTAAAACGAGTTTCATTTTATCTTTGGAAGAAAGAATAATTCTACCAGCCTCTTCGCAGTAAAGTCCTAGTCCTGTTTCGGTTACACCACTAAAAAAGTTCTTAAATCGCGGGTGAGTTTTGCAGGTTCTACAAAGGGACTTTTCGCCGTGATTTTTTATTATATAACAAAGGTTATCATCATCTAAAAAAGGGCAACGGCCATTCGGGGTTAACGTAAAGCAGTTGTTTTCTAGTTTATCTAAAAATCTATCGTCTTTACTTTCAAGTAATTTATATCTATCCCTAGAACGCTTGTCAACGGCTATTTCCCAACCAATGCAACAATTATGCTTGCATTTATCGGCAATGCAATTAAATTTTTTAGAATAGTTAAACTCGTAATATTTCATAAAAACACCAACGCTAAAACTATAACATAAAGGATATTACTTGTCAAACTACAAAAAATTAAAAACCCACTTGTGTTTTTGTGAAAATAGAGTTATAATCAAAAAAAACATAAAGGAGAACCTATTATGGAACAAAAATTTTATAAATGCTCACATTGTGGAAATATTATAGCAAAAGTTAAGGACACGGGCGTTCCTGTAATTTGCTGTGGAGAAAAAATGCAAGAGATAATTCCCGGCACGGTTGACGCTTCGCTAGAAAAACACGTTCCCGTTTATGAAATTAAGGATAATATCGTAACGGTTAGCGTGGGCGCAGTAGAACACCCTATGCTTAAAGAACATTATATAGAATGGATTTCACTTCAAACTAACAAGGGAAACCAAAGAAAGGTGCTAAACCCTGGCGATAAGCCAACGGCTTGCTTTGCTCTTTGCGAAGGCGAAATAGTAGAGGCTGTGTTTGAACATTGCAACCTTCACGGTTTGTGGAAAAAATAAGTTGGTTAAAATTGTGGGCGAAGCCAATCGGCTTCGCCTAACTTTTTATCAAAATCTTTGCATAATTTTAAATATTTTTTCAAAATGATTGCAAAAATAAAATGATTTTGTTAAAATCTAGGTATGGACGTTAAATATAAAAGTTACAACACAACTATAGACGACTTTTGTTTTCACCACACCATAACGCAGGTAAAAGAAGGCGAAAAAGCAGGTTCTAAAACGGCGTCGCATCGTCAATTTGAAATTTTGTATTTGGTGCAAGGCAGTATTAAATACGTCATTGAGGGCGAGGAATATCTTGTTCAAAAGGGCGACGTTATTTTCGTCCCCCCACACGAGATTCATTCGCTCGAAACGTTAGACGGTGGAGATTACGAAAGAATAGTCGTTATGTTCGACCTTGAAAAATTGGTCGATATTTTGTCGGTTGGCGATTTTATTCTAGATAGCGCAGTTTTCTCAAACGTTAGGGGATATAGGGTTATTCCAAGAGAACTTCTAAAACAAACGGATATAAAAAGGATTATGTTCGAGATTGCAGAAAACAAGGAAGAAAAATTGATGCCCATTTTCTTGCTTTCTAAAATCTTAAATCTTATCCTAGAACTCGAAAAGATTTTTTCTAAAGAAAATCAAGTTAGTTTTCCACTTGCAGAAGACCCTATTACCAAGAAAGCAATAGAGTATATTAATAAAAACCTTTGCAACCCACTTACACTAGATGAAATTGCAGGGGCGCTATTTATTAGCAAGTCTTCGCTTTGTCATAAGTTTTCAAAGGGTATGAACATCTCGGTCAATCATTACGTAACGATAAAGAAGATATATCATTCGGCAAAACTAATAAAACAAGGAATGGGTGCTTTAGACGCCGCACTTGCCGTTGGATATAATCAATACACCACCTTTTATCACAACTACAAAAAGATATTAGGCGTTCCCCCATCAGGAAGAATAAATTAATAAAAAACACGCTGACCATTTAAGTCAGCGTGTTTATCTTTATTATATAGTCAGTTTGCTAATTAGTTTCGTATAATAGTTTAACTCGTTTTGGCATTCTACTATTTTAGATGCATAGTGTAACGCTATCGGATGAAACTTGTCGTATCTTTTTCTGGCTAGGCGAAAGGACAGAACTAGCAATCCAACAAAAAACAAAATCGAAAACAAGGAAAGCAAAGGGAAAAGGGGAATAGTGAACCAAGTATTGAACAGTTAAAAATTCTTGCTCAATTTTTTGACGTGTCCATTGATTATTTGGTGGGCTATACCGATTAACTGAAAAGGAGAATAAGAAAAAAGACTTGCCAGCACTAGGCAAGTCTTTAATGTTTGTTAGTTATAGAAGTTCTAATATTGTTTGAGTATTTTTGTCAACTTTTGCTTTATTGGATACAGCTATGCCAAAAATCGCATAAACCACGTCTTGGTCTGCTATAATCGGCAAGGTAGAGCGTAGCCTTTGTGGAATTTTTTTATCGGTTAAATAGTCGCAAAGTTTTTTTGTTCCACCACCGAATTTTGTAAACACGTCGCCACTTCTTGGCGTGCGAATGTTTGCAGTTTTTGGAAGTTTATCAGCGTCAAGGTAAAAGCCTTTCGTTAGGTCTATCTGGGTGCTTGGTTTAATTTCTTTTATGGTCAATTGCTGGTTGCAAAATTCGAAAGAGCCAATAGAGAAGGGAAATTCCGTGTCGCAAGTCTCTTTAGATTTATAAAAGGTAATTTTGTCGTATTCACGAATGGCAGTTATGCCGTCTAATAAAGAGATTTTTGCTCCGTTTTGCTTGTCGCATAAAGAGTAAACGCTATCAATATGTGTTTTTTCCCAATCTTTTTTAACGCCTAGGCTTTTAAGTGCGATAATTACAGAGCGATTAAAAACAGCACGCTCAATTGGTAGTTTAATGTTGGCGTGAGTTTGGTTAAGTTCAACATTTTTAATGGCAAGTGATTGCATAAAATCGTCTTCTAGGGCGCAAATTTCGGCAAACCTAGTTAGGCTTTGTTCCATTTCGGGGAAAACGGCTTTTATTTGAGGAATAACGTTAAGCCTTAAAAAGTTCCTAGTGTAATCGTCGTTAAAATTAGTTTTGTCGGTAACGAAAGGGATACCGTTTTGGTTAACGTATTTGTGTATGTCGGCTTTTTGAACGCCTAACATAGGTCTTATAATTTTGTCGTCATAACTAGACTCAATTCCTCTTGCACCTTTGATGCCTGTTCCACGAAGAATATTAAAGAGGACTGATTCGGCGTTGTCGCTTTGATGGTGCGCCGTGGCAACCTTGTCGCATTTGCCTTTGGCGATTGCGTCGAAAAAACATTCATAGCGAAGTTTTCTCGCCGATTGTTCTATCGAAAGTTTTTGTTCTTTGGCAACCTTAACGCTATCAACGGCGTAGCAAAAAAGTGGGATATCGTTTTTAGCACAATAATCCTTAACGAAATTGGTGTCGCTTATAGATTCTTCGCCTCGAATTCCGTGCTCAACGTTGATTGCAACAACTTCTATGCCTAGGTTGTTGGCATTATTAAGGGCATAGTGTAGCAACGCCATAGAGTCCATTCCCCCCGATAGCGCAACGGCAACACGTTCCCCTTTTTTAACTAAACGATTAAACTTGACAAACATACCTATATTTTAACAAAGGGCGATATAAAATTCAAGGCTTTGGGGTAGATATTTTAAATTTTTATCGTTCAATCGATTGACAAAACGAAAAGAAAGGTATATTATAATAACACGCTTAAGGGCGAAACGTATCGCGGGGTGGAGCAGCTAGGTAGCTCGTCGGGCTCATAACCCGAAGGTCAGGAGGTTCAAATCCCCTCCCCGCAACCAAATAGGGCATTTTTAGGCTAAAAAGGCTTGAAAATGCCCTTTTTTTATTTTAAATTTTCGCTGATTTAGGTAAAAAGTTTAAGTTTTTGGGGAACTTTTGGGGAACTCGGTAAGCCATTTGTTTAATTTTTCCGCTTCTTTTAACAAGTATTCGTCGGTTAACTCGGTATAAGTGCCGTCTAATGCTCCAAGTGAGTGCCCCATAAAGTGCTTGCGCGCATGGTCGGAAACGCCGAACTCTTTGCAGCGAGTGTTAAAAGTTTTACGCAAGTCTTTCAACGTGTGATTTGGCAGTATCTTTTTTAGGAAATCGCGCAAATACTTTTCCGTTGGTAATTTGCCTATGCCGTCAATTAAAATCGGTTTAAGCGCATCAATAACGGGAATACGCTTATATTCTACTTTTTTGTTTTTACGCTTACTGTTTTCAGCGATTATAAAAGGTGGCTTATAGTCAACAATTTTGTAGTATTCGTTAGGACGCAAACCGCAAAATAACGCTATTGCTATGGCTTTTCGGTATTTTTCGGGGTGCGCTGGGTTGATTAGTTCGGCGTATAAAATAGAATCTTCTTCCTTGGTTAGCGCCACGCCTGATTGCTTTTCGTGTTTTATGTGCAAAATCGTATCAAGCGGGTTTTTATCTATAATTGAGTGATTTATAGCACACTTAAACGTAACGTTAAGCAAAGAATAAATTTCGTCAGCGGTTTTTCCTAACCCTTTCTTTTTAATTGAATCTATCAATTTTTTGCAGTCTGCCGGCGTTATCTTTAATAAGGGGCGCTCCTTAAAAGCGGGGTAAATATAATTCTTATAACGGCTCAAATCGTTGTAAAAAGTTTTTTCCGCAACGAGTTCTTTACGAAAGTTCTCAAAATAAAACATAGCAAACGCGTTAAAGGTTTTCGGGATAATTACTTCGCCGATATTCTCGTTCGGCTTTGCTATTTTTAATTTTTTTATAAAGTTTTCCTTTGCAAGTTCGACGGTGACGCCGCTTGCTGAAATATCGTAGCCATCGCGGCGTAAACGAATTTCATATCCTTTTTTGTTTGAGTGTTGTCGTATTCGGCAACGCTTTTTTTCTATTATCAGTAATTTTCTTATGTGTTTAGGCATTGTGTTTATCTCCTTTTCGGTAAATTCGACAACGCCATTTTCTTGCACGTTGGGTTTGATTTTTTCAACCGGGAACGGAATAATGTTTCCGTGTGAAGAAACAACCCTAAACAGTTTTTTGCGCTCGTAGTCTTCCGTAAGCATTAAAGATATTGCTTGCGTAAGGTTATCGGTTGCATTTTTTAGTAATTCGATAATTTCGTGTTTTTTTCCATAGATTTCTCCTTATGTATTTTTATGCCCGCTTATTCGCATTTTGCGGTTGAGCAACTAATTTTTCGACCATATCAAGTATGTAATCTTGCATAGGTGGAATTAACCCGTTAAACGCGTCTAAAAGGCGCGTTTCTTTTTCGCTTAAAGACTTTGCCGTGCTTTCGGGTTTTAAGCCGTCATTTGCGTATGACTGCGCAGAATTAAGCCCAAGCGCCTTTTCTATGGCTTGCATAGTGTCAATTCGCGGGTGTGAAGTATAGCCCGCAAAAATCTTTCTAATTGTCTGCAAGGGGATATTTGCCATTTGCGACAAGTCTTTTTGCGTAATTCCCCTAACTTTCATAAAAGTTTTGATTTCTGAAATATCCATAATTCCATTTTTCTCCGTCGTTTTTCCCAATTATATAAAAAAAGTTCAAAAAAGTAAATTTTTTTCGGTCAAAATGATTGACAATTCCAAAAAAGATATTTATAATAAGTCTTGAAAATACCCAAAAGGATATTTTTCAAATCAAAAAACCACAAGGACGGTAAACAAAATGAAGTATTTATTAAGTTTGAGAGATGAAAAGACGGGCGCCACCGCCTATATTCACGTTTTTAGCCCCATAGCCGACGGCACGATTATTCGTTGGGGTGCTGATTGCACACAAGCGGACGGCTTGCGCCGCTGGAAGGTTATGAGTTGCACTTGTGCACAATACGCGGTGTCAGTTACGAGATAGAAAATTTATGTAAACAAACCGACCGCCGACGGTTATATCGGCGGGAAAAATAAAGGAAGGTATAAAAAAATGAAACTACAAACCAAACTCAAAAAAGACGGCAAACAACCCCAAGACAAAATTAAGTGGGCGTATTACGGATACGGCATTTTGAATTGCACGGGCGAAAACACGGTTAAAGAATTACCCTACGAAGTTAAAAACGCGGGCTTTACCGAAATGAACGGCGAAACGTATTGTGTGGACGGTGCGCTATGAAATTGTCGGAATACCCGATTACGGCGGAAGCTCAAAACTTCATAAACACGCACGCACATAACAACAAAATAAAAATTGACGTTGTCTTTCGTGTGGAAAACGGTTTTATGTGTGAGTATTGGAAAAAAGGGCTTAATTTGGAAATTTTAGCAAGAAAACAACCCATTTACGAGTATCAGAAAGAAAAGCAACAAAGCGATGAGCGCTTTTACGCATTATTAAAAGAAATACATCAAGGAAGGTAAATTTTAATGGAAATCACAAGATATTCAATTAGTGAAGAAACAGCAAAATCAGCAAAAAACGCTTATAGTTTTTCGGACTATGTAATCGGTAGCGCAACAAGTTCTTATAACGGTTATGTGGAAAGGTTTAAGAACGAAGTTGAAAGGCTTATAAAAGCCAACCCTAAAAATGCAACGTCGGAAGCGGTTGCGCTTTGTCAATATTACGCAAACAAGTATTCGAGAAAGTTAGCCGATTTTATTAACCGCGACAATGCAATCACAGCAAGAGTTCCAAGCGTAATGATTGCCGGGGCGAGCAATTTCCCCGTTAGAAAAAAGGAAAAACAAAACGCAGCGCTTTCAAAATTATACGAAGAAAACGGCGAATTGTTTTCACCCGAAACTTGCTACTATATGAAAAAAATCAGAACGATATTAACCAACAACGTTATTTATAGCGACGACAATTGCGTTATTGAAAAATTACAAGATAAGTTAACGGACTTAAAAGAAAAACACTTCGAAAGGGTAAAACAAAACGCCTATTTTCGCAAGAATAAAACAATGGTGGGTTATGAAGGTCTTTCAGAAGAACAAGCAAAAAGAATTGACCAAAAAATAGCCGAAGATTTTGCTTGGAATAATCAACCACACCCGACTTGGAAACTGCAGAACGAAAACGCCGAAATAAAGAGAATTGAAAAGCGTATTGCGGATATCACGAAGATTAAGGCAGAAGCGGCAACACCCGCCGCCGATTAACACGAAAATGTTGACGGCGTTGAAGTTGTTGAAAATGCCGAAGCAATGCGAATACAACTGATATTCGACGGCAAACCCGATGAAGCGACGCGCTCGCTTTTGAAAGCACACGGTTTTCGTTGGTCGCCATCGTTCTCGGCTTGGCAAAGACAGTTGAACGGAAATGGTAAGTTTGCCGTTCAAACCGTTCTAAAAAAATTGAAAGAGTTAAGGGGGAACGTATGAACGAGAAAATAATAAACGTTGCGGAAGAATTAGGCTGGCACGTTCACGAAGAAAATGGCGAGTATGTAGATTTTGCACAGTTCTCGCCAGCGGGTGAAGATTTTAGCTTTACCGTTTCTGCAAACAACATTGTTAAAGAAGTTAGAGAATATGCCGACGGTTTTGACGCTGACGAGCATGCGGAATTATGGTTAGAATCTCGCGGTAAAGATGGTTGCCCGTCAACTATCCGCGAATTGATTAACGACGCTGATGCGATTAAGAAAATGCTTAAAGATTTAGCGACGGCGTTAGAAAAAATAGAAGATAAAGGGGGTGGGGAAAATGCTTAAAACAATAATTTTAATAGCCGTTTTAGTGGTCATAACAGTTGCTTTTATTACGTTTTTAGTAGTTGATTATAAACGGCTTGAAAGAAAAGAAAAAGCGTTTTTTGGGAAGAGAAACCCAAAGGCAAAAAGCCAAAGGTAAGGAAGTGATTAAAATGGCAAAAGTAAAAAAGCCTATGGTAAAACTCGCGAACAAGCGCAACGAAAAAGGATACACGCAAGAAGAATTAGCGTTCCTTTGCGGACTTAAAAGCGACACTATATCGCAGTATGAAAGGGGAATAAGAAACCCCAACTTAACAACAATCTCGGAAATTGCAAGGGTGCTTAAATGCTCTGTAAGCGACCTTGTATAAAAAATTAAAAAAGGAAGGTAAACAAAAAATGAGCGTAAATTATGAAAGACAAAAGTATCAAGAGGCAGTAGTTGACTACGAACTAATCAAAGCGGGCGCAGAAGTCTTGCTTTGTAAAATGGTTCAAAGTGGCGAAATTGACGCGGATAGGATAGCAGAAATCGGCAAAGCGATTGAAAGTGCGAAAGGTAGTGTTTCCTATCACGAAAGAGAGTTGAAGAAAGCCGAAGCGGAAGAAGGGGGTAGCGAAAATGCCTAATTTGTATATGTTAAGCAAAGACGTTGAAACTCTATACTCGGACTTAATGAACACCGTTAACGAAGAAACGGGCGAAATAGACGTTGATATTGCGGGCGCGTTGGCGGTCAAAGAAGAAGAATTTGAGCACAAGGCAATCGCTGTCGCAACTGTAAGCCGTCGCTTTGGTTTGCAAGTGTCGGCAATAGAAGCCGAAATCAAGCGTTTAACGGCTCTTAAAGATAGGGTTAAGGCGGTTGAGCAAAGGTTAAAATCTTCGCTTGCGGAAGCGTGCCAAAGGACAGGAAAAACAAAAATTGACGGCATATCGGCGACTATATCGTTTAGAAAAAGCGAAAAAACGATTGTTGACAATGAATCACAGCTCCCAGACGAGTTCTTTAACGTAACAATGACCAAGAAACCCGATTTAACCAAAATCAAAGCAACGATAAGCGCGGGCGGGGAAGTTCCCGGTGCGCACGTTGAAACCGTTCAAAATATTCAAATTAAGTAGGGGGTGCTTTTATGTTTAGAAAAGCAGAAAGAAAAAAGACAAAGTTAAAAATTGCTTACTCTGCCCCAAGTGGTGCGGGCAAAACTTATTCGTCATTACTTACCGCGTTTGGTATTTGTGGTGATTGGGAAAAAATCGCCGTTATAGATACTGAAAACGGAAGCGCTGAATTGTATAGCAATCTCGGACCTTTCTCTGTTTGTTCAATAGAACCGCCATTTACGGCTGATAAGTATATGAGAGCGATTAAAAGCGCGGTTGAAAGCGGGTTTGAAGTTCTTATCATCGACAGCCTTTCACACGCGTGGAGCGGGGAAGGCGGGATGCTTCAACAGCACGACGATATCGTTAGAAAATCAAAAAGTGGAAACGGCTATATAGCGTGGAGAGATATAGACCCAACATATACAGCGTTAGTCGATTGTATTTTACAGTCAAACATTGACATTATAGCAACGTTAAGAGCAAAAGACGCTTATATCGAAGTTAACGACGGCGGTAAAAAAGGTTATAAAAAGGTTGGACTTGCCCCGATATTTAGGGACGGCATAGAATACGAATTTACGGTATTTTTAGAATTAACCCAAGACCACTATGCTATACCGTCAAAAGATAGGACAGGCTTGTTTGATGGTTCGGGCAATATTCCAACAATCGAAACCGGGCGCGCATTAAACGATTGGCGCAATACGGGGGCAGATTGCAAGTGTTCGATTTGCGGAAAGGAAATGCCTAAAAAGCTATTTGACCAAACTGTTAGCGGATACGGACAAGCTCTTTGTTCGGCAGAGTGCAAAGCGAAAGCATTTCCCGAACAGCCACAAGGCAAACAATAAAGTAGGTTAAAAATGATAAAAGACGAAAATTACTTCGTCGTTCACGGTTGGATGCGAAATAGGTTAAACCTTAAAGGACTTGACCTTGACGTGTATGCGGTTTTATATGGCTTTTCACAAGACGGAGAAAGTGAGTTTAGGGGAACAGTAAAATACATAATGGACTTTACTGGTGGCGGAAGAACCGCCGTCAAAAATAGCTTAAATAGACTTGCCAAAAATCAATTTATAAGAAAGGTCGAGAGAAACCAAAAAACGGGAGAGCCTAATGGTTATATTTGCACCCCGCTCGAAGAATTATATGTTATTTTGCAGGGTGGTCGGAATACGACTACCCCCCCAGACGGAAAACGACTAGGGGGTGGGCTAAAAACGACTACCCCGTGGGCGGAAAACGACCACAATAAAGAAATATATAAAGAAGATTATAAAGAAATAGTAAGTAAGAAAGAAAGTAAGAATTTAAAAAATAAAAAAGACTTACAATCTTACGAAGAAATTTTTGAAGATTTCGGTGTTGGTAAAATTCTAAAAGAAGCGTATTTCAGATTTATAGCGCACTTAAAGGTTAATCACAACGTTGTTATGCTCAATGAAAGACTTCAAACCTTAATTGTTAGAATGGACTTTTCTTATAAAGAAGATTGCGACAAGATACGAGCATTAGACGAGGCAATCGCTAAAAACTACAAACGTTTGGAGTGTGAAAGTGCGTGAAAAATATCTTAATCATTGATAGGCAGTTGCCGTCATTAAACGACTATATTCACAAGCTTAACAATCACTACCAAACGGGCGCAAAGTTCAAGCGTGAAATTGAAGACGATATTATCCGCTACATTTGGTTGTCGCGGGCGGCGGGGAAATTGCGGAAAGTTGCGGAATACCCCGTCGTGATAAATATCGAGTGGCACGAAAAGGACGAAAAGCGCGACGTTGACAACATAAAGTCAGCAGCAAAGTTTATTCTTGACGCTATGCAAAAGGCGCAAATAATCGAAAATGACGGGCGCAAATTCATATCCCAAATACACGATACAATAGTGAACGACAAAAAGACTTTCGTGGTAGTCGAAATTACCACGGCAAAAAAAGAAAACGGAGAAACGAAATGAACAAAGTTATTTTAATCGGGAACTTAACAAAGGATCCCGAACTAACAGAAACGCCGAGCGGTGTTGCGGTGTGTAAATTCTCAATAGCAGTATCCAGAGAATACGCCAACGCTGACGGCAATAGGGAAACTGATTTTTTCAATATTACAGTATGGCGCGGGCGCGCTGAAAATTGCGGTAAGTATTTGAAGAAAGGAAATAAGGTCGCTATCTTTGGTAGTTTGCAAAATCGTTCTTATGAAGAAAAGGACGGTATAAAGCGAAACGTTACCGAAGTTATAGCAAACGAAGTCGAGTTCTTAACGCCGAAATCAAGCGAAGCAACCGACGAAGAAGAAAACGCAGTCGTTTCAGCAAGGCGCGAAAGACCACAGCTTGAAGCGATTGACGATAACAGATTACCGTTTTAACGGAAAGGAGCGAATAAAATGTTTGAGAAAGTAAACCCAAATCACCCCGACAAAATCGCGGATAGAATAGCGGGAGCTATTGTTGACCTTGCTTATAAAAAGAACTATATGCCGAAAATTGCCGTTGAAGTCCTTATCGGGCATAATCATTGCCACGTTATAACTGAAACGTCAGAGCATTTTACAAAAAACGAAATAAAGGCGATTATTCGCCGCTTGGCGGGCAACGTTAAAGTTGACTACAAAGAATACAAACAAGACGCGCATTTGGCTCAAAATCAAAACGACGGCTTTAAGTGTGGCGATAACGGAATATTTAAGGGTGTTCCGATTACCGAAGAACAAAAAAGGCTTAAATTTATAGCAAGAGAAATATACGGCTTGTTTCCTTATGATGGTAAATACATACTTAACAAAGGCTTTCTTACAATTTGCCAAAGTAACGCGCAAAGCAAAATTCTTGAAAAAATTTACCCTAAATCACTTGTTAACCCTTTGGGAGAGTGGAGCGGTGGAATTAACGTTGATACCGGCGCAACCAACCGTAAACTTGGTAGCGATATGGCTGACAGCGTAACGGGCGGCGGTTTACACGGCAAGGACCTTTCAAAAGCTGACGTTAGTATAAACATTTACGCGTTCTTAAAGGCTCAAAGGACGGGAAAACCCGTTGAAATTAGTTGCTCAATCGGCGACGATTATATAGACGGTAAACCTTATAGGGATATCGTTGAAATTGCAAGAGAATACATAAAAAATTTAGGCGGGTTTGAAAAATTCGCAGAGTGGGGGTTGTTATGAAAATAGCGATTAAAAAAATTGATTTAGAATATTCAGCAAACGCAGTAAGCAAAGCGCTTACGAACAAACTTGAAGGCAAAATGGGCGTTATAACTTTATACGCCGAAAACGATGCGCTTAACGTTGCAACCGGCAACGGTGAAATTGTAATAAGCTCAAACGTTCAAGCCGAAGTTGTCGAAAGCGGAAAAGTTAACGTTGCGGGTAAATTGTTTTGCGAAGCAATCAAAAAGATTGCTGACGAAGAAATCGAAATGTATCTCGATAAAGAACTTTATATCAGGTGCTCCGACGGGTTCATTAAAATTCCCGCACTTGACGGTTCTATTGATTGGACCGATTACAAACAACCTACAAGCACAAGCGAAATCAAACTGGCCATTAGCGAGTTTAAGAACATAGTTAAAAGGTCAATAGCGTTCTGCTCTACCGACGATTCAAGACCATTACTTAAAGGCGTAAATATCAAAACGGTGGGCGACGTTCTCACGGCGGTTGCGCTTGATGGTTATAGGCTCGCAAAAAGCGAAACGAAAATAACTGCAAGCAATAAGGATATAAACGTTATTGTTCCCGCGTCAGCGCTTAATTGTATTTGCTCGATTTTAGGTAATGACGGCGATATCGCTTTGCAAGTGTCAGACAAGGACAAGCTTTTACAGGTCAAGACAAAAGATACGACGTTTACGGCGGTTTTATTGCAAGGCGAATTTGTAAGTTATGACCGCATTATCCCTACAAACTTTACTACGCAAGTTAAAGTGCCGAAAAAGGAAATGCTTTCAGCGTTAGAAAGGGCGTCAATGTTTGGCGAAACGTATAGCGTGACTGACTTTGAAATTGCGCCCGACTCGATTGAAATAAAATCAAAAGGGTTAAGCGGGGAAGCGTATTCAAAAATAAAAGCAAGCGCAGACGGAAAGGACCTTGAAATAGCGTTTAACGCAAAGTATTTTATCGGGGTGTTGAAACTACTTGTCGGGGATATGGTAGATATGTGTTTTAACAAGCAAAACGAACCTACGATAATCAAGGAAGCAGGGGCAACGTTCTTATTGTTGCCTATAAGAAGAAATTAAAAAAGGAAGGTAAACGGTAGTGGAAATTAAACTAACGGCAGAAAATAACCAAGAAAAAAGAATTAAAACTTATCTTGAAGAAAACGCAAGCGCGGTGCTTGCTGACAAAATTAACAACGGTGTTTTTATAGAGAAAGACGGTCAACGTCTTCTTAACCGCAAAACCCTTAAAGGCTGTATTGAAAACATAAGGGGGCAAGCAAAAAAAGAAGCTGTTGGCGGTTGCGCAATGATAGACGACGAAGTTGTGTTCGGTTGGGCAGTTCATTATTTTGAAGAAGACAGTATCCACGAAAAACTTTTCAAGGAAGACGGAACGGAATTCAAAGCAAAAACAAGCCCGAAAAAGCCGTCTAAAACCGACGAAGAAGACAACAGCGAAGACTTTAACAATAAACAGCAAAAGCGCCCCGAAAAGAAGAAAGACGAAGCCAAAAAGGACAGCAATGCTCAATTAAACTTGTTTGATATGTTGGGGTGAGTTATGGCAAGAATAAAAACGGCTATTCCTAACGACATATTAAAAATTATAAAAGCAACGGAAAATCGAATATGCGGTTTAACCCAAAATCGAACAAGGTATTATCCTTACTTTGAGATACAACACGGAAAGTTAGCAATATCAACCGTTGCTGCGAGATACGGCAGAAAGTATGCGGGAAAAAAGACGCCTACAATCTTCCTAAAAAAAGTGACGGTTCATATTTTAGGCGAGAAAAAATGCTGGTGTCGCGACATTTCGTTTATTGCGATTGCGGGGTATATTGCTGACTTTAATGTTGAAAGGGCGCTTGAAAGCAAAAAAACAAAGTATTTAATCAATCAGCACGAAGAAACTAAATTTTGGTATTCCGATTCTAAATATTTTAGGTTGTTTCGTTCGTGTTCAGTCGTAAACCCTGAATTTTTACAGCAAACACAAGAATTTAAGTATTGCGCTTGGGACGGCATAATTGACGTGCTTGATTATTTAGAAAAATATCAAAAGAACCCCAAAATTGAACTTGTTTCAAAGCTGCTTGGAAATAGGCTTGCAATGTCGCAAAAAATCGTAAACCTTGCAACAAAAGACCGTAATTTTATTGTGTGGCTTAAAACTCATAAAAGCGAAATAGGATACGCGGCAATTCCCGTAATTATTTCGGCGTATAAAAATGGTTGGACGTTAAAAGAAGCGCAAGAAGATTACAACGTAATTCAAGAATTTAGAAGTTGGGGAAGATACCTTAATGGCGACGAGCTCAAAGCGTTTTATCGTAAGGCGGACCGAAAGACAAAACTAAAAATTATCGAATATACGCGCAACACGAAAACGTCGTTTCACCATTACAACGATTATCTTGTCGCTATAAAGGCGCTTGGACTTGATATGACCGACGTTAAAAATGTGTTTCCGAAAGACTTTGAATATTGGTCGAAAATAAGGCTAAATCAATATGCAACCCTAAAAGCAGAACAAGACGCAAAACTGCAAAAGGAATTAACCGAAAGGATAAAAAAGATTGCTGATAAATACGAAGCTTTAACGCTTGCCGGCGACAATTATGTTGTGTTGATTGCAGATAGTAAACAAGCGCTTATAAAAGAAGGTGAGTTTTTACACCATTGCGTAGGGCGTATGGACTATGACCAAAGAATAGCAAAAGAACAGTCATTAATCTTCTTTATTAGAAAAGCGAACGAAAAAGAAATACCCTTTGTTACGGTTGAATTTTCAATATCAGAAAAAAAGGTAAGACAATGTTATGGTGTTCGTGATACAAAACCCGCGCCCGAAGTTATCGACTTTGTGAACGCTTGGGCAAAAAAAGCAAAGCGACGTTTACAGAATATTCAAAGGCAGGTGGCGTAATGGAAAAGAAAAACACGATAGAAAATTTAATCTGCTGTTTTAACTGCGGTAGGGCAACCTACATAGGCGACGGCGGGTATATGTGCGACAAACACGACAAAATCGTTATAGACGATTGGGAAGCAACCGACGACTTTATGTGTTGCGACGGAAATGATTATAAGGGGGATGATTAAAAATGAGAAAATATACTCACGAAAGCCCGGAACTCAATGCACTTTTGGGAAAACAAGTAAGATTAACGTTTTTCGACGGCGACATTGTTTCGGGAATATTAGAAAAAGACGAGTGGCATAAGGGTTGCTATTTTATTAGGGGGCAACGCCTTATAACCTTTTACAAATCTCACATTAAAAAAATTGAAAAAATCAATTAGGAGAAAATAAAGTGGAAAATTTTAAGAGATTTACAGAATTAAAGACTTATCCCAACGGTAAAAAAGGCTATATACAATACTCCGTAAGCGGATGCTACAACGATATGAACTGCAAAGGCGATTACACAACAGGCGAAAGCGTTGACCGTCTCGCTGAATATGAAGACAAGATAGAAAACGGAACGCTTGTTGAACTGCCTTGCCGCGTCGGAGACGTTATTTACTATTGTTGTCAAATAAAAAAAGTTGTAGAAAAGCACGTCGTTACGGGTTTTGATATCAGTAAGGAATTAAGCATAAGAACTATAAGCGACTGTTATTCTAACGGTAATTATGTAGGTTATTTTTACCCGTCATACTTCAACAAAACACTTTTTAAAAACAAGGTTGATGCGGATGCGAAATTAAAGGAGTTTTTATGAAATCAGTTTTAATTAGTATTCAACCAAAATGGGTTGAGAAGATAATAAAAGGCGAAAAGACAATCGAAGTTCGCAAGACAAGACCAAAGTTAGAAACGCCGTTTAAGTGCTATATCTATTACACAAAGAAAAAACGCTTATTAGCAATTTTTAGAAAAGGCGATTATATTTTTAGCGACGACCACAAGGCAGGAAAGTTTGACGAAAACATATTTGTTAAAGGCGATTATTATTGGTCGGGCAAAGTAATAGGCGAGTTTGTTTGCGAAAAAATATCAAGTTGGAAAGACCACGAAATACATATAAGCAATTTAAGCAAGTTGTCTTGTGTAAGTTTTAGTGAGTTAGGTGAATATTCAAAAGGTGGCAAAGACAATCTTTACGGCTGGCACATATCCGACCTTAAAATCTACGACAAGCCGAAAGAGTTAAGCGAGTTTAAGAAGCCTTGTTATATTAATGAAAAAACTTGCTACGATTGTCAACATACTTGGGGTTTTGATTATGTGAAAGGGTGTAATGGAAAAATAGAAAAAGCGCCGCAATCGTGGTGTTATGTGGAGGGTTAATCAATGAAAAAAACGTTTAATTATAACACAAAATCTGAAAACTGTGCTAATTGCAAGAGAGCAAAAAACGGTCATTGGAATAAAGGCTTATTTTTTTGCTATTGCAAGAAAGGAAAGGGGTTAGAACAGACAAACAACGACCACTACGAAAAGTGTCCGTTTTTCAAGGAAAAAAACGGCATCAACAATCCAAAACCTAAAATATTACAACTTTTTTGTAAACACGATTATGGGTGGTATAGGGCTCAAACATTGTATCACGTTCTTTCGGGCGAAACTCAATATAAAGTTTGTAAAAAGTGCGGGAAAGTTGGCGGTAAAAGATTTGTAACCAACGAAGAAAAGTATGGGGGTATATGGTGAAAGAATTGTCAGAAATTAAAGCCGACGCGCAAATACATATTCAACTTGAAGCGCCAAACGGAATAGTTGGGAATTGCAAGGGTATGACCTTTGTAATGACGTGGAGCGACGGATGGGAACACCTTTCCGTGTCTTATAGAAACCGTTGCCCGACTTGGGACGAAATGTGTTTAATGAAAAGCAAGTTTTTCAAGGAAGATGAGGCGTGTGTTCAATACCACCCAAAGAAAAGCGAATACGTTAATTTGCATAAATACTGCTTGCATATTTGGCGACCATTAACGCAAAAATTACCAACACCGCCGCCCAGATTAGTTTTATAAGGAGAAATAGTTATGTTTAACAATCTTAAAACAAACGTAATTTTTTTAGTAATAGATATTTTAGCTTCGGCATCAAACCTTATTTTTTGGTTGTTGTATCGATATAATCTTGGTCTAATTTTTGCAATAGTTGGTTTTGCGAATATGCTTCCTATGATTTTTTTAGTTTTTTGGGACATACACCGAATTCAAAAACAAACAAAAAGCATTATAACCGAAAAAGAATCAATAATTAAAGATTATTTCCGCAACTGCTGTAATAAAGAACGTGAAAACGAAAGGCTTAACGAGATTATAAAATCTTATCAACAACCCGTATCGGCGCACATTATTAAAAATCAAAGAATACACGGCAAAACCCTTGAAGCTATAAAGGTGGCGGAGCAAGAAACACTTAAACGTTTTACGGAATACATAAAAGGCAAACTTTCGGCGATTTATAAAGAGCGCGTGTCAGAGAAAAGCGACGGTGATTTTAAGCTCGGTGCAAGTTTATTGTTTGTAGCACAAGGCGAAATCGAAAAGGCAAAGGGGGAGTTTCTAAATGGTAAAGATAAATGATATTCAAATTTCATTATTCCCCATAACGAACAAAGTTAAAAAAGCGGTTGAGCGCGTCAATATGTTTGAAGACGTTAGCAAAGATAACCCGATATGGCTTGCGACAAGCAAAGGTAAAGACAGCCTTGTTCTTGAATACATTTTCGCATTAAGTAGGGTTGCTTACGAAAAGCATTTTTCGTTAACATCTGTGGACCCGCCCGAATTGGTTAAATTTGCGAAAGAAGATAGAGAGCTAACAATCGACATACCGCGCTATGAAGATGGCTAGCAAAAAACAATGTGGAATTTAATTCCCAAAAAGAAAATGCCCCCTACGCGGTTAGTTCGGTATTGTTGCTCGGAACTTAAAGAGTGTTTTGGTGTTGGAAGAATAACCGCCACGGGCGTGCGCTGGGAAGAAAGTATTAACCGGCGAAACAATCAAGGCGAAGCGTTAATTCACGATTTAGGCAAGGCAAGCAAAGCAAAAACCGAAGAATTGCAAATCGGGCGAATTACTGCGCGGGGTGGGGTGGTGCTTAATTTAGATAATGCAGAATCACGCCGTATGGTTGAAAACTGTTATAGAACAAGAAAAACACTTGTAAACCCTATAATTGATTTTACCAACAACGAAGTATGGGAAATCATAAGGGGCGAGAAAATACGATATTGCGAACTATACGACTGCGGTTATAAACGGTTGGGGTGCATAGGCTGCCCGATGGCGGGACCGCAAGGGCAATTAGAAGAATTTAAAAAACGCCCAACGTATAAAATCGCTTACATACGAGCTTTTGACCGTATGCTAAAACTTATGGAAGAAGGCACGCACTCTTGGAAAAATGGAGAAGACGTATTCGCGTGGTGGGTTGGCGGATATAAAGAAAAATCAAAAATCGAAATCGAAGGTCAACAGTCTTGGTTTGAAGAATTGGGACTACCCACCGAAGAAACCGACTAAATTAAGGAGAAATTAAAATGAATAAGCAAGAACTTGAAAAAACCATTAAAGAATTTAAGGAACAACTTAAAGCATTAGAAAACGAAGTCGCAAAAATGCCCGACGAAGAAAAGGCGAAAATAAGCGAACTGCCTATCGGGGCAAAATTCGAGTATAGCGGTAGAATTTGGGTAAGGCTTGGCGACGAGCAAGGCGGTATATTCTGTATTTTGGCGGATATGCTTAAAGACGAGCAAGAATTCGGCGAAGACGCCGATTATTCAAAGTCGGAAATCAAGGCGGTTTTAGAAGCGTTTAGCACCGAATTAAACGCCGACGATTTATTGCCCTACACAATGGACTTAACGTCCGACAACGGCGACGACACGCTCAAAGAGTATAAAACAGACGGCGCGGGGCTTATCTCTTGCGGACTATATAGAAAGTATTATAAATACATACCCAAATATAAAGATTGGTGGTGGACTTGCACTCCTTGGGGTTATTCGACTAACGCCGGTTATGTGCGCGGTGTCTATGCTTCGGGTGGATTGAACTGCTACAATGCCTACGGCAGCGGCGGCGTCGTCCCCGTTTGCATACTCAAACCTACAACGGAAATTCGCGCCGTTAGGGGCGACAAGGGGGCGGATAAATGAGTAAAAATAAGTATAAGAATTTGCGAATTTGCGCCAACTATGCCCGCCCGTGTTCGTTTGCGAATAAGTGTGAAAGTTGCAAACATAGAGCGATGAAGCTTAAAAAAGAATACGGCAAAACGTTTCTTAAACTCGTAGGGTGTAAGGCGGGGTATGATATAGAAGCCACCGCCGAACAGAAAGCAAAGTGTTTCTTCTGCACGTCGGAAGGGACGGAAAAATGTAAGGGGGACTAAACAACGTGGAAGACGGCAAGAGAATTAGAATACCTTGTTCCAGCGAAAAAGCGGCGCAAAGGTTGGGTGTAATTTTTCTTGAAGAAGGGTGGTGCGTTCATATCGGTAAAGAGCCAAACAAAAACGGAACGCGCTCAAAATTCTTTATCGAAATTTGGAAAGAGAATTAAACTCTTTCAGCGACCTTAATTACAAACGATATGCAGGCGGAGTTTTCCGACCTGCTATCGCAGTATTAACGGTAACGCAAAGTAAAAAGGGGAAACCCAAAAATGGAAATCAGCAAAAGGAAGAAACTCGAAAAAGCATTTTATAATTTTGAATTAAACAGAGAAAGAGCCGAAGTCAATATCGCAGAGTTAGCGTATTGCGGGTTGGGAACAGATTACAGTAAGGTCAGCGTTCAGTCGAGCAAGACTAACGCCGCCGAAGACAAGATAATAAAAGCCATTGACGAAAAAACCGAAGCTTATAGATGGTTTAAGGTTGTTGAAAACACCCTTATAAAATATAGGGACGACTACCGCCATAAACTTATAGTCTATTTGTATTTTAATAGATTAACGCCAAATCGGGCGTCAAGGCGGTTAAATATAGATAGGGCGACACTATTCCGTTGGAAAAACGAAATACTACTCACGGCGGAATTTTGGGCGTTTGAGTTGCGAGCGTTTGAAAAATAGCGGTTTTTAAGGTATACTTGCAAAATTTACTGCAAAAATCGTTAGTATATATCTAATAAAATCAAACAAAATTAAAAGTCGCAAAAATTGCGACTAATTCTTGCAAAATACGTGCTATAATATATAGCGTGAAATAATAAATACGAAAGCCCGCTGGGAGAAAGACGGACGACGGAGAAAACGTTACTCGCGGGCTAATATGTATTAAACAGCGTTCTTTTGACCACACAGCGGACGCTGTTTTTATTTCACAAAAAAGGCGGCGGTTCGCTGGTTTTCCCGCCGTTTATCTTCCTTTGGTTGGGCGTATAGGCTTATGGCTTATGCGCCTTAACTATTTTAACCAGCAAAGGAGAAATTATGAGTAAAGCAAATTCAAAAGACAAGGGGCTAAATAAGTTAAACCTTGAAATTAAATATTTACCGATTAATCAAATATACCCCTACGACAACAACCCACGCAAAAACGACAAGGGTGTTAAGCCACTTATGGAAAGTATTAAGAAGTTCGGCTTTTCATTCCCTATAACCATTGACAAAGAAAACGTTATTATTTCGGGGCATACCCGTTATAAAGCGGCGCTAAAATTAAAACTTAAAGAAGTTCCGTGCGTTCGTAGGGAAGATTTAACCGACGAGCAAGCCAAAGCATTAAGGCTTGTTGATAATCAAATATCAAGTATTTCAGAGTGGGATTTCGGAAGGAGAGAAGACGAGTTCAAGAAAATAACGTCTATCGATTTAACGTGTTTAGGTTTCGAAAAGTCAACCGACGAATTTATTAACGATATGTTAGAAAACGAATTTAAGTCGCAGTCGCCAGTATTAGACGTATTCGAAATGACGCTACTTTTCCCAAAGACTGAAAAGGACGATATTGACGCCTATATAACCGCATGCGGAAAGGAAGGGTTTGTCAAAGCGATTCTTGAAAAGGTCATCGGGGGGGGGTGTGTTAACAGATGCCTAAATGCGGAAGTCAATGCTACCTTTGCGACTTACCTATACGCTTCGATACTTATGAGGGTTGTTCCCACGCTTGCGAATATTGCTTTGTTAAAAGGAAGAACACCATATCGAATATAAAAGACGGGGAAGGTCCCGAAGCTTTACTAAAATTTATTAAAGGTCAACGTAATGCAGAAACGGGTTGGTGCGATTGGAATATCCCTTTACATTGGGGTGGTATGAGCGATCCGTTCCAACCAGTTGAAAAACATAGGCGCAGAAGTTTAGAGTGCTTAAAGATATTTAAGGAAACGCAGTATCCTTTCGTGGTTTCTACAAAGGGAAAACTTGTTGCCGAACCTGAATATCTTGAACTTATAAAAGACTGCAACTGCGTTGTTCAGATTTCGCTTGTTTGCGAAAGTTACGACAAATTAGAACCTGGTTGCCCGCCTTTCGCTGAAAGGTTAGAGATTGCGCGCAAGGTGGCGGCGGTTGCAAAAAGATTGATAATAAGAATACAACCTTATATGTGCGAAGCGTTTGAAGAAGTTTTTAACAATCTTGAAAAGTTTAGGGACGCGGGCGCATACGGCGTAATAGTCGAAGGTATGAAATTCTTAAATAAAAGACAAGGCACAATTAAAATCGGTGGCGATTTCCTTTATCCTTATGAAAGAATTAAAACCGATATACTCGCCTTAAAAGAAAGAGCTCACGAATTAGGGTTGAAATTTTATTCGGGTGAGAATAGAACGAGAGAACTCGGAGACAGTTTAACGTGTTGCGGAATAGACGGTCTTGATGGTTTTGTCGGAAACAGTTTTAACCTTAATCACATTATAAACGGAGAAAGGCCAGTTCCCACCGAAAAACAAAAAGAAGTAGGAACGGGAATTTGTTTTAGGGGTTTACACCAAAAAACAATTACAACAACAATCGTTCGCAAGAGCGCAGTTATGGGAGTATAAAAACAACCGAACTTATATCGAAAAGGTGTTTGGAAAAATGAAAAAGTGAAATCCGCAAAAAGTAGGTCAAAATGGAAGATAAAAAGCAAAGCCAAAATAAAAAGACGAAAGTCGTCGATAAGCTATTCGGGCGACCAAAGAAGAAAATCGACAAAAGCGTCTTTGAAAACCTAATGAAAATACAATGCACAAAAGAAGAAATTTGTGCGGTTTTAATGGTTTCGGAAAACACTTTATTGAATTGGGTAAAAGAGAATTACGACGGTGCGACTTTTTGCGCCGTTTTTTCAAGTTTTAAAGCGGTAGGGCGTGCAAGTTTACGACGTATTCAATACGACCAAGCAGAAAAGAACCCGCGTATGGCTATTTGGCTTGGTAAACAATATCTCGGACAGCGCGACACCGATAGGGATAAACCACAAGACGACGATCCTATTGACGAATTTATTAACGCGGTGCTAAACGTTAAAAAGGAAGAAAAGGGGGAAGAAGACAATGGCGAAAATTGATGTGCTTGTTAATCGCTATTACAACAACCCGCTTTTATTCATTAAGGAAATGTTTGACGCTACACCCGAAGACGAGCAAATTCAAATATTAGAGAGTGTAAGAAAAAATAGGATGACGGCGGTTAAGAGCGGGCACGGTGTAGGTAAGACGACAACGCTTGCGTGGATAGTGTTATGGTTTATGTTTACGCGTCCTTACCCGAAAATACCTTGCACCGCGCCGACAATGCACCAGCTGCGTGATATATTGTGGTCAGAAATAAGTAAGTGGCACGCCAAAAGCAAGGTTCTTTTACGCTATTTTGATTGGACGGTTGAAAGGGTAGTTCTTAAAACCAAAGAAGAAAAGTGGTTTGCCGTTGCTCGAACTGCAACTAAACCCGACGCAATGCAAGGCTTTCACGCTGATAGCCTTTTATTTGTTATGGACGAAGCGAGCGGTATTAACGACGTAATATTTGAGCCGATATTGGGCGCATTAACGGGTGAAGAAACGAAATTGATAATGGTTGGCAACCCTACCCGAACACAAGGCTTTTTCCACGATGCTTTTACTCGCAACCGTGAAATGTTTAACTGTATAACGTTAAACGCCGAAAACAGCCGACGCGTATCGCGTGAGTTTATCGCTTCAATTATTGCGTTATACGGTATGGATAGCGATCCCTATCGTGTTCGCGTTTTAGGTGAATTTCCAAAATCACAACCCGACACGTTTATATCACTTGAACTTATTGAAAAGGGGATAAGGAATTATAATTCTTGGGTGAAATCTGGTGTCACTCGCCCCGAACCAAGACACATTAGTTTAGGCGTTGACGTTGCGCGCTTTGGCGATGATGAGAGCACTATTTGGCTAACCTATGATTATGGCGGGTATTACGTTTCGCGTAAAGAACTCATTTTATACAAGAACGACACCGTTGAACTCACGGGGCGCGTTAAAGAAATAGTTAGAAGATTAAACAAACTACACCCGCGCATTTACGTTGATATAAACGCCGACGAAACGGGCGTAGGTGCGGGCGTTGTTGATATGTTAGAGTCTAACCATAGCAACCTAAAATATAGGGTTATCGCGCAAACGTTCGGTGGAACGGGCGGGACCTTAAACGAAGAACCTATCAAATACAGCAACAATACGGGTTTGCTTTGGGGCAACGTTAAACGCTTGCTTATGGCTGATAAGTTATTTATAGAAGAAGATTCGGCGCTCGTTGCTCAATTATCAGATAGGAAATATCGCGTAAATGAAGACGGCGATATTCAGCTTGAACGTAAACAAGATATGAAAAAACGCGGTGTAAGTTCGCCCGACCGTGCGGACGCGTTGGCTTTAAGTCTTGGAACGAATATCGCGCATTTTAGCGGTATGCTTAATTATTAAAAGGAGAAAAATAAATGCTTTACAATTTAGATTGGTTAAAAGAAAACAACTATTTCCCGCCCTTGTCTGAACTTCGTAGGCTCAAAGCCTATAAGGACAATGCAAATCTTTTTGACGACGAACCGTCGTTAGTATTAAAACCATATGCCGACAGATTCGCCGAACTTGTTAACGCATTGAAAGACGACAGCAAAATACACGACTGTTTTTTTGATATGCCAAACTATTGGCAGTTATCAACAATCAAAACGGTTGATTTAATGATAGGCGAAGAACCGAACATTATTTGCGAAAAGGCAAAAGACGCGCTTGAAGAAATTTTGCAAAAAAGCAACTTTCACAATAAGTTAAACGAGCTTGTTGTTGATAACGATGCTTTGGGCGAGTGTATTGTTCGCCCCTATATAAATAGCAACGGCGAGCGTGATTTTGTGTCGCAATCGCCTACAATGTGGTTTCCTATATGCAACCCAGAAAACATAAAGGAAATTACCGCCGATGTTCTTTGTTGGGTTGTATGCACTTATCAGGACGCAAATCACCCTGCAAAGAATAAATACGAATTGAATTGCAAAATTCAAACGCGTGGAGATAGTAAAATCGAAATTAGGCGCTATTCTTTACCTACGGTTAAAAGTTACGACAGTTTTGTTGATAAAAACACCAACGAAAACTTTGGACCGCAAGTTATTTATACTTTGGGTAAGTTAATAGAGAGCAAGGTAGAAGACGCGCAGTTTACTCAACTCATAATCAATATACCGGGGATAACTACTTCAAGGTCGTTGCACGGTATATCAAACTATGACCGAATAACCGCTATCGTTGCTGAAATTGCCATAAGGCGTTGCTTGGCAAGTTTTATTCTTGACCAAAACAGCGCCCCGCGTATGGCTGCGCCCGAAAGCGCGTTCGCAAGAAATGAGAACGGTGCTTGGGTTATGAAGACGGGCGGGCGAAATTTTGTTGTTGCGCCTAACGAGCAACCGCCTATATATATTACTTGGGACGGCAGTTTGCAAGCAAATGAAGCGCGTATTGACGACTTAAAGAAAGAACTTTATTCAATGTGTGAAGTAGGTCCCGTAATAAATCAAGAAGAAATGAACTCGTCGCAAGGTTATGAAGCGTTAAACGTTAAATTAACAAACGCAAAATTAAAAGTGCGCCGCGTTTGTAAATCTTTCAAACAACCGCTTAAACAGCTAATAGCCTTTTTGATTAACAGTTCAAGCGTTAAGGATAAAGATATCAATATTATTTTTAACGACGGTATCCCTGTTAGTGAATATCAAAACATATTAACCGCGCAAGCCAAGAAGAATTTAGGCGTATCGCTCCGCAGTATATTAGTGGAATACTTTGGCTTAACCGATGAACAAGCGCAAGAAGAAGTTGATAAGGCAAAAGAAGAATCGGCAAGCGCTTTTATTGAGGCTTTTGGTGTTGGAAAAAACGGCGACTTTGGTGGCGGTAAAGACGACGGCAAAAACGGCTCTAAAACGGGCGAGGACGACGGCGGCGGAAAATCCCCCAAAGGAAAAGAAGAAACGCCCCCAATCGGTGACGACGCCGCAAAAGGTAATAAAGAATAATGTTGCACCACGATAGTGATAAATTACAAGCACTTATTTCCGCGTTCAAGTCAGCCGAAGAACAAGTCCATACGGTTTTGTTTGATACGGATGCGGACGACGTTAAAGGCTTACAAGTAAAACTTAATAAAAAACTCGACAATGTTAAAATAGGGCTTATAAAAAAATCAATGTCGTGGGCTAAATCAGATATTCCAGCAGCGTATAAAGAAGGCGTTAAAAACATTGACGGCAAAGCCCCGCGCAGTTTACGTGCGGACGGAACCGACGTGGCTAACAGTTATATTCAGTTAGCGAACCAGGTTCAACACGCTACCGACCACGCAAAAGACGTTATTTCTTCCGCGATAGAGCAAGCCGAAAAGGGAAACCCTTATGGGGCAACGGTTGGCGGGGTTAAAGATATCATACAAAAAACTCTTGCAGAAGAAAATTCGAGTATGATTATAACCTATAACAACGGCGCACAAATACCCTTGCCGAAATATGCTGAAATGCTTGCGAGGACGTCGCGCATTATGTCGGCGAATACGGGCGCGTTTGATAGGTGCAAACAGTTAGGTATTGACCTTGTTCGTTGCACAACCGTTCCCGGTTGTTGTCCGTATTGTAAAAAATACGAAGGTAAAGTTTACAGTATATCGGGAAATGATAAACGTTTCCCCGCGTTATACGAAACGGCGTTACAGCGCGGGTATAATATAATGCACCCGAACTGCAGACACGAGTTTATTCCATTTGTAGAAGAACTTGAAACGCCCGAAGAACTACAACGCCTTATTAAAGAAAGCAACCACTTTGAAGATTTTGACAAGAACGATAAAATGTTCAAAATTTACAATCAAAATCAAGCACTTCAACGCCAATGGGTTGACGAAAGTCGCGAATTTCATAGGTTGCAAAGCACGATGGGCGATAAAATGCCATATAAAACGCTTGGCGGTTTTAGACGAGCAAGGCGGGCAAGGACTACTGAATATAAAAAAGTTCATTATCACGATAGGGATGAAAAACTTTATAATAGTTGGAAAGATACCGTCGGCGAAAAGAATATGCCAGAAACATTAGACAAATTTCAAGAGATTCGATATAATGACGATAAGGAATATAGGCGCTTACAAATTGCGGTTGCGGATAAGCGATTGTCAGATAATATTAGGGGGGGCAAATTTCCGCTTGATATTGACAAAGGAAAGCAAGGTAAGCACTTTATTGACCACCCGAATTATAAAGACGGCAATAGTTATCTCACATTAGATCCGGACGAGTGTCAAAAAGTCGTAATCGAGTTAGCTGGAACGGGCGAAATAGAGAGAACGGCGAAAGGCGATTTTGCGAACAAAGAAACAGTTGAATTTAATCGAAATATAGGATTTGTTAAAGACTTGTCAGGCGAGTGGGTTCCAACGAATAAGTTTAAGATACACTATTCAAAGAAAGGGGTTCATATTGTTCCGACATTAAGGAGTAACAAAAAATGAAATTAGAAGAGTTAAAAGAATTATGGGAAACCAACGTAAAAGTAGTTTTTAAAAACGGCGACGTGGCAATCGGTTTTTTCTGCTCTTTCGAAAGGGCGGAAGATGAGCCATCGGGGCGCGATAATATAACAATATCGACTGAATACGGAAGTCTTGTTTGTATTTACCTTGACGAAATAAAAACTATAACAAAAAACTAAACAATTTTACAAATTATAAGCACTACCCAAACGGGCGGTGCTTTTTTATTGGTAAAAACGGGGAAATTAACCCGATTTACATAAGGTAGCCGAAAACCATACGGCACTTTATAAAAACCCTAGGGCAGCGCCAACTGCCATATCAAGGCAAAGGAGTATTTTTATGAAGTTTATCAAAGGTATGTTGAGTGAAGACACTATGAAAGAACTCAACGAAAAGCTCGGTCCCGACTTGGTAAAACAAGTCAACGAAAAATTAGGCGACTATGCTATCAGTCCCGGCAAAGAAAAGTGGATACCTAAAACGGTATACGACGAAGACAAAGCCGCTCTGAAAAAGCAAGTTGAAGACCGCGACAAAGAGTTAGGCGATTTGAAAAAGGCGTCAAAAGATAATGCTGAATTGCAAGCGAAAATAACGGAATTACAAGACAGTATTAAAGCCAAAGATGCCGAACACCAAAAAGCGCTAACCGAAACCCGCCAAAAAAGCGCTCTTTCTGGCGCAATACTTGGCGCGAAAGCTAAAAACCCGAAAGCTCTTGAAGCGTTGCTTGATAAGTCAAAGATTACTTATGAAGACGACGGTAACGGTGGATATACGGTTAAAGGCTTTACTGAGCAAGTTGACGCGATTAAAAAATCGGACGCTTACTTGTTCGACGGACACGTTCAAGGTAGTCCAAACCCCCAAAACCCGCCAACACAGGATCCTAAACCTGCTGGCGACGCAACATTAAGGGGTTGCTTCGGTCTAGATACCGAAAACAAATAAGGCATAAGCCACAAATATAGGAGATTAATTTTTTATGGGTATGAACAGCATTGCATTAGCAACAAAATACACGCCCCTTTTGGACGAAGTATTTAAGAAAGAATCGGTTACTACCGATTTAGAAGACAAAAAAGTAAACTTTGACGGCGTTAAGACCGTTAAAATTCTTAAAGTAGAAACCCCGCCACTTGACGCTTACGATAGAAATAGCGGTTTCAAGAAAGGCGCTGTTAAAGCAGAGTGGGAAGATTGGAAGCTCGAACAAGACAGAGGTATTGAGTTCTCGGTTGACGCTGTTGACAATGAAGAAACTCTTGACGCTACTTTCGGCGCAGCTGTTGCAGAATTTATCCGCACCAGAGTTGCACCCGAAGTTGACCTTTACCGTTTTGCAAAACTTGCTTCAACTACCGGCGTATCAGTAGCAACGGCGGGCGCGCTTACCAAGGGCGAAGACGTTCTTAAAGCACTCACCGCAGCTATGAGCAAGATGGATAACGACGAAGTTCCCGAACAAGGCAGAATCCTTTACATTGAATCTTCACTTAAAAGATTGATTGACGAAGTAGATAACTACAAGTCAAAGAAAGTCTTTGAAGAATTTGCAAAGGTTGTTAAAGTTCCAAAGAGCAGATTTTTCACTAAAACCGTTTACAAAGACGAAGAAATTAACGGCGTAACTCATAAGGTCATTGCAGCCGCTGACGATGCTGCGCCTATTAACTTTATGATTGTTGTTCCGTCGGCTCAACAGTCAACCGCTAAACACGTTAAGTTAAGAATTTTCCTTGCTGACGGCGACAAGGGCAACGGCGCGAACAAAAACCAAGACCAAGACGCTCACAAGTTCCAATACCGTATCGTTCACGATACCAACACTTATGAAAATAAGCGTGCGGGTATTTACTACCATCCGGGCGTTAAAGGTTAATAAAAACTAAACAAACGAAAAGCCACTCGGTTAAAAGTGGCTTTTTTATGCTATCAAGAGAAATATGGCGTTGTGCAACTCCGCCAGATAGCAAAGGAGAACAAAAATGACAGTAGGAATCGATACTTACGTTACCGTCGCAGAAGCCGACGAGTTTATTAAACAGTATTACCCCGAATTTGACGATTTAGCGGTTGTTTGGGGTGTTTTAACAGAAAGGGAAAAGACGTCGTATTTATACACGTCATTACAGCAAATCGAGGCTCTTGTTTTGCAAGGTAAGCCACTTGACCGAAATCAGCCTTTACAATTTCCGCGTATTAAATGTTTTAAGCCCGCAACTAAAGAAAACCCAACGATACCTAATGAAGTTAAGGAAGCGCAAATCGAAAATGCGCTTGAACTACTTAATGCAGATTTAGGCGCGCGTTCTGACGAACAAATGATTTTACTTTCAGCGTTGGGCGTTGTTAAAAACACAAAGTATAACAAGCGCGAAATGGGCGAAGTTGGTTTAGGCGCAACGTTAACGGGAGCAGAAAGTAGAACAACGCTTGAAAGCGCTCACGCTGTAAAATTATTAAAAGCGTGGTATTAGGGGGTATTATGGCAACAGTAAGCTTTTTATATGAAGATATGCCCGTTAAAATAACGGACGAAGACTGCAAAAAATATCGCGGGCTTGACCTTGCGAACGAACTTGAAGGCGATAGCAAAGAAAAAATAACGCAATTTCTTGACACCGTTCATCAACACGTTTATGATTTTCTTATTTTTTCAACGGGCGATAGGCGCTGGAAAATTAGGATAATAGAAAAATACAAAGCCGAAGTTGAAAAGACGCTTAAAATGGCGCTATTAGTTCAAGCGGCTTATTTATTAAATAACGGTAATATTGAAATGTTTAACGGCGTCATTAAGACTGTGAGCGGTGTAGATATAAAAGACAACACCCAAATCAATGAGAAGATTATTGCGCCGTCAATCGTTAATATGCTCGCTTCAACAAAGCCGAATTTATTATTTGCGGGGAGATGATTATGTATAACAACAATTCTTTTGATTTTAACTATGACCTTAACGTTATCGTAAAGGATAGAAAAACGGGGAGGGAAGTTGTTTCGTTTTCAGCAAGGGAAAATGAACCAGTTGTAAATAATGCGGGCTTTGAAGCGGGTGGCGTTGCTTCGGGTGGTCATAATTATTCTATCGCTACAAACGCTAACGTGTTTGAAAAGATAAAACCCTATTCACAACAAGCAATAGTTGACGGCGTTGAATACAAGGTAATAAGCAAAGGACGTTCAAAAGCGACGTTGCGCGTTCAGTTTAGCAAAAAGAAAAAAACTGAAACAATAATTTATCTGGGGTGATTTTTATGCAACTAACAATCGAATTAGCAATGAATAAATTGCTATATATACTTAAAGAAAATGCACCCGTGCGCATGTTGCCGGGACCAAAGGGAAAACCTGGAACGAATATGTATTCGCCGTATCCGGGCAACTTAAAAAACAATGGTATTTACGCGGGTTATCGAACTGCGGATAAAGGAACCATTGTTTTAAGCGGCGTTGACGGTAAAGTCGGATATTTGCCCTATACCGAAACGCGAAGCCATAAACCAAATTGGCAAGCGCGGAGCGTTGAGCAATTTGTTGGTGATTTATGTGCGTTATATGGGGGTAAACGATATTGAGTAAACTAACGGAAATGGTAAGGCTTGAAGACCTTGCTGCAGAATATCAAAAAATAATAGGAAACCGCTTTAATATTGAATTAAACGCCAACTTGGAAATAGACGGAGAACGCGAAAATGGCTTTATGCTGGCCACTCGCCAACCCTATAAAATATCAAACGTTAAAGCGGAAAGCCTACAAATAGTTTTACATTTTTATACTTGTTGTGAAGATTTAGAAACGTATAACGACACTATACAGATTTTAAGTCAGCTTGCGGGGCTTAACAAGGGAACTTTTGAGAGTAATGGCAAAACGTATCGCTATTACTCTTTTTTAGACTTTACGCGCCCTTTAAGTGAGCCAATAGTAGATACGGGGAAATTTTATCAACCGCTTGAACTTGCGGGAACTTGTCTTGTCACTCAAACAGAAGGTGGCGTTCTTGTTGGAAACGAAGTAGAAACCAAGATTAAACTTGACATCGGCAAGCCAACGGAATTTGAAGCGATGATTGAAGTTTTAACGACAAATACGACGCTAACCAAAACACAAGAGGCTCCGCAAATGGCAAATCAGATAGTGGCTAAATCGTTTAACAATACTCAAGCCTATACATACAGCTATACAATTTTAATGCTTAAAAATAAGGTTTGTGAAAGACTTCTTAAAGCAATAAAAAACATTGAGCCGTTTGAAGTTAACGAAGAAATTCGTATTACTGAAATTTATCCCGCATTTACCGACAATGAGATTAGGGACGAAAAATCGCTCGTTCTTACAAGTGCAAGCATAAACCGCAATGCGGGCGCGTTTGTTACTTTTGATTTATCTTTCCAAGATAGACTTAATATTGAAACTCTTGATGCGGATAATATAACCGAAGAAGACCAAGAAAAGACGTTAGAGTTTACGGGAAAAACAACGGTTGGTAAAAACGCAGCGACCTTGCTAGCTTATAACACAACATTCAGCTCGGGCAATTCGGGTGGCGATAGTTCAGGCGGGGGCTCTACGGAATACTTTTAATAGGTGGTAATTATGGAAACTAATATAAACATTATTTTTTCAAATCAACAAGGCGGCGGCTCGGAATCGGATCCCGAAACTCCGGGCGTAACCCCAAACCCCGAAGCGCCCGAAGAAACTCAAAAAAAACCAAAAGAAAAAGACAATTCTTTTAATTCAAAAGCGATTGCTCTTTACATTGGAAAACAAGCTTTAAGTATGGTTACGTCAAGAGTGGGTGTAATGACAAGAAGTAATGTCAAACAGGCGCAAGTAAATACCGCAATGAAAATGGTGGGGTATGGTGTGGCAATAGCCACCAACCCCGTTTTAGGGATACTGGCAATCGGGGTTGACACAATAAATAGCGCGCTTGATTACAGCGAAAAGGCAAGAGTTGAAGAACGTCGCCTTTCAGTTCTTCGAGAAAGGGCGGGAGTTTCAAATAGGAGTAGATAAATGGTAACAAATATAAGAGTTTGGAAAATTATACCCAAGCACGTAATTTTTGATAAAATAAAATATATTCGCCAGGATATTACAGACCAACTTGAAATGCCTATTTATGACACGGATAGACTTGATAGCGTTTTAGATAGCTCAAAGATTAGTTTGCTTAATAATAATAAAACGCCATTGAATCCATTAACAAGAATAATTATTGATATTGTTGACGAAAGCAATGGTGAAAAAAATTACAGTTATATTTATCGAGTTGTTGACAATGACACGGTAACGAATGTGGTTAGGGGAAAAAATTCTTTATTTAGACATACGCTCAATTTAGTGGAGCCCACTAAATTGCTAGAAAGGCACATTGTTGACAACTTAACTTTCACAAATTATCTGCCAAGCAATTATGACACGATAGAGCGAGCAGTCGAACCTTTAGTAGAACCAGCGATGAGAAACATAATTTATAAAGAGGATTTATGGAAAGAGGAGGTTGTTCAAAGCGAAACCATTAAGCCGCCAAAACGCGCTGACCGCTTAATTTTTCGTGTTGCAATAAGGTGGATTACAGGCGAAAAACTTAGCGAGGCGATAAGAAACGAACTCGTAAGCACTGTTGCCGAATATACCAACATTATAGAGCACGTTACACTAACTGGGTTTTTTCCAAAAATGGTAAACTCTGCAAAATATAAACAGGATAGTTCAAGGCTTATAGGTCCTTGCGTTATTCTTTCTGTAGATGGGGAAAGTAAAACAGGTTATTCGAAAACAATAAATACTAATATTGAATTAGACGTTACAGGGGAATATTCCGCCTCTATAACAGACGACATAATTGGTGCAACAAGCACTTGTTCGTTAAGTCTTTCTTCGTTTATCGTTACAATGCCAAATGGAGAAAAACAAAATCTTTCTACAAACGGTAGTTTTACTTATACGCAAGTGGGAGTTCATAGGTTTGAGCAAGTGTATACTTATTTCGTTACAGATAGTCAATCTCCCCAAACACAACCTGCCTTTGAAGTTAAATATATATGGAAAATTAAGGCGATTATTGATGAATCTTCAAAGCCAAAAAAACTTACGATTGAACAAGTAGTTGATAGAATTTTAAATGTTTTTGAAACAAGAGTTGATGGCATTGATATTCCGAGATTTACGTTAGATGATGGAGTTCGAGAATCTTTACGGAATATAGAGTCCCCAGAGTTTTCCATAGCACAAGGAACATTATTTGAAGCATTGCAACAAGTAGGGCAATACATACATGCTATACCTCGTCTTGTTCCAAAAGTTCACTTAAACCAAAGAGAATACAAAATCTGCAAAAATGCTAAAAACGAGGAGTTTCTAGCGATTAATTTTGTTGATGATGATTGGAGTGATTGGAGTGTTATAACGTTTGATTTTTTAGGTTACGGGAAAAATCAAGAATATTTGTCAAGCAATTATTCACTAATTGACCTTGAACAATCTGCAGATGAATATGCCACCGACTTCTTAAGCAATGTTGAAAACGCTACAGCCACTAACTACGACGGCTTAATAACAATTACGGAGCCTTTTGAAGATGGGTTTTTATCAATAAGAACAGAAAATTCGAATTTTGAAATTTCCGACAATGAGTGCATTATTAGAACAAGGCTTCCTATTCGTTCAATTGTTAAAGTAGAAGCAAAATATGGTAATTTAGAATCACAGGATATTACAGCTTGTGTTGTAGAATCTGCCATTTATAACTTAAAAAAAGAATACAATGTTACACTAGCAAGTGAAGCAAAGTGGTTTAATTTATATTATACTGAAGGGGAGGCTAATATTAAGGGGCTTTCATTAGTTAAACCGACTTCTAATGATTTGGAGAACTTCGGCAACAAAGAAGCAATAAAAAACATATTGGGATTAGAAAGTGAAAATAAAATTAAAGACGTATTGGTTAGAGTTACATACATTCCGTTTATAGATTTTAAAGCTAAGCAGTATAAAACTTTAATAAACCCCAGTGGAGAAAAATCGACGTTATTTTTTAATCAACAAGCTCATGAAGTTGATGTTGAAGCTTACGGACAGAATATGGGGGCTACTTTATTAAAAACGGGCAATGTAAAACTAAGCAAGACACAATACTTTGAAAGTTTAGGTAAAACGCCGAAAATAGGTCAATATCACAACAGCGGATACTTTGCTTTTTTAGTAAACAAAGAAATAAATATTAATTCACTTATAAAAGCATCAACGATGTGGTCTAAAAACTATAATGAAATGTATGCCAACGTAGCTATTAAAAGTAATTATAGACAATACGAAATAAGCGAAAAAGAAAGCACTAATAGGAATCTATATTTAGGGGAATTTTGTGTTGTTGACATAAGTCTTGATGTAGAACATTTTTACGATAGTTCGGATTATGTTGATTATCAAGAACATGTTGAAAAACAACTTTTGAACGTTGGTTTCGGGCAAGAATGGACGATGGCTCAAATTTGTAGTAAACTTTCGAATTTTAAAGAATTTTCTTCAAACAATAGTGTTACACCGTATTGGGGAGGTGGAGTGGATGGCGTTTCCTTTGTAAAGTATGGGAAAATATCAGCCGTTGGGTGTGTGGCTGAAATGATTAATCTTGACACTCTATCAGATAATTATGGTCAAATTGAAACGAGTAGATTTATCGTCCCTGTAGCTACATTTCCTTTTGGAAACTCAATTATTTCTTATTTTTCTCTTGAAGATAATTATAGTGCTGGAACAACGTCTGTGGACATTACTTCAGATTATGCCGAAGAGCAATATATAAAATATACAAACTCTTTTGGTCGCCTAGAAAAACTGCATTTAACTTATACAAATAAGTTTAGTCCTAGCGCTAATGAAACTGCTATTGCTAAATCTTTATATAAATGGAACAGCGATATTACGCTAAAAAATGGCGACCAGCTAATAAAATTTGACAATCTCGTTGTCAATAAGGATAGTAGAGAGCGCCTAAGTGTAACAGCTCAACTAAATTTCGTTACACCTAATAAAAAAATAATGATAGGTGCGGCTTTGCCTGCAACACTGCCACTTGTTGGTGATTTTACCACGAAATATAGATATGTAGTTTTCAAAAAGAAACAAAACAATCTTTCGAACAAATATGAGGGCGATGTAATTCTTCTCAACATGCCAACTATTGGTTATACTACAAAAACAAAGCATATATGTATATCTGAGAATTGTGCAAACAATTATTACGATTCAAATGCCTCAAGTAGTTATGGTGAGGTCGGTTCGTTTGTCGCAAAAGGCGACGCTGCAGAGTTACCTCTTGGCGAAAAAGTAGGGGACGGATATGGGATTATAACAGATACGGGGCGTATATGCATTTATATCGAGGGAATCATTCATGAAAACAGCTTACTACCCGCCATGTATCTGATGTTTAGGCACAAGATATAATTGACAAGAAAAATGAAAAATGTTATAATTTGGTCCTAAAAAGGAGAGATGGTATGAATAAAATTAATGAAAAGTATAATAACTTTAACGCATTTAAAAACGTATCAATCATAAGAAAAATCTATCAATGCTGTTTCTATTTAAGTATATTGATTGGAATATTCATACCAATTAAATCAAGTGTAAGTCAAGGTGATTTTTTTACAGATTTTTTGATTATAGCTGCTTACATTAGTTCTTATGCCGTCTTGCTTGTTTTAAGGGCGCTTGAACATTTAATCGGGCGAGTTTTATATCTCGAACAAGAACTCGCCGCAAAGGGCGTTATAGACCGTCAACCACAGCAACAAAACAACTAAATAATTATTATAGGATAGAAAAGGAATTTGCGAAGGCAAGTTCCTTTTTTCATATCAAATTTTCAAAGGAGCAAAAAAATGAGAATTGTATTAAGTTCAGACGGAAGCGTCGAATTGCTACGTGGCGAACGAATAACACGCGGGCAAGATTTATCACGACGCATTTACGTTGAGTGGAACGAAAACGAGTCGCCTATTGATACCGGGCAGATACTTACCGACAATATGGCGGTTCAACTTTGTATTACCCGACCAGACGGCGAACAGTCGGGGTGGTATTCAATGATAAAAATTGATGCCGAAGACAAGTATTATTACACGTTGCAGGCGTGGGACACCGCAGTTTCTGGGGAAGCAAGCCTTCAAGTTAGATGGTATGACATTACACAAGAAGAGGCGAATCGCATTATAGAAGTTTCAAATGAAGCGTTCTTTATTGTAGACAATGGAAAAATCGCCCAGCCGTTAAACCTTTCAAGCGAGAATTACAACGACATTGTTATGCAATTTTTAACGCCTTTATCTGCGCAGGCGTTTAGAAAGTATGATGTAAATAGATTACCTAATACTGTTGTTTTTCAACAAGATGGAAGGAAAACAGCGCCTGCCTTATATTATAATTTCACGCATACGGTTATGGAAGGCGATTTAGAAGTGGAAAAAAAGGGAACTCTCCTTGTCTCAATAAGTGATAACGTTCAGCATGAATTGTTTTTTACAAATGACTGTAATGTTTATATTCGGACACAGCATAGTAATGACTTTTTCTCTGTCTTTAATAAAAATGTGGCTGGCATTGAAAACTTATTTAATTCTGTATCAACCAATGCTATAAATATTGAGCAATGTTTTAATGATATAGCAACAAATAGTGAAGAGCTTGAAAAAAACTCAAGAGATATAAAAAATCTCTACACTATATTTAACGGCACCGTTACGTTAACTGAAAACTTGTCAGAATCATATAGGTTAAGAAAAACAGCAAATAATCTAGATGGGTTAATAGATGGGGCATTAACTAAGATTACAAGGATTCAAGGTCAAACGATTAGAGAAAAATCCCTAATAAATCTTGAAAGGGACATAGCGGAAACATTCACAACTGAAGGCATAACATTTACCCATTATAGAGATGGAAGTATAAAAATAACTGGTAAAAATAAAGGTAGCGCAAATTCTGTGTATGTGTTGTGGAAAGATGTTTCTGGAAATAATCCATTAGATTTATCGAATGGATATTTTCTTATATCAGGAATGCCCGTAGGCGTTACAGGTGTAAAAATTTTTGGAAGAAACGTTGAAGATACTAAGTATGTTGATTTGTATCCTTATTTTGAAGATAGGGGCTTTAAGCATTTCAGTTTAGCTGAAAATAATAAATTTAGAAGACTGTATCTCTCAATAGAAAAAGGCAATTCAAGGGATTATACACTCAATCCTGTCGTTATTAAGCCACATATCTCAAAAGGAAGCTTAATTGAAAGTTCTATTAATCAAATAGTAAGCACTGGAGATAACTTATTTAACCAAGATAATTTGTTAAATGGGAATTGGACCAAAACAACATTCAACGGCTTTGATTGTTTTGTCTCGAGTGAATTTAACTCTACCATTTTTCCTTGCTATGTTCCAATGGGTTCTACGGTGACATTTTCATTTGATTGGGCCTATGAAAACGGGATTGACCTATATATCAGTTGTGAATATTCAGACGGAACTCAAGAAAATTTACTAGGACGTGCATTAAGTGATAGCAGAAATTTCGAGAAGATAAAAGCGACTAAAACTTTTACAAAAGACCTTGTAGGTATAACGATTTCTTCGTATGGAGACAAAACTGTTTATCTAAAAGATATTATGGTTAATTTTGGAGCTGAGCCATTAAATTATGTCGCATTCAAGGAATTTGCTATTGATTTTAACTATACGGATAGTTTAGGTAAATGGGATTACATAGATTTATTAGAGAAAAAAATCTATAATCAGACGTTAATCTATACGTTTAATGGTGAAGAAATATGGAAAGAAGAAAATGGAAAATTTGTTCATAAACTCGACATAGGTTCAGACTTGACTGAAATTCAATTGGATTCAGTAAGTAATTTCTTTGAAGAAGGAAGAGATTACGTTGTGGAAAATGGCAAAATCTATATTTTAGAAAAACTTGCAAAAACATTCTTAAATAATAGCGACTTTGAGTCAAAACTTAAAAACTACGCTAGGTATGGTATACCATTTAAAATAGCGTTAAAAAGAAAAAACGTTAAAGTTTCTGATTTACTTTTAGAGACGAATAAATATCCTGTTTGGGTAAAGGGGACTGAAAGGGTTGAGCGAGCTAATGATATAGGTATTGAGCCAATTATTTCAAACACCTACGTCTTAAAAAAAGGAGTGTAGTATGGAAAAATTTAAGTTAGAAAATCTAGATTTATTAGATGCTTTACCAGATAAAAAAAGAGACGTTTTAAGGGAAATTAGGCAACCCTATATTGAAGCGTATAATATCACGTTAAACAACCACAAAAACGGCGCTAGAAAGGAAGATTTATTGACTGATAGCGAATATCAAGAAATTACTTCGTGGTTTAACGAACTAAGAGACGTTACAGATACGTTTGATTTAACCGTTTTTGATAGAACGCCAATCAAAGTGTTAAAACACGTAAAGGAGACAGTATGTTAATAAAAATTAAATTACCAAAGGAATGTGGCATACATATCACGGAGCCGTTCAATGTAAAAGAAACAGAAAATCTTGACTTGCTTTTTCAAACAGAATACGACTTGCATTCTGCAAAAATAGAAATTAAGAACGGCGATGTTTGTGGGGAATACGATTATTCACAGCGTTTCAACATCCCAGAAAAGTTTATGTTTGCCGGGAATTTGTTTGTAAAAGTAAAAATGCTTATAGGAAACAATGTCGCAAAGATTTGGGAGATTATGCCTATAAAAATCACGCAAACACCAGAAGGTTTGCTTCTCGTGGACTTTTTAACATCTTTGGATGTTCGCTTAAAAGCACTTGAAAAATTCCACGAAATTATTTAAGGAGAAATATTATGAAAAAAAGATTTTTTATTTTATCACTAATACTTATTTGTTTATGTGCTATTTTGTTTGGCACGACAACAGTAGTGCACGCAGAAGAAGTGTCGGAGCCACCTGTTGCAACTGAAACAATAGAAACAGAAGAGCTTACAACCGAAGAGTTGAAAGAAAAACTCGCAGAAGCAATTGCAAAAATTAACGAACTATCAAGTGGGGATAATTTCTTCAAAGAAAAAGTTTTGCCATTTTTAATTGCTGGGAGCATTGAGATAATTCTCGGCTACCTTTTGTTTTTGAGACCTTACTTAAAAAAGAGTTCCCTTGTTAAAAAGTTGGAAACATATATTCAAGCATTGCAAGAAGAAAAAGACAATTTAACGACCTTGTTGTCTTCTTCTGACCCAAAAGCTATTAAAAAAGCAGTGGAAGCATTGTTTGGGGAGAAAATAGACTTATTGATGGCGCAATACGATAAAAAATATAAAGACATGTTAAAGGATGTCGTTGGTATGAAAACAAGCGTGGAAACCTTTTGCGCACAATTCAACTCGTTTATTGAAGCGGCACGCCTTGCTTGGGCAAGCAAGCCAGAAGTGGCGGCGTTGTTGGCTGAAAGTCCAACCAAAACTATGGTTGATGCAACGATGCAAGAAAATCTTAATTTAAGGACTTATATTAGAGAAATTAAAGGCGAAGAGGCTGACAAAATAATTAAAAGTTTAGAGGTGGTTTAATATGAAACTTACAAATAGTGGAATGAGCCGTTTGTATAAACTTTATACATTTTTGGCTTATGTTCTACCAATGATTGTTCTTTTTATAGTAAACCACGACGCTTACGGCAAAGAAGAAGGCATCTTTGGGTTTTGGGGTATTATTGTTTTAATGCTTTGTGTTATTGCGTTTAAGAATTTTGTGACAGACTTTTTTAAGAAATACCGTGTTCTCACCGTTAGTGTAATACTATTGATTATAGGTATATTTGCCGAATTTCTAGGCTCTCAACTGGTTTTAATTGGTGTTGTTTCTACTTGTGCTGCCATCGTGAGCCTTGTTTTTTCCCATGTGGGAGATGCATACGATGAACATTGCTACAAAATGGTAGATGGCGAAAAAGTAATTAATAAAACCCCGGCTATACCACAAAAAGAAGCGTGGAAGGAAGCCTATGGCTACACATTGGTGGTTGTTGAAAAAAACGAAGGGGAGAGTGATAAATAATGGGTGACAACGAATATAAAATATCGGGTTCTTCAAGTTCCTTTGGGAAGTTTGGAGATTTTTCTAAACAAAGTAAGAAGGCAGTTTCAGCAACTGCCTCTTATTTTAAAGCGCATTGGCTTGATTACTTGTTGCTCTTCATGATTTGCTTTATCTTAGGTGCGTTTGATGTATTTATTTTGAAACGTTCTGACAACTTCTTAAAGCCAGAATATTGGTATCACTCTGCAACGAGAATGGTGGCTTATGTTTTGGCGGCTGTTTTAGGCGTTAGAATAGGTTATCCAAAAGCAAAAGCTGCGTGTAGCGACCTACACAAAGCAATGACAAAAAATCGCCGTCTGTTGCCACTAAAAGAGATTGCCTCAACGCAGTTTGGCGATTTTATTTATAAGGTAAATGGCGAAGTCAAGGTTGGGGCGTGGAAATGTAAAATCAATAGTAAAATTAAAAAACTTGAAAAGAAATCTCCCAACTTTTTCCCTTTATATTATAAGGATAAAAGTTTGAAATATTTTAAGAAATATAAGAGTGGAATCTACAAGCTAACTTTTGGACTTGCTTACAAACATAAAACCGCCAAGGCAAACGCTTATTGCGAAAAAAGGGCAACCTTGGAAGCGTTGTTGGAAGAAAGTTATATTAGAGAAAACATTGAAGCACTAAATGTTTCTTACCCAAGAGTTAATGAGAGCGACTTCAACTATATCGGCGTTGATGGGAGAGAGTTTAAAACTTATCATACCCGTGCAAATGTAAAAGGGAGTGCGGCGTCAAAAATTGCATCTTCATTAATATTTACGCTAATATCGGTTCTTGTTCTCGGCTCTGTTGCTTTAACTTTTGACGAAGCTCTTGCCGGCGAAAGAATAGTGGCGATTTTTAGCATTATAATAAACACCTTGGTTGATATAGGATTTATCATTTGGAAGTTCCTTGCCGGCTATCTTGATTGTGAGAGAATAGTTCGTTCCGAGGATTTAAGAGCAAGGCTTGACCAGAACGAAATTTTAGTTCGATTTAAAAAGACCGTTTCCCCAGAAGTTTTGGACGAACACGAAAAAGAAAGGTTGGCGCAAGAACAAGAAGAAAAAGCACTTCAAGAAGAGGTTGATAAAGCTTAGTTTTTGGAAAGTTTCTGAGGATTGCTGTCATATCACTATTTACAAAACATACATTAGTAGTAACATATACTTAATAGAGTAAAAAATTATTATATATTTAAAAATAAATATATAATAAAAAAATTTCTTGATTTCTAGGATTTTTTTGTGCTATAATGTAAAAGCAAAGGAGAAAAATTGAAAAGTATGTATATAGAATATACCAAAGAAGAAATTGTTAAATTTGAATCTGAAATTGAAAACTTTTGCAATAGTAAGGGAATAAATTTAAAGCCTCAGATGGACTTGGTAAGAGTTGGGAAAGATTTAGGCTTTAAAATGTATTCTCTAACTTTGCCTTTTGGTATTGACGGAGTTATTTCAATAGGGAAAGGTGCAAAAAGAATAGGAGTCAACAACCGCTTAAAACATATGAATTCAAGACGAGTAATTGCTCATGAGCTTGGTCATTATATTAGACAATTAACGAAACACGAAGGACAAGAGGACACTCTTTTGTTTGCAATGAAAGACAGCATTTTCCATGACGAACAAAAAAGCAAAGAAGAGAATGAAATGGATTATTACGCAGCAGCAATTCTTGTTCCAATGGATGGGTTTGTAAAAAGGTTGGAAGAATTAAACATTTCGGGCATTCATAGTTTATCACAGATAGACAACGTTAGTCTTGTTGATAGAGTTAGATTAGCAGAAATTTATGATGTTGAAGTATCTCTAATCGAAAGAAGAATTGTTGAGGCATGTAAATATGTGGGATGATGAAGAGCTTATTTTTAACGATGAATTGGACGACGTTGACGAGCTTTTTGATTTAGCAGATAAGATAGAAATTGCTAGCCAATTTGATGTAGACAGTAATGCAGATTATCATGCTGTATTAAAAAGAGAACAAGAAAGACGAGCCGGAATAGTCACTGACATATTGGATAATTATAAAACTCAACAAAAAGAAAGATATGAGTATAAAAAAGAGAAGAAGCCGTGCTTAGTTAAATTTTTATTGACATTAGTAATTTTGCTAACGCTACTGATGGGTTATATTTGTTATAAGACGTTTAGTAGTCAAATAAATACAGAAATAGTTGTAGCATTGGTCGCAAGCTTGGTTTCTTATTTGGGTTCCGTTTTTACTATACTGACTATTGTAGTAAAACATCTATTTCCGAGTGATGAAGATAAGAACTTTAACGAGTTGGTATCATCAATAGTTGAAAATGATACTATCCGCATAAAAAATGAAAACGACTATGATATAAGCAGGCGTGGTCAAAAAAGTAAATAAGTTAATTTTAACAAAAAAAGGAGCCTTTAAGGTTCCTTTTTTGAATAAGATAATTTATAAATTTACAAGAAAATGACGCTGATAATTTTGGGGAACCGTTGGGGAACGGTTATTAAAAAGTCAGTATTTTACTGACGATTTTTGGCTGTTTTTGCGGGCTCATAACCCGAAGGTCAGGAGGTTCAAATCCCCTCCCCGCAACCAAAAAGAAAGACAGGTCAAAGCACCTGTCTTTTCTATTTGCTATGCAAGGGAAAGGGTGGGGATTTGAACGAAGTTCTCAGTAGTGAAACGGATGAGTATTAGGAGCGAGCAACCTTAAGGTTGCGTGTTCGCCAACAGGCGAAAAAACAGTCCAGTGGACTGTTTTGCGGGAGGCTCGAGAGAAGCAAATCCCTTCCTCAGCCGGAGACGGCAAACCCCTCGCAAACTATAGTTTGCCTTCCCCTTATCAAGGGGCAGAAACCCCGCAACCACTAGACTATCAATTGAACCACATAGGTTAGTTGATAGTCTTTTTTTATTGTTTTAAATCAAAAAAAGTGATATAATAAAAAAATAAGGAGATTGCTTTTATGCTTAAGTTTTTTGAAGAACAATATAATTTGTTTATATCTCAGCCTGTTATTTCTAATAGTAAACACTGTCGAGAGATTACGGCCGCATATCTTCATGTTTTAACTGATTATGCTTTATGTTCAAGAGAGGAACAAGCAAAACGACGAGAAAACGCACAAGAAATTTTTAATCTGTTAGAAACTAAAATTTTAACTAATGAAGAATTGGTGCGTTTTGATAAAACGGTTGATTTGTTTGGGCAAGTAATACGAGGAGAGATTAGAGTAAGAGGAGATTGGTGTTTTTTAAATGATGAAGTATCTAATGGGCTTCAAAGAGTTTTTTTATGTTATGGTGATTTAATTTATAATCCCGATTATATTGAAGACTATGAAAATTCACCTATTTTAATTTCAGATATTGATAGTGCTGCTGCTTTTCGTTCACAGTTTGTTAAGGTGCAGGATCTTTATGAGGGCTACATAAAAAAGTGTAACCGTTTGTTTGACAGGTTGGCAAAATTGGAATCTTTTGACTTAGCTGAGCTTTCCTTTCAACTAAAGGACATTTTGGAGTCTATAAAAATAGAAGACAACTTATATGAAGAAAATATTGAGTTTTGTTATAACAATATGACAATTGATACATTAAATAAACTAAAACATTTATTTGAAGAGTATCTAAACAATTATTCAGTTTTGATAGCAAATAATATTTACTGCGTAGAAATTTTGAGAAAAATAGTAGATATATTTGTTAAAGAAGGCTGTGCGCATATTAACCCAACGTATATTAATGGTAGAAGAATTTCATTTAACCCAGTTTGCAACCGGTATATAGCAGTTTTGCTTTATGAAAGGATGGCCTTGTTAGGAGAATGTGAAGCGTATCTTGAAGCTGCTAGATGGTGCTCTGATATTAGAGGACTTCATCTTGAAGAACGTAAAAAGAAGGAAAAGGAATATTATAACAGAGCGGCAGAGAAGGGGGTGTTAAAAGCTTATAGGTATTGTGATTATATGCCAGAAGTTTTTGATATCCTAATTAAGGAAAAAGGACCGAAACATTACATTGCGTATTTCTTTACATACTACAGGCGTATGGAGTATTCGCAATGTAAAAAATATCTTGATTTTATAAAACAACAGTGTACGGAAGAAGAAAAAGCTGAAGTTATCAATGAAATAAGCCTTAATTCTTATGAGGCCGATGTTTTAGCTGTTAAATATTTAAATGGCGAAATTGATGATTATAAGATGAAGAAAGAAAATCACGGGTGTTATATAGCTACTTGTGTTTATGGTTCTTATGATTGTCCTGAAGTGTGGACTCTTCGCCGTTATAGAGACAATATGCTTGGCTCATCATGGTATGGAAGAGCATTTATAAAGCTGTATTACGCAATAAGTCCTACAATTGTAAAGTGGTTTGGGAAAACAAAATGGTTTAAGAAGATGTGGAAAAACAAACTTGATAAAATGGTTAAGAAACTCAACAACTCTGGGGTAGATAATACCTCGTATCAAGACAAGAAATGGTAATGATAGGGCAGTTTAAAAGGCGAGAATTTTCTCGCCTTTTATGTTTATGGTTTACAAACTTAATATCACACCAATTGACCATTTGTAAGAAATTAGTTCAATTAAGTTGGCGCTTGTGCAACCAAAAAGAAAACACTCATCTTTTGATGGGTGTTTTTTGTTAAAAATATTGTTTAAATTCACCTGTTTACAACATAAAAACAGTTGATTTTTGCTTGGGTTTGATGTATTATATGATGGCTAAAAAAGGAAAACTTTTTATGAACAAACTTAAGAGACATTTTGTTAATTTAATATTTCCAGCCTTAATTTTTGGAGCAATAACGGGCATGCTAACGGCGTGTGTTGTAATTTTGTATAAACTTTTGGCAAAATACGTTATTGAATTTTCTCAAGGTTCATACCTATTTTTAAGAGAAAAACTATATTTAATTCCTTTAGTGCTGATTGCTTTTTATTTTCTTGCCATCTTTTTTGCATACATATACAAAAAGCAACCAAGAGTTAGAGGGGGTGGAATTCCTTCATCCATTGCGTTGCTACGTGGAATTGTAACTTTTAAGTGGTTAAGAACGTTAATCGGTGTATTTTTTATGTCGTTAACTTCCTTTTTGATAGGTGTTCCGTTGGGAAACGAAGGCCCTTCTGTATTAATGGGAACGGCAGTAGGTAAAGGAAGCGTTAGAGTTTTGGCTAAAAAGCACCCTGTTTGGAGCAAGTATTCAATGACGGGTGGCGCATGTGCCGGTTTTGCAGTTGCAACGGGAGCGCCTCTTTCGGGAATGTTGTTTGCGATAGAAGAAGCGCACCAAAGAATTTCGCCCATGATATTAATAGTTGCAAGCGTTGCAGTATTGTTTGCCCAAATGGTTTCCGAAACGTTATGTCCATTGCTAGGTGTTAGCACTTCGTTATTTCCTAAAGTGCCTATTGCCACCTTGAACATTAGCGACGCATGGGCGCCACTTCTTGTGGGAATTACGATAGGTTTGTTTGCCGTTCTTTTTTTGAAATATTATCACGTTATAAGCAAGTTTTTTAACGTAAAACTCAAAAAAGTTCCACAGCACCTAAGAATTTTTGTTGTTTACGTATTAACTCTTGTTTTTGGCCTTATATCCTTTTCATTTATTTCTACAGGGCACGAAACGTTTTCGCTACTTTTAGAAAAAAATCAAGCAATATACGGCTTATTGATATTATTGCTAGTTCGAATGACCTTAACGTTATGTGCAAACACAAATAAATTGACGGGTGGTGTATTCGTTCCCATATTAGCGTTGGGTGCAATTTTGGCATCTGTGCTTGGCAGAGGAATGGAAACTTTGCTTGGACTTCCTAGTCAATACTACACGGCAATTCTAGCGATAGGCATAGCGTCGTGCATTTCTGCAATGATGAAGATGCCACTAACGGCTATCATTTTTTCTTTAGAAGTTTTTGGTTGCACGAGCAACGTTCTACATATAATCGTTGCCGTAGCAGTATCTTTTATCATTACCGAATTGTTTGGCGTAAAAGGTATAAACGATAGCATTTTGAAAAACCTAGTAAAAGCACAAGAAGAAACGCACGAAAGAAAGGTTATAGATACACACGTAACAATCAAAAAAGACTCTTTTGCTGAATATATGCATGCAAAAGATATTTTGTGGCCGGCAAATTTCTTTTTGCTATCAATTATTCCTAGTAAATCTCGCTATGCGCAAGTGGACCAACAAGGCGAAAAGACCTTCCATGAAGGGGACGTATTACACATACGTTACGCTACTTTTGACGAGCCTCAAACCAAGGCAGAATTAATAGCGATAGTGGGTAAACAAGATTACGAAGAAACGGAAACTACTAGCGAACAAGTTTAAGTTAAAAAGAGTTAGCAAATGGCTAACTCTTTTCCTTTTTTAATAATAATTGATATACGTAGGTTAATGGATGGCTTGTTTTCTATTGTTTTAAATACAAAAAAGTGATATAATATAAAAAACCATAAATATTCTTTGAGAGATAAATACTATGACTGAAAAAGAAAGAAAACAAAAGGCAAAAGAATTTGCTGAATATTGGAAAGATAAAGGTTATGAAAAAGGTCAAAGCCAAAAATTTTGGCTTTCATTTCTCCGTGATATTTTAGGGGTTGAAAAATCCGAACAACTAATTGAGTTTGAAGAAACGGTCAAAGAAGAACATACAAAATTTATTGACGGTTGGATAGATTCAACAAAAGTATTGATTGAGCAAAAAAGTTCAAGCGTAAATTTACGTATGCCTATAAAACAATCAGATGGCAGTTTGCTTACGCCATTTCAACAAGCCTTAAAGTATAACAATAGCAGACCATATAGCAAAAAAGCACGTTGGATAATTACTTGCAACTTTCAAGAATTTTTAATATATGATATGGAAAAACCTAATGGCGAACCTGAAAGTATTTTACTTAAGGATTTACCTAAAGAATGCTATCGTTTGCAATTTATTGTAGAACAAAAAAGCGCATTACTTCATAAAGAAGAACAAATTTCTATAAAAGCAGGCGAACTTGTTGGCATTTTATATGAAGCTTTACTTAAACAATATGATGAAAAAGACGAAGAAGAATTAAAAAGTCTTAACGAGTTTTGCGTGCGCATTATATTTTGCTTGTATGCGGAAGATAGTGGGCTCTTTGGCGAAAGACTTGCTTTCCACAACTATTTACAACAATTTTCAAGCAAAGATTTAAAAAATGCACTTACTAGACTTTTCAAAGTCCTTGATACAAAAATTGAAGATAGAGATAAATATTTAGAAGAAGATTTAGCTAAATTCCCTTACGTAAATGGTGGCTTGTTTTCTAACGAAAACTTAATAATCCCACAACTAACTGAAGAAATACGTAGTATTCTTTTAAGAGATGCAAGCGAAAACTTTGATTGGAGCGAAATTAGCCCTACTATTTTCGGTGCAGTGTTTGAAAGTACGTTAAACCCCGAAACTCGTCGTAGTGGTGGCATGCACTATACCTCTATTGAAAATATTCATAAAGTTATAGACCCACTTTTCTTAAATGAATTAAAAGAAGAATTTGAAGATATAAAAAACATCAAGCAAACAAACAAAAGAAACGAAGGTTTAACGGCTTTTCAAAATAAACTTGCAAGCCTTAATTTTTTTGACCCTGCTTGTGGTAGTGGTAACTTTTTAACTGAAACTTATATTTCTTTAAGAAAATTAGAAAACGAAGTAATAAAATTAAAACTTGGTCAAGGTGTTATGACCTTTTTAGATGACTTAATAAAAGTATCAATACGTCAGTTTTATGGTATAGAAATCAACGACTTTGCCGTAACAGTTGCAAAAACAGCCCTTTGGATAGCAGAAAGCCAATTGATGAAAGAAACGGAAGAAATCGTTAAAACCACGCTTGATTTCTTGCCGTTAAAGTCCTATGCAAATATTATTGAAGCAAATGCTCTTCGTATTGATTGGGAAACAGTATGTCCTAGAGAAAAACTTTCTTACATAATGGGCAATCCACCGTTTATTGGTGCAAGATTAATGTCAACAAGTCAAAAAGAAGAGTTGTTAAATATTTTTGGCGAAAAATGGAAAAATGCAGGCAATCTTGACTATGTTTCGTGTTGGTATAAAAAATGTGCCGACTTTATAAAGAATACAAATATTCGTTGCGCTCTTGTTTCTACAAATTCAATTTGTCAAGGCGAGCAAGTATCAATATTGTGGAGACATTTATTAAATGATTGTAAAGCAACAATCAATTTTGCACATCGAACTTTCCGTTGGGATAGTGAAGCAAGCATTAAAGCGCACGTACATTGTGTAATAATAGGCTTTAGCACGGCAAAAAATATCAGGCCTAAAATTATTTATTCTGACGATAGACCACAAATTGCAGAAAATATAAATGCTTATTTATTAAATGCTGACAATATTTTTATTGAAAGTCGCAAAAAGCCCATTTGCGATGTGTCAGAAATGGTATTTGGTAGCATGCCAAACGATAATGGGTTTTTAAGTTGTATAAAAGAATATGAGAGACTAGACACAATAAAAAAATATCCAGAATCCGAGAGTTGTTTTAGAAAAATTATAGGAGCAGAAGAATTTATAAACAACAAAACCAGATGGTGTTTGTGGCTAAAAGGGGTGTCTCCAAAACTTATAAACGCAGTTCCTTTTATTAAGGATAGTGTAAACATCGTAAAAGAAATAAGAGAAAAAAGTAATAGGGAAGCCACAAAAAAACTTGCGCTAGTGCCATATTTGTTTGGTGAAATAAGGCAACCAGAAAACGGATATTATTTGATAATTCCATGTCACTCGGCCGAAAAACGGAAATATATACCGATAGGTTTTGTTAATTCGTCAATTATTGCAACTAATGCAGTAATGATTTTACCAAATGCTTCTTTATATGAGTTTGGAATTTTAACTTCAAACGTGCATAATGCGTGGATTCGTGCGATTTGTGGTAGATTAGAAATGAGATATAGATATTCTGCGAATATCGTATACAACAACTTCCCTTGGTGTGAGCCGACCGAAGAACAAAAGGCAAAAATAGAAGAAACTGCGCAAGCAATTTTAGATGCACGTGCACTTTATCCCGATTGTTCTCTTGCCGATTTATATGATGAGTTAACAATGCCACCTGAATTACGCAGGGCACATCAGTTAAATGATAAAGCAGTTATGGAAGCATACGAATTTTGGGGTAAAATCAACACCGAAAGCGAATGTGTCGCCGAACTTATGAAAATGTATCAAAAATTAACAAGCAAATAACAAAGGAGAAATTATTATGTTTGATTTACCTAATATAAAAATACCAGAAGTAACAATACCCGATATAGACCTACCAATGCATCATATGTGGTCGGATACTCAATTTGAAATTATCAAAGATTATATTCAGGAATTTGAAAAAAATTTAGACACTGAGCACGAAGTAGGACTTTGGTTGACAAGTTTTGGGCAATCAATGTTGATGCAAGTAACAAATATTACTTACGAAAAATCAGTTTTAATGATTTTCAAAGGTTTTGTGAATGGTAATGAAGCAACTTTAATTCAACATATCAATCAACTTAATTTTTTATTGACTGCAATTAAGAAAGAACCCGAAAAGAAACGAGTTCCTATTGGCTTTGGCATTAGAGAATAATCGCTCTCGTCGAAGAATCTATAAAATAACAAAGGAGAAAAGAATGAAACCAAGTGATTATGTGAGTATTGTAAAAGAAATATATAAACTTTGCTTTGATGCTAATAAAGAAAAAGAACTTCATTTTTTAAATAATAATATTAGGACTTTGGGTTTAATTTATGATTCTAACGATATAGGAAGTATGAGAAACTATTTAATAAGGGAAATTTTTGCATCAAAATATACATATCAGATAAAAACTATGCTTGCTAAAGAAATATATAATCGCGACTTAGACGGATTAAAAGTTGAGATAACAGCATTTGCGAACGCCTTATATAATAAAGTTTTGTGCTTGCAAAATATACAACCTAACACCAAGGTCCTAGACATGGCAGAATTGATTTTGAAATTAAATGGGCAATAGAATTTTACCAAAAAAAGTATAATCTTTTGGGTGGGCTAAATTGCTCTCCGAAAACATGTAGTTTTACATACTACACGCTCAACCAAACAAATAAAGGCAATCCAAAAGGGTTGCCTTTATTTTATATAAAACTTTTAAGTATTTGGGCAGGTAATATGACTATAATTGTCATATTCGCTTGTTATTATAAAGAAAAAGGGGTGGGGAGTATGACGGTTTTTCTAGGAATAATAGGATTTTTGATTGGCTTTTTTGAGTTTGTTATCAAAAATAATTAAACAAAATCGCTTATTTTTTTCATGCTTATAAAATATACATAATAATGTCATAAAATATAATAATTTTGTCTAAAAATGCTATTTACTTTTATAAAAGTTTGTGGTAAAATCTATACTGGTGGCAGTTGGGCTACCTATACTAATAACATAGAAGGAGTATTTTTATGAGCAAGGTGTGGTTATTTGCCATGCTTGGAATTTGCGTCTTGGCTCTTGTTTACGTTGTTTACAACTACGTAACCATCAAGAAGTTAAAAGAAGGCAACGAGCGTATGGTAAAAATGAGCGCAATCATTCGTGAAGGCGCAGGAGTTTTCCTTAAAAAGGAATTTACTACAATCGGCATAGTTATTTTAGTTATTGCAACGGCACTTTCTTTATTTATTGAGAAGTTCAGTGGCTTAACCTATATTCTAGGCGCTTTAATGAGTAGTGTCGTTTGTATCTTAGGTATGAAAAGTGCTACCTATGCTAACGTTAGAACTGCAAACGTTGCTAAAGAAAGCCTTTCAATCGGCAAAACCGTAAAGGTTGCCCTTGGTGGTGGTTCTATTAGTGGTCTTTCAGTTCAAGCAATGGGTTTACTTGGTCTCTTGTTAGTAGTTATCGTTAGTGGTGTTGGTCCTCAAACCGAAATCGCAACTTTATCTGGCGCAGGTATTCAAACCTATCAAGGATGTGGTATTGTCGTTATCGATAAGTTGTTAACTAACACCTCTGTTATGAGAATTACCTCTTATTCTTTAGGTTGTTCTACCGTTGCTATGTTTAACCGTGTTGCTGGTGGTAACTTTACCAAGGCTGCCGACATTTCTGCCGACATTTTAGGTAAAATCCGTAATGACCTTCCAGAAGACGATAGCCGTGTTCCAAACGTAATCGCAGACTTTATTGGCGACAACGTTAACGATATCGCTGGTAACTGTTCAGACCTTCTAGAAAGTTTCGTTGCAACCATGTCTGCATCGATTATCGTTGCTATCAGCTTCTTGTCTGACTTAGAGATAGTAAAGTTTATGACTGTTAGTCTCTTTACTTCAGCATACGTATTCCCACTAGTTGTTGCTGGTGGTGGCTTACTTGGCTGTATCATTGGTTTAGCATACGCTCAAATTAAGAAAATGGGCGACGACCCTTCTAAAGAACTTAACCTTGCAACTTACATATCTGCTGGTATTTCAGTTTTAACTTGTGGTCTTGCTGCTTACTTCGCTTTCGGCAAAGTTGGCACTGAAACCTTGAAAGAAGCTATGGACTTCAAAATTGGTTGGGTATCTCCTTGGGTTTGCGCAATCCTTGGTATCATCAGTGGTGTTGCTATCGGTTCTATCACTGAATACTACACTAGTGATAAATTTAGTCCTACCAAACAAATCGCTGAATATTCAGCAGAAGGCGAAGCATTCCTAGTTACAAAGGGCGACGCTGTTGGTTCACGTTCTTGCTTATATCCAATTTCAATCATTGCAATTTCATTATTGCTATCTGGTTTACTTGGTGGATACTACGGAATCGCAATCGCATCTCTTGGTATGCTTTCATTCGTTGGAACTACCGTTTCAATCGACGCATTCGGTCCTATCGCAGACAACGCTGGTGGTCTTGCAGAATCTTGTCACCTAGCACCAGAAGTTCGTGTAATCACCGACAAACTTGACTCTGTTGGTAACACCACTGCTGCTATCGGTAAAGGCTTTGCAATCGGCTCTGCAGCGTTCGCAACCGTTTCACTTATCGTTGCATTCATCAACAACTACGCTGCTATCCCAGCGCTTGACCCACCTACTTTCGCAGGTATGTCGTTAATCACTGTTGTTGCAGGCTTAATCATTGGTGGTGCGCTAATCGAATTCTTCTCTGCTATGCTTACCGACAACACCATTCGTTCTGCCAAAGAACTTGCACACGTTGGCGACAGACAACTTTCAGACCCTGCTATTTTAGCTGGTGAAAAAGACCCTGATTACAACGAACTAGTTCGTCTTGCAACCTCTTCAGCATTAAAGAGAATGTTATTCCCATCAATCATTGCTCTAGCAGTTCCACTAATTGGTGGTGCAGTATTTGGTCTAGACTTCGTTCTTGGTATTCTACTTGGTGCAACAGTTGTTGCTATTCCACGTGCTATCTTCATGGGTAACTCTGGTGGTGCATTCGACAACGCCAAGAAGTTTATCGAACAAGGCAAGTTAGAAGGCCACGGAAAAGGCTCTGCCGCTCATAAGGCTGCCGTTACCGGCGACACCATTGGCGACACTCGTAAAGACGTTGTAGGCGTTGCTCTTGATATTTTCATTAAGATGATGTCAACCGTAGCAACCACCTTATTCGTAGTTATCGCTGCTTTAAGTGGTTTAATCGGCTTACTATAATTTAGTTACTAAAAAAGCACACCTTCGGGTGTGCTTTTTATTTTTCTATAAATATTTTCAATATGACAAAGATTGTCACAATAAAAGGTTAAATTATAGGTGTTGTTTTTTGTTTTTCTTTTTTTGCTCCTTTGTTTAGAAGATAAGTGGCGCGTTGCGTCGCTTATCTTCTTTTTGCTTAAACCACCATGCCTAAAGGAGTTCTTTGTAAAATTTTAACGCCTAACTCTCTTTCGATAGCGTCTGCTATATGCGACATTGCAGACGGCGTGTAAGAAATCTCTTCGGCAGCCCTAGAAAGGCTTTTGTGTTCTATCGCTGACAAAATAACCTTTATTTTTTGAATATCCATTTGTTACATTCTCCCTATGAACACCTTTCACATGTGAAAGATTTTCACAGGGTTATTATATATCGTCGATTCCCATAAGTCAAGGTTTATAATATAATTATAAACGATTGAAATAAAAGGGAGTTACTTTTATGAAGAGGAAATTATTGCATACCATTTTGACCTTAATAGCAGCCTTCTTTTCGTCTTTTGCCTTGCACGTGTTCGTAGTGCCTAGCGATTTCTCGCCAAGTGGAATAGATGGACTTTCGACCATTCTATACGAAATAACGACTATTAATATTGGCTGGTTTAAGATTTTAATTAACTTGCCGTTGCTTGTGCTAGCGCTTATCTTTTTAAATAGGAAATACGTAATATTCGTAATAATATTTACAGTCTTTGATTCCTTTGGCGTAGTCTTTTACGAAGCCGTTGGGTTGTTTACGTATGTTCCACAAGGTATATCTGCAAGCGACGCCATTGCCTATCGTTTTGTTTCGGCGCTTTCTTCGGGCGTTCTGCTTGGAATAAGCGTTGGCATAATGCTAAAAATAGGTTATTCTACGGGTGGCGTAGATATAATTGCAGGGCTTGTTCATAAGTGGAAACCACACTTCAACATAGAAAGGCTAATAAGCATTTGCGCTTATATTATTGTGGCAACGTCGTTCCTTGTATATCTTGACGTAACGAGTATTATTCTTTCGATTATACAAATTTTCACGTCTGAGCGAGTGGTAGCGTTCTTTTTAAAGGGCGATAGATATGCCGTAGAAGTTAAAATCGTTACTAAAACCCCAGAAGTTATCAAGGATGAAATCTTAAATAAGTTTAAGCATAGTGCAACTATTGTTAAAAGTAACGGAATGTATTCGGGCGACGATAATTATATCGTATTTAGCGTAATGAACGTTAGAGAAATCCCTGAATTTATGAACGTTATGAAAGCCTATCCCGAAGCCTTTGTTTACTTTGTAGATAGGGTAAGAGTGCAAGGTCAATACCACTTTAAAGATGAAGAAATTGGCGAGTGGCTACCAGCCTTTAAGTAAAAATAAAAAATCGCTACTTTGAGTTTTCAAAGTAGCGATTAGTTTTATATCTTATTAAATTTTGAATTTTACAAGTTTGTTCTTTTTAGCACTTTCTTTAGCAGTCATGCACATTTTTGCACTAATAATGCCTTCCATGAGAGGAGATTTAGAAGTGTCTTTGCCTTCCATAACGTCTAGGAAGTTGTTAACTAAAAGTGTGTCGCCACCACTATGCATTCCGTCTGCATTAACTTCTATATCTTGAACGTTTTCTCTGTTAAAGTGGTCGATAAACTTAATTTTTTCGGTTACAAAGTCAAACTCTAGCGTTCCTTTAAAACCAATAAGTCTTGCGCCACGGGTTGCAGCGAAGAATCTGCTTACGAAGTTTTGGGTGTAGGTTAGATGCACGCCGTTATCGTATTTCATTAAGATAGTTGCGCAGTCGTGGTTGCCTGTGTCTTTAGCAAAACAGCACTTAAAGTTTGGCTTTGATGCGTGTGCGTAACCAATTTTTGTAAGGTTAACTATTCCTTCAGGGCAAGTTTCGTTTTCAGGGCAATCCTTGCAAAGTAAGTTTGCAGGTTTGTCCCCTGTGAAGATTCTCTTTGTTTCCATAGCAAAAATGGTTTCTGGATATGGTTTGCCGATTATATGGTTGATATAGTCAAGGTCGTGAGTAGATTTTTGCAAGAATAGTCCACCCGTAATGCTTTCATCTCTATACCACATGTGGTAATAGCCTCTGCCGTAAGAAACGTTGTTGTAGGCTTGAATTTGAGATAATTCTCCCGTTATGCCACTATTATATAATTCCTTCATTTTTTGAACGATAGCGCTCATTCTTAAGGGGAAAGAAACAACGGTTTTTTCGTTCATGGTAGGAACGAGAGCCATAAGTTCTTTTAGTTGTTTTTCGTTGATGCCAACAGGCTTTTCAAGGAAAAGAGGAATATTATATTTAGCAACTAATTTTGCGTATTTAGTATGTAAGTTACATCTAGTTCCAATTAAAACGCCGTCTAGTTGTTCGTTTGCCATCATTGTTTCTGCATCTTTATAAAAGGTGCAATTTTCAATTTCTTCAGGTGTTAATTGTGATTTAACGCCCTCTTCGTTTGGGTCGGCAATAGCCTTAAGCATAACTCTACCAGAAGGAGCAAAGCCGTTTCTCCAAAGTCCTGCGCCTCTTGCGCTACCTTCTACCCCAAAGCCGATAAATCCTAGTTTTAACATGGTTTTTACCTCCAAAACCTTTATCCTGTTAATTATAGCAAAAGCATCAAACGGTGTCAATGTATAATAGAGTAAAATCAAATTTTATTTATTCCGTTTTGATTAAAAATAATTGCTAAGAAGATTAATTATTGCAAGATATTTTATAGCACAATGGTTTTATATCTTGAAAATGAGTATTCTTTGTGCTATAATTGTCGTGAACCTTTATGTAGAGTGAGAGAATTTACTCGTTGCAAAGAAAAAGGATAAATATTGGGATAGTGGGAAAATGGCTTTAGAACTAATGTATATAACCAACGACCCAGAGGTGGCGTTGATTGCTGAAAGGCAAGGTGTAGACCGTGTTTGGATTGACCTTGAAACGTTAGGAAAAGAAGAAAGACAAAAGAACGTTGACGGGGTAAAATCTCATCATTCTATAAAAGACGTTGAGAAAATTTCTAAAATTTTGACGACGGCTAAACTTATGGTTAGGGTTAACCCTTGGAACGAAGGCTCGAAAGAAGAAATCGAAAAGGTTATTAAGGCAGGCGCAAAAATCATAATGCTCCCTATGTGGAAAACGCTTGAAGAAGTTAAAGACTTTTTAGATACGGTCAATAAAAGATGTAAAACCGTTCTGCTTTTAGAAACCAAAGAGGGGGTTGAAATTCTCGATAGTGTTCTAGAAGATGCACTTCCAGACGAAATGCATATCGGCTTAAACGACCTTCACTTAAGTTACGGCTTAAACTTCATGTTTGAACTTTTAGCAAACGGCACGGTAGAAAAACTTTGCACTAAAATCAAAGCCAAAAAGATACCTTACGGCTTTGGTGGAATAGCAAAACTCGGCACAGGCACCATCAAAGCCGAAATGATAATAGCCGAACATTATAGGCTAGGTTCAACGAGAGCAATCCTGTCGAGAAGTTTTTGCAACACTCAAAAAATAACCAACCCAACGGAAATAGAAAAAACCTTTTGCGAGGGGCTCAAAGACCTAAAGGTTTACGAAAATCAGGTTTGTTGTTGGAATAGTGAAAAATTTATAGAGAACAAAAAAATGGTAAAGGAAATTACCGATAAGGTGGTGGCTGACCTTAAAAAATAAAAAGTCTAAAATCTTCCAAAGGAGTAGATGATGAAAACTGAAGAACTTTTATTTTATCTGCTTCGAGAAGAGTTTGGTGTAATAAATCCTACCGAGCAAGAGGTTAACGAACTGAAAGAAAGCTTAAAGCAAGAGCAGATGAACGATTTGTTTAATCTTGCGAAAATTCACGACGTGGCGAACCTCGTTGGAGATGCGCTTGCAAAGCTAAATGTTTTATCTTTAGAAGATGACCTTTATAAACTTTTTGACAAGGAAAGAATGCTAGCCGTGTATCGCTTGGAAAATCAACGATACGAATACGAGCAGGTTAAAGAATTGTTCAAAGCCGAGGGGATTAAATTTATTCCTCTTAAAGGTGCCGTGATAAGAAATTACTATCCAGAAAACGTTATTAGAACGAGTTACGACTTAGACCTATTGGTTGATGAAAAAGACTTTGAAAAAGTAAAGCGTTTACTTATCGATAGGTTAAGATATAAAGCGCCTAAAACTGCGACCTTTCACGATATGGGTTTTGAGAGTCAAGCAAAGGTTAAAGTTGAAATACATTTCTCGTTAAAGGAAGGGCTTCAACAGGCAGACGCTATACTTATGAATGCGTGGGATTACGCTATAAGCGAAAACCAAACTAGCGAATACCGTTTGACTAACGAGTTTATATTGTTTTATTTAACTGCTCACGCTGCCTATCATTTTCTTGACGGTGGATGTGGGATTAAGCCGGTTATGGATTTGTTTGTTCTGCAAAAGAACTTAGAATATAACGAGCAAAAACTTAACGAAATTCTTGAAGAAGGAAAGCTTTTAAGGTTTTTTCAAACGCTTATAAACTTAAAGGCGTATTGGTTTGAAAATCAAAAGGCGAGCGAAGACGTTCTAAAAACATCCAATTACCTAATAGATGGTGGTGCATACGGCTCTCGTGAAAAGGGCGTAGTGATGGCGAACGTAAAGAAAGGCTCTAAAACTAGATACTTTTTCTCAAGAACGTTTTTGCCCTACAGGAAATTAAAGAGGATATATCCTATTCTAGAAAAGCACAAATGGTTATTCCCATTCTATCAGGTGGTAAGATGGTTCTCGTTTTTATTTGGTTCAAGAAGCAAAACGGGAAGAAGTGAATTAGCTGTTTTAACGAGCGTAAAAAAGCAAGACTTAGTTTCGGCGAGAGATTTGCTCGAGTGTGTTGGGCTTAGTGAAAATTAATGAATAAATCCCATAATTTTATATTTGAACGAAAGTCTCTTTTCTACGAGGAAAGAGGCTTTTTTTGATAAAAAATATTAGCAAAAAACAAACGATTACAATTTTAAACAAAATTCGTCAAAATAAAACAAAATTTTGAACAAAAATAACTTGCCTTTTTTTGAAAAATTATGTAAAATAAAAGCATAAAGACAAAAAAGGAGATTATTATGCAAAAACAAACCGTGTATTTATTACAAGATACTAAAGAGTCAAACGATGCATTGGTAAAACATTTTAACCAAAGCGAAGAGTTTAACGTTGTTGGGGCGTCAACCGATGGGATAAAGGCGATAACCGAGGTTGCCGAAAGGAAGCCACAAATTTTTATTACAGACTTGGTTTTGAGGGGATACGACGGATTGTTAGTGATAAACAAAGTAAGGGAAATTAGTCAAGACGTTAAGATTATCGTTCTTAGCGCACTTTCTTGCGAAGAGGTCGTTTTGGAAGTTATGGGTGCAGGGGCGAACTATTTTATGGCAAAGCCTTACGAGTTTTCGGTGTTAAAGCAAAGGCTATTAAGTATTATGGAGGGCAAAGATAGAATAGTTAACAATACAGAAACGAAGGGACTACATAGAATAACTTTAGAAGAAAAGATAAGCAAGATATTTATTAACGTTGGAATTCCACCACACATAAAGGGTTATTCCTTTTTAAGAGAAGGAGTTAAGATGGCAGTAGAGGACCCAGACGTAATAAATAATATAACTAAGAAACTTTATCCATCGATTGGAGAAAAGTATAATACTTCTGCAAGCAAGGTAGAGCGTGCTATTCGCCACGCTATAGAAGTTGCTTGGAATAGAGGAAGGATTGATAACATTAACAATATATTAGGAGTGAGGGCGTTTATGGGTAGCGAAAAACCAACCAACGGTGAATTTATTGCGCTCGTTGCCGATAAGATGTTATTAGAGAAAGCCTAGGTTAAAGCCACGACAAAAGTTCGTGGCTTTTTTAGTTTAGATATAAGGAAAAGAGAATGGTAAAAAAAGAAAGAAGCGAATTAGAGGGATTAAAAAGACACAAATTTTAAAAAAATCAAAAAAACAGTTTACAAAAGCGATATATATGGATATAATATAGGGCGATTATAAAGAGTAACATACGACACAAAAAACAAATATATATGATATATACGGAGAAAAGAAATGCCAAAATACGTTATTTGCCCAAGATGTGAATTGAACTATATTAAAGAAGGTGAAGAATACTGCGACGTTTGTAAGGCTGAGTTAAAAAAAGGTCCACAATTAGTTTTTGCCGTTGACGAAGACGACGAACAAGAAATGTTAGACTTATGTCCAAAATGCCATCAAAATTATCTTAAGCCAGGTCAAACGATTTGTCGCCAATGCGCAAAGCTTGGTCAATACGAAGAAGAGAAAAACGACATAGACGACGAATCGTGGAAGGAATATTTAGACGACGAAGAACCTGAAGAAGAGACTGATAGCGAAGAAATGCTTTCGCTTGCAAAACTAGCCGAAGAAGAGGGAGAAGAGCTTTTCGACGACGAAGAGGAAGAAGAAATTGAAATTCACGAAAGCGTTGAGCCTGACGACTTTAATTACGACGTAGACGAGGCAGACTTTGAAGACACCGATGAAGATGAGGAAGAAGAGGAAGACGAGGACGAAGAAGATTTTTAGAGTATAAAAATTTTCATTAGGGGAATATCTTACTTACTATGATAAAAAGTAATATATCGTTAAGTCAGGTAAAAACCCAAATTGCAAGACTAAAAGAACAGTCTGTAGAAGTAACCCTAGCGCTAGGAAGAAACAAGTTCGTAAAATTTATGGCTAAAATAAACGGTGTATACCCTGCGCTATTTACCGTTTCGCCTATGGATAAGGAATACAACGGTAGAACTTCCTATTCATACTCTGAATTTATGTGTGGAAGAGTCAAGGTTAAAAAAGTTCAATAAATAATAAACAAACCAAAACGGGAAGAATAATTCTTTCCGTTTTTTGTTGTCATAAAAAAGGCTTTGGCAGTATATATTTGTAATGAATACGAAGATAAGGGGGAAACATTATGGCATTTGAGCCTACGTTTGAGGACGTTTATTTATCTCAGCAAAAAGGAGTTTACAAAGAAAGCGTAAAGGTTGAGTGCAAAACTGAAGTTCCGTCGGCTTTGGTGAGCAAAATACTTAACGTTACGGCGAGGAGCGTGATAACGGGCTACACGATAAATGAAAAAGAAATTTGTTTTGAAGGAAAAGTAACCTTTTTCGTTTGCTATAAAGACGTTGAGGGAGGTTTAAGCAAATGTGAGTGTGGCGCAGAATTTAAAGGGCAGATTAAGCACGGAGGCGAGCAAAACGCTAAAGCGCAAATTCAGGCGTGTCTTGATAAAATAGAACCTGACGTTTCGGGAATAAGACTTACGATAATTGGATACGTAGGCGTTGAGGCAAACGTCGTTGAAAATAAAAAAATAAGTATCCTGTCTGCTAGCGATAATCTCATAGTAGATTCGAGGGAAAGAGCCTTTTGCAGAAGTTGTGGTCAAAGGGAAAGCGTATATCCTCTAGAAGAAGATTTTGAAATAGATTATAAAATAGAGGAAGTGCTAAGCCAAAGAGCATTGCCTTTGATTACTGCCGTGCAATGTGGAGTAGGTTCGATAATTGTTGACGGAGAAGTATTGTTTTCAGCAATATTGTTGCAATCTAAAGAGAAAAACGATATAATAAGAGAAGAAAGAATTTTGCCGTTTAGGGCAGAAATAGAATGTGAAGACGCTATGCCGTCTATGAGTGCTACGGCGTTTGTGCAAGAGAAGCTTTTCAAAACCGAAGTTTCGGTTGACCAAGTTAACTCTAACACGCTTATAAAAGTTAGCGTAAACTTGCTATTATCAGGCGAGGCTTTCTATACGGAAAATTTAAATATAATAGAAGACGCATTCAGCACCACCCAAAACGTTGAAATAGAAAAGGAAGAACATCTTTTTTATCGTCCTTGCGACCAAAGGGGTGCAACTAAGCAACTTACTTTAACTGCTTCAACCGATTCTCTACCCGTAGGGACTACACTCGTTTGTTGTCTTGGCGAAAAACTAGAAGTTGTATCGGTAGATTGTGTGGAAGAAGGGCTTAAAGTAACGGGTGTGTTCTCTCTAAATTGCTTGTTCAAGGATAGCGAAAACCAAATTTTTTCTAGAAAGATAGAAAGTCCGTTTGAAACCATGCTAGACACGAGATGCGATTGTGAGTGTGAGTATTCAGTAAAGGCGTTAAGTCATAAGGTAAGAGCAAGATTGGTCTCTAACACGGAAATCGAGTTTTCAGCTGAAGTATTGTTTACTGCTTATCCTACCGAGAAGTGCAAGGTTTCACTTGTTAAAAGCATAAAGAGCGTTGGCGAAAAGCAGGCTAATGCGCACGCTATAAGCGTTTATATCCCTTACGAGGGCGAAGAATTGTGGTCGCTAGCAAAGCGTCTTAATCTTTCACCTGAAACGCTTTTAGCAACTAATCAAGATTTGCAATTTCCTCTTTCAGGAAAGGAGAGAATCGTGGTTTATAGAAGAGGGTGCGAAAACTCTCGTTACTAATTTGTCTACTGTAATAAACTATAAAGGAAAAACTAATGGAAAAGGTAAAAATTTCTGCGCCTGCAAAGGTAAACTTTACTCTAGATATTTTGGGCGAAGAACAAGGATTTCATAAAATCAAGTCTTTGGTTACGACGCTATCTTTAGGGGATAAAGTAATCTTAAAAAAGAGAAGTGATAAGAATATTACCATAGCGCAAAAAGGAATAGTGGTTGATTGTCCTAACGAGCAAAACAACGCATATAAAAGCGCAAAACTCTTTATGGAAACCTTTAACACAAACGGCGTGGATATAGTTATTGATAAACGAATTCCGTTGGGTGGTGGACTTGGTGGCTCGTCTGCTGATATATGCGCCGTTCTTAAAGGGATGAAAAAACTATATAAAATAGAGCAAGATATAACCCCGTTAGCAAACCTTTTAGGTAGCGATACGGCGTATATGTTAGACGGAGGCCTAGCCGTTATAGAGGGAAGAGGCGAAATAGTTAGCCATTTAAACGCAAGGTTAAATCTTTATCTATTACTATTAACTGCAAATTCCAGCGTTACGGCTGGCGAGTGCTATAAGGAATTTGACAAGATTGCTAAAACCTATCCCGACACGACCGATAAAGCCGTAGAAAGTTTGATAAATCGAAATTATCAAGAGTTTATATCAAACCTTAAAAACGATTTATATCTTCCTGCAAAAACGCTTTGTTGCGAAATAGAACAAAACTTAAATCTATTAAAAGAACAAGGCGATTGCTTTATGACGGGTAGTGGTAGCGTAACGGTTGGCGTCTATAAAACTAGAAGGGCAAGGAATAAAGCTTACAAAAAACTTTTATCTAAAGTAAAAACGAAATTAATTAAAACTAAAACAAAATAAAACGTAAACGACAGACTAGTTAGTTTGTCGTTTTTATTTTCGTTAAGGTATAAAAATTAAAGTATGTGTCAATAAACTTTTCATTAAGTAAGGAGACGGAAAAAATGAAGAGTTTAAGTATAAGTTTTTTGATTTGCCTCATAATAGTATTGTCTGCCGTGGGAGTTTACCTAAATAAATCTCAGGTTAACACCGAATATTTACGCATTCACGTAAGGGCAGAATCTAATTCTCAAGATGACCAAGAAATAAAATATAAAGTCAAAGATGCCGTAGTCGAACACCTAACGCCATATATCGCAAGCGTTAAGACTAAGGAACAAGCCAAAAAAATGCTAAAAAGCAATTTGAACGATATAGAGAGGGTTGCTAACGCAGTCTTAAAAGAAAATGGTTTTACCTACGTTTGCAAGGCAAAATTAGCCACCGAAGAATTCCCCACTAGAGTATACGACGGTTTTACCTTAGAGCAGGGCGTTTATGATGCCCTTATATTAGAACTTGGAAGCGCGAAAGGGGATAATTGGTGGTGTGTGGTTTATCCACCCCTTTGTTTTACGGGGGAGGGGCAAAATCAATACATATACAAAAGCAAAATTTTAGAGATTATAAACGATTTTAAGAAAAACCGATAGGAGGAAGTTGTATGAAAAAAATATTTAAGAAGATAACCATTCTCATGCTAGCGCTGGGAATGTGTTTTTGTATCGTGGGGGTAACGGGATTTTCGCTAAATGCTTTTGAGAATTCGCAAAGCGTATACGCAGCCACGATATTAAAAAGAGGTAGCACGGGAGCAACTGTAAGAACCTTGCAACAAAAGTTAAAGAATTGGGGATACTACAAAGGCTCGGTAGATGGTATTTACGGAAGTAAAACGGTAGAAGCCGTTAAATACTTTCAACGAAAGAATAAACTAACGGTTGACGGAATAGCTGGACCTAAAACTCTTGCTGCAGTTGGTATTAGTGCAGGAAGTAGTTCTTCAGGACAAGGTCAATATTCTAACGCAGACCTAGAACTTTTAGCAAGGCTTATTTATGGAGAAGCAAGAGGTGAAAGTTACGTGGGACAAGTTGCCGTAGGGGCAGTCGTTATGAATAGAATTAGAAGTTCTTCGTTCCCTAACACAATGAGTGGGGTAATTTATCAAAAATATGCATTCACGGCAGTGGACGACGGACAAATAAACTTAACGCCAAACGCAACGGCAAGAAAGGCAGCACAAGACGCAATGAACGGTTGGGACCCATCATACGGTGCAATATATTATTACAATCCTGCAACGGCAACTAGCCAATGGATATTTACTAGAAAGACTACCGTTACTATAGGTAACCACGTCTTTGCAGTTTAAGGAGGTATTATGGAAGAAAAGAAAAACAGCGCAATAGAAAAGGTTGAAAATATATCTAGCGATAAGTGGCAATCTTTAACCGAAGAACAAAAAGCGCAAGTTCGTATAGAACACGCTTTAAGAAAAGAGCGTGCTAAGGCTCAAGACGAAAAAGACAAAACGGAAAAACAAAGAATTAAAGAACAACAAAAACAACAAGCGCTTGCCGTAAAACAAGAGCAAAAAAGTGCCGAGCAAGAAAGAAAGAGAATGCTAAAGGAAAAAACGGCAGAAGAAAGAGCCACTTTAAAAAGATTAAGACAAAAGGCAAGAATGGAAAAAAGAGAGAATCTCAGGCAACGAAAAGCACGTTCTAACGGCGACGGGAGGGGTGCCTCAAGAGGAAGAAAAGGTTGGCTAATTGCAGTAATTTGTTTAAGTATATCTACTATTGCACTTGCAACAGCCTTAACCTTAACTTATCTCATTCCACAAGAGGCAGACGTCGTTATGGAAAACGCATACGCCAAATCTTTTTACGACACGGTGGAACAAGTTGATAATATCGACCTCAATCTCTCTAAGGTTTTAGCCACTAAAGACGAGGGGGCAATTCAAAAATATCTTCTAGATATTGCCGTGGAAAGCGAACTTTGTGAAAGCGATTTAGGGCTGCTTCCACTTAAAGACGAAAACAAGTTTTACACCACTAAATTAGTTAACCAAATAGGCGACTATGCAAAGTATTTAAATAAAAAGATTATAGACGGCGAAGGAATTTCAAGTGAGGATAGACAAAATCTCGTGGCGCTTTACGAGGCAAACCTAACGTTTAAGCAAAATCTACAAAACGTAGTAGCAAAAATGGGAAGCGATTTTTCATTTTCCACCTTAAACGAAGCAGGAAAAGGTAACGCAATAGTAAAAGGATTTAACGAGTTGCAAAACTTGTCGGTGGATTATCCTGAACTTATTTACGACGGACCTTTTTCAGACGGAATTAACAGAAAGGAAATAAAAGGTTTACCGAAGGAGACAATAAACGGTGCAGTTGCAGAGGATAAGTTTAACGAGATATTTGCCGATTACGGCGTGAATAAAGTAAAGAGAGTAGGCGAAACGACGGCTATTATAGAAACCTTTAACGTTGAAGCCGAAGTCAAGGGAGAAAATCTTTACGCTCAAATAAGCAAAAACGGTGGAAAACTAATTATGTTTGCTTATGCAGGTAGTTGTAAAGAGGTTAACTATCAACAAGAAGACGCTATAAAAGTAGCGACTGAATTTTTAGAAAAGACGGGCGTAACTAACATGAAACCCGTTTGGATAAATCTTTCAAACAATTTATACACGATAAACTTCGCTTACGAAAAAGACGGCGTAATAGTCTATAGCGACTTAATTAAAGTTAGGGTATGTGCAGAAACCAACATGGTAATCGGTTTAGAAGCGTCGTCGTATTATATTAACCACACCGATAGACAAATGCAAAAGGCAAGCCTTTCAAAATACGAAGCAAAGGAAAAAATATCTAACGATATGGAAGTAACTTCAAGCCGAATTTGTATCGTGCCGATAGGAACGAAAGCCGAAAAATTATGTTACGAATTTTCGGGCGATTACAACGGTAGCACCTATTACGTTTATATAGATGCCATTACCGGCAGACAAGTAGAAATGTTTAAGGTAATCGAATCGACTGAAGGTCAATTATTAATGTAATAAAAAAGGATAGCAATCGCTATCCTTTTTCAGTTGTTAGATTAAATTTTTAACCTTTTCTTCTAGTGATTTTATATCGCCGTCGTTTATTAAAACGCTATAACAAGAAAGGTCGGCGCCGTCGTAGTCGAACTGAGAATTTATTCTTTCTAAAACTTGTTCTTTAATTAAATTAGAGCGAGCCATAACGCTTTCAATTCTACTATTTAAATTCCTTTTAACAACGATAATTTTATCGAATTTATCTTGCGCTTTGCACTCGAAAAGTAGTGGAACTTCCACAAACACTTTTCCTTGTATTTTTCTTGCTTTTTTAAGTGTTTGCTCTAAGATGATAGGGGTTAGAAAATCGGTTAATTGTTTAAGTTTTTGCTTAGACGAAAAAACTTCCTTTGCGATTATTTTTTTATCTATTTTTATAAAAAGCCTACCCGTTTTAGCATTAGGAAACATTTTTGATAAAAAGCGTTTTACGAACGGTTTTTTATATACTTCGTCGGTAACTTGGTCGCAAGAAAGCGTGGGGTATCCTAGGTCTTTTATTATAGATAAAACCATAGATTTTCCACTTCCTATTCCACCCGTTACGGCGATTAAATAATTGTCTTTCATAAAAACCTACTTTGCGTCAAACCACGTCTTGCCCTTGCCAACCGAAACGATTAGTGGAACGGATAGTTTAACGGCGTTTTCCATCTCTTGTTGTAGTATTTTTTCCACTTTTTCAGCCTCGTCTTTGGTTGCGTCTATTATAAGTTCGTCATGCACGGTTAAAATAAGTTTAGAAGCTAAACCTTCTTTTTTAAGTCTGTTGCTTACGCCTAGCATTGCGAGTTTTATAATGTCTGCACTACTGCCTTGAAGTGGCATATTCATTGCAACCCTCTCGCCAAACGATTTTATCATGTGGTTGGTAGAGTTTATCTCGGCTATATATCTTCTTCTGCCTAGAATGGTTGTTGCGTAGCCGTTTTGTCTAGCGAAATTAACGTTTTTGTTCATGTATTCTTTAACTTCCGGGTATTCGCTGAAATATGCGTTTATATATCTTCTAGCCTCGGCAGGTGAAACTTTAATATTTTTTGCTAGTCCGTATTCGCTCATTCCGTAAATTATGCCAAAGTTAACGGCTTTTGCACTACTGCGCATTTGAGAGGTTACCTCTTTAACGCTAACGCCAAACACCTTGCTTGCCGTTGCCGTGTGGATATCTTCACCCTCTTGATATGCTTTAACTAATCCTTTTGCTTTAGAGAATTCTGCAAGCAATCGCAGTTCTATTTGCGAATAGTCTGCGCCGATTAACACGCCGTCAGCGTGGCGACTTACGAAGAATTTTCTAAGCTCTTTGCCTAAATCTTCTCTAACAGGAATATTTTGTAGGTTTGGCTCGCTAGAAGACAGTCTGCCCGTTGCCGTAACCGTTTGGTTAAACGAAGTGTGAATAAGTCGTGTCGTCTTATCTACTAACGGTTTAAAGCCTTCGATATACGTCGAGTAAATTTTTTGTAATTTTCTAAATTGTAAAATATGTGGAACGATAGGGTTATCAGTTTCGAGATTTTCTAACACTTCTGCGCTCGTAGAGTAGCCAGTCTTAGTCTTTTTGCCTTTTCCCACTTTTAGTTTTTCAAACAATACTTCGCCTAGTTGTTTTGGCGAGTTTACGTTAAGGTTAGGTTCTTCGGCAATGCTCTTAATTTGGTTTTCTAAAAGGGCAATTTCATTTTTGAACTTTTCGCCTGCTATTGAAAGTGCCTCGGTATCAATTTTAAAGCCGTTTTTTTCCATATCGAATAATACGTCGGCAAGTGGAAGTTCCACGTCGTAATAAAGGTCTTGCATATTCTCTTTAATAAGTTTATCCTTAAGTTGAAGATAAACGTTATATAAGGAAAGTGCAGGAGATTTTTGGTCTCCGTCGTATTGGGTTAGAACTTCGGTTAGCGTTTCTTCTTTTCCACCAAAATCGGCTAAATATTTAATTAAAGAAAGGTCTTCAACCTTGCATTTAAGGGTAATTCCCAGCGTGCTATATAATAAATGGTTTAGGTGCTTTTTACTAAACGTGATTAAGGTGTTTTGGGATAGGAATAAGGGTTTAAGATAGGTGATAATCTCGCCTAAATTAAATCCGTCGTCTAAAAGCGTGCGTTTAACTTGTAGGGTGTATTCTTTTTCTCCGTTGTAAAGATAAACGCCGTCGTCGGTAATACAAAATGCTATTTCTCCTTTTAGGGTGTTAAGTTCTAGGTTGGAGAGGTTTTCCACCTTTATTTTTTCAACGTTAGTTGGTTTAGTGGCTTCTTGCTTTGTGTCTTCAACTTGGCTGTCGCTAGAAAGGTCGAATAGCTTGTTTCTCGATATTAGAGATTTGAATTCAAGTTCGATAAATCTCCTTCTAACTTGGCTAGAAAATGGGAAAGGAAAGGTCATGTCGTTTAGGTCGGTAGTAACGTCAACTTTAGTGTCAATAGTGGCTAAAGTCTTAGATAAAAACGCACTCTCTTTTCCTAAAATAACCTTTTCTTGAAGCTTGCCTTTTAACTCGTCAACGTGCTGGTATAGATTTTCCACTGAGGAGTAAGTTTGCACTAAATTTAGGGCAGTTTTTTCGCCCACTCCGGGAATACCGGGAATGTTATCCGAAGTGTCGCCCATAAGTGCTTTAAGTTCTATAATTTGCCAAGGCTCGATACCCGTTTTTTCCTGGAAATTACTATCGTTATATATCTCAATGTCGGAAAGCCCACGCTTTGTAAAATGCACTTCAGTTTGGTGGTCTACAAGTTGAAAAGAGTCTTTGTCTCCTGTGATGATAACAGTTTTTACGTCGGTAGCTTTTGCTATCGTGCCGATAATGTCGTCAGCTTCCGAGCCAGCCTTTTCAAGCACGCAAACACCCATAAGTTTAAGCAGGTTTTTAAGAGTGTCGATTTGTGGTCTTAACTCTTCGGGCATAGGCTTTCTCGTGCCTTTATATTGGTCGTAAATCTTATGACGGAAAGTCGGTGCCTTAAGGTCGAAAGCAACGGCAACGAAAGTTGGTTTTTCGTCCTGAATCATTTTGGTAAACATGTTCATAAAACCGTAAACGGCGTTGGTAAATTCGCCGTTCTTGGTCATTAAAATAGGCATTGCATAAAACGCCCTGTTTATTAAGCTGTTACCGTCGATAAGAACTAATTTTTTCATAAAATCCTTATAATTGCTTGCGCAAACCTTAAAAGTGTGATATTATCGTAGAGTAGTTTTTAACGCAAGATAAAATAATTATACTGCTTACCTATATTTTACCAAAAATTGCGCCTAATTGCAACAAACTTTTTAAATATTTGCCGAAGTGGTGAAACTGGCAGACGCGCTGGACTCAAAATCCAGTGGGCTAATCCCCCGTGCGGGTTCGATTCCCGCCTTCGGCACCAAAAAGAGACAACCGAAATATCGGTTGTCTCTTTTTGTCCATAAGCAAGGTGGGAATCGAATTAAGGAGAAAATTTGCTTGCAAATTTCCCGTTAGGGCAAACAGTTCAGTGAACTGTTTGTCGGGTATGGTCGCACAGGCGAGATTCCCGCCTTCGGCACCACGTCGCAACAAGGCGACCACGCAAACGACCTAGAAAAATCTAGGTCGTTTTGCTTTTACACCTGTTGCTCCTTTTAACAAAAATTTCTTCGACAATTTTTGTTAGTTTTTAAATAGTAAAGCAGACAACCGAAATATCGGTTGTCTCTTTTTGTCCATAAGCAAGGTGGGAATCGAATTAAGGAGAAAATTTGCTTGCAAATTTCCCGTTAGGGCAAACAGTCCAGTGAAATGTTTGTCGGGTATGGTCGCACAGGCGAGATAATTTGCTAGCGTTATTTTCAAAAATTACTACGTAATTTACGGTTGGTTTAACAAAAAATGTCTTTGTAAAGGCTACGTTAGAAAATATTTCCAAAAAAGTTGAGACAAAAAGCATTGATTTAATAGACTATATATGTTATAATAACCTACAATGTAAAGTATATAGTGCGAATAGAAGGCTCTAAACCTCACGGCGCTTTCAAAATAAACCAAAACAAGTATTTTATTGATGATATTTATGGAGACCAAATAATATATGAAACAAAAGCAAAAAGGCATTAGCCAAGGTGATTATAAATTAAGATTTTTTCAAAAAGTATACGTGGGAATAAAGTTGTTTTTAGACGTGCTTTTTTCCTTGATTGCCATAATCTTGTTATCACCAATTTATATTATCACGGCAATAGCAATAAAAATCGATTCCAAAGGTCCAGTTTTCTTTTGCCAAGAAAGGGTTGGTAAAAACGGCAAGATGTTTAAGTGTATTAAGTTTAGAAGCATGTCGGTCGACGCAAACCATCACGTTGCAGGATACGAATACGCAGAAGTAAACTCGTATATAACTAAAGTCGGCGCCGTTATTAGAAAACTTTCAATAGACGAATTGCCACAACTTTTTAACGTTTTGACTGGAAAGATGAGTCTTATTGGATACAGACCGTCTCAAGCAAACGAGTTAGAACTTAACGAGGCGAGAGAAGGATACAACATGTATCAAATTAGACCTGGTATCTCTGGTTGGGCGCAAGTTAACGGAAGAGACGAGCTTGCTGCTATTCCTAAAAAGAAAGCCGAATTCGATAGATATTATTTAGAACATATTTCCTTGTGGTTAGATATTAAAATCTTATTCATGACGATTGGTAAAGTATTTAAGCACGACGGCGTTAAAGAAGGCGTCCTAAAAGAAGAAAACGACAAGGCAGAAGAAAATAATTAGCGAATAAATAATTAACGAGCAAACTTTTAAGGGGGACTAGTTTTGAAATATTCCGTTTTAATGAGCGTTTATAAAAATGAAAAAGTTGAATATTTTGTTCAAGCAATTGAAAGTTTGCTTAGTCAAACGGTTGCCCCAGAACAAATCGTGTTAGTTCGTGATGGACCTGTTTATGAAGAACTTCAAAACACCATTGACAAATACGTGCAAGAAAGCGCAGACGTATTTACCTATCTTCCACTAGAGCAAAACGGTGGATTGGGCAATGCCCTACGCCACGGCTTGCCTTATTGTAGGAACGAACTTGTCGGCAGAATGGATACCGACGACCTTTCGCTTTTAGATAGATTTGAAAAGCAACTTAAATTTATGGAAGAAAACCCAGAGGTCGACATAGTTGGTGGCAACATAGCCGAGTTTATGAATTCACCAACCGAAGTTGTAGATTATAGAATAGTCCCTGAAAAACACGAGGATGTAGCAAATTATCTAAAAAGTAGGTCGCCGTTCAATCACGTTACCGTGCTATTTAAAAAAAGCGCAGTAGAAAAAGCCGGTTCTTACCAAAGTTTTTATCTGTTTGAAGATTGGTATTTGTGGATAAGAATGTTTCTTTCGGGTGCTAAATTTGCTAACCTAAACGAAGTTTTAGTAAACGTTAGAGTGTTCGATATGGCAGATAGACGTGGGGGAATGAAATACTATCGCAGTTGCGTTAAATTGCTTAAGTTTATGAAATCCAACAAACTAATCGGTTTTTGGCAATATAACAAAATGAAGGCGATAAGATTTTGTGGATACGTATTATTGCCTAGCAAGATGAGAGAGTGGGCATATAAAAAATTCTTAAGAAAATAAGTTTTGGATAGTTGGGGTGCTAAAATATATAAACAACAAGAAAAATTAGTAGAAGAATTAGCCTGGTTTCACGATTTCTGCGAAAAAAATAATTTACGCTACTACATAATAGCAGGAACTATGCTCGGTGCGATTAGACACGGGGGCTTTATTCCTTGGGACGACGATATAGACGTTGGTATGCCACGTAGCGATTACGAGAGACTAAAAGAACTTTCCAAGCAAAAACAAGAAGGTAAATACCTTTTTGAATTCCCTGGCGAGCATAACCCACATTACCCATATTTGCTAGCAAAAGTATATAATACCACCACCACTTTGATAGAGAAACAACGCTATCCTATCAAAAGGGGAATTTATATAGATATTTTCCCACTAGACGGAATAGGCAACGATATGGAAGAAGCAAAAGTTAACTATAAGCCATTCTACAAAAATTTTAGGTTGTATTTAATGATAACGGGTGCATTTTTAAAAAGACGTTCGCTATCTAAAAACCTAGCCGTTTTAATGGGTAGGTGTATATCTCCTCTTTTTGTTAGAAGAAAGAAGCTTTCAAGCAAAATAGAGAATCTTTGCAAGCGCAAGGATTTTGACGATTGCAAGCTCGTAAGTAACTTAATCGGTGGCTCGGGGTTAAGGGGAATCGTTCCAAGAGAATATTTTGGAAAACCAACCTTAATTAAATTTGAAAACTTAGAAGTTTACGGGTTAGAAAACCCAGAGCCTTATCTTAAGGCAATGTATGGGGATTTTATGAAACTTCCTCCTAAAGAAAAACGAGTATCTCTACACGATAGCAAAGAATGTGATTTAGAAAAATCTTATTTAGATAATTAACGCTAGGGGGCAAAATGAAAATAGGTTACACTTGTGGTGTTTTTGATTTATTTCACGTAGGACACTTAAACTTGCTTGAAAAAGCAAAAAAGAATGTGATTATCTAGTAGTTGGCGTTTGTTCGGACCAATACATTAGAGAAATTAAAAACAAAGAACCGGTTATAAACGAGATAGATAGAACCAGAATTTTGAATGCCTTAAAATGCGTAGATAAAGCTGAAATCGTTTCCATTGAAGAAACGTTTGATAAGCTTTTGGCTTATAATCGCTTTAAGTTTAACGTGTTGTTTTCTGGTAGCGATTGGAAAGGCACCCCAAGATTTTTAGAAACTGAAAAGCAATTTAAGGAAAACAACGTGCCACTAGAAGTGGTATTTTTCGATTACACGCAAGGCGTATCTACTTCCGGTATAAAAGAAAATTTACAAAAAGACAAATAAGAAAAATTGGAGAGAATATGATTATTCTACACGTAGCAAAAATTCGAGATAACCCCACAAGTGGTGTTTGTGTGGTTGTTCCTGAACATATAAAAGCGCAAGGCAAGTTTGCTAACGTCGGTTTAATGAATATTAGAAATTTTAGACCAGACGGCATTGAAAACTGCTTTGTTTATAGTGAAGATTTTACTTTGTCTAGTTTGCCAAAGCCTTTTGACAAGCCAGATTTAGTTGTTTTTCACGAGGTTTACGTTGTAGAATATCTAACAATTTCCAAAGTGCTACGCAAACAAAACATTCCTTACGTTATCATTCCTCACGGCTCTTTAACTAAAGAGGCTCAACGCAAAAAAAGATTAAAGAAATTCGTTGGAAATTTCTTTTTCGCTCCATTTATAAAAAGAGCATCGGCAATTCAATGTTTGTCTAAAAAAGAAGAGGCAGATACTAGTTGGGGACGCTCTAAATTCATTGGAACTAACGGTATCACTCTTCCTTCCGATGGTAAACAATCTTTTAGCAAGGATAAGATTAAATTCGTTTATATAGGAAGGTTAGATTGGGTTCACAAAGGTCTTGATATAATGCTTAATGCATTTTATCTTTTAAAAAATTCCTCTTATAGTGATAAATGTGAACTTTGCATCTTTGGTCCCGACTATAACGGACGATATGAACATGTTGAACAAATGATATTGGAACGTTCTTTGGGGAGAATGGTAACCTTAAATCCCGCAATTTTTGGAACAGAAAAAGAAAAAAATTTACTAGAATCAGATGTTTTTATACAAACTTCTCGATTTGAAGGGATGCCAATGGGCATACTAGAGGCCTTAAGTTATGGCTTGCCTTGTTTAATCACCGAAGGCACGACTTTAGGTGATTGTTTAAGAAAATACGACGCAGGTTGGGTTGCGAAAACCAGCGCTGAAAGCGTTTATCAAGCAATTGTTTGCGCAATAGAAGAAAGACGAGAACTAGCGAAGAAGTCTAGTTCGGCTGTGAATTTAATTAAGGAAAATTTCGAGTGGGAACAAGTTGCAAAAGACACCCTCAATTCCTATTCGCAGTTTGTTAGCGTGGGAGAGAGATAATGTATGTATTTGAGCGTTTAGTAGGCGTTGCCGTATTTTCATTCGTTCTTGTTGTAATTTGTCTCTCGCTAATAGGAAAGAGCAGTAGACAGATTAAAAAAATTCTAATCGTTTATACCTTAATACTTACGGTTTTTGCATACTTTTATATTCCATACGAAACGGCTGACCTTTATAGAATTAACGAGTTAGTCGATTCGTTTTCTAAGCTTTCGTTTAGTAAATTTATTGCAAAACAAAAAGCATTAGGCGATAGAGGCATAGCCAACGTTTTGTATTGGCTTATTGGAAAAACGGGAGTTCCACAGTTGTTACCAGCCATCGTAACGTTTGTTTGTTATAGTTGCATTTTTTACATTATTAGTAAAACGGCAGAAAAAAACCAAATTTCTGGCAAAAACGTTGCCATAACCCTATTCTTCTATATGTCGATAGGAAACTATATGTTCGTTATAGCCGGCATTAGATGTATGCTTGGAATCTCGTTATTGGCGTTTTGCTTTTTCCGTGAAAATGTAGAAGGCAAGTTTAATTTACTACATTTGCCACTATATTTCATATCTGCTTTCGTGCATCCATTTGCCGCAGTTTTGATTGCAGCACGCTTTATAGTTTCCATATTCGATACTAAATCGACTACCGTAAAAAAGAGAATTTACTTTTTCATTTTAGGCGTGGGAATTATACTCGCTACTTATTTCTTAGACGGATACTTAGACGAGATTGTTAAAAAGGCAAAGTCGTATTTAAGGGGAGACGGATATTCCTATTTATGGGAATACGTTTTGGCAATATTAGCTTGTTTCGTTATGTTGTCTGCGTTGCTAAAAGGAAAGGATATAATTGCAAAAAGCAAACTTAAACTTAACGTTTGGATTTTATATGAAATCGCATTATTTATAGTGGCATTGTTCGTTTGTTATGAGTTTACAACTTTCCATAGATTAACGACTTATATTATGCCAATTATTGCATTGCCGTTGCTTATGACCGTTTTGCAATCAATCGACGACAAGAAAAAACTTGGACAAACCAGTTCTAGTGGAATGATAATAGATTTTGGCTCTTGCATTATGTTAGTGTCAATATTGCTGTTGTTTATAGCATGTTTCCGAGGCTCGTTATGCTCGTTTAAGTTCTTTATTTCATAGGCGAAAAGGTGATAAGGTGGAAAGCTTAATTTCAATAATAATTCCCGTATATAACGCTGAAAAGTATTTGGCTGAATGTTTAGATTCCGTTATAAATCAAACTTATAAAAATTTAGAGATTTTATTGATAAACGACGGTTCTACGGATGGAAGTGGAGACGTTTGTGACCAATACGCACAAAAAGATAATAGGATTAAGGTATTACACAAGAAAAACGGAGGTGTGTCTTCTGCTAGAAACGCCGGTTTAGAAATGGCGCAAGGAGATTTCATTACCTTTATTGATGCCGACGATTTAGTTGGTAAGGAATACGTTTCTTCAATGTATGAAACAAGCCTAAAATTCAATGCCGATATAATTTTTTGCAAGTATTCTAATTACGTTAATGGAAAAGTTTACGACGTAGTAGAAGAATTGCCAGACAAACTAGACGCCGACGATAAAAATAAATATATAAGCTTCATTTGCAGATTTTTCGAATGTAAAAAACGAGTTTTTGGTAGCAGTTGTAGAACATTATTTAAAAAGGAGTTAATCCAAGACCTACGTTTTGAGCCAAAGATTAAAATAAGCGAAGATTTGTTGTTTTTGGTTTACGCAACGTTAAAAGCAAAGAGATTTGCTAGCGTAGATAAACATTTATATTTTTATAGACAAAGCAATGAATCTGTAAGCGCTTCGTATAAAAAAGACTATATAACTGGACAAGTCATTTTATTTGAAAAATTAAAAAACATATTCGATTTGTTTAAGACAAAGGAAAGTAAAAGAACTTTCAATATCAACATTTGCTTACTTTGCTATTACACTCTTTCTAACGAGTTAAAGTATAAGCAAAAAAACCGAAAAGAAAACGTAAACAAAGTTCGCAAAAGCGCTTTATATAAATACTTTAATTTGAAAAACGGGCTAAGAATTCGTGGCAAAAAACGCAAGTTAAAATTTTTAACCGTTTGGTTTTTAACCAAGTTTAGGGTGATGTAGATGAGTAACAAGTATGTCAATTTAATCAAAGATACGATTATATTTGCTATTGGCACGGTTGGCTCTAAACTAATTCTATTTATACTCGTTCCTCTATACACCAACTGTCTAACGCCAAGCGAATACGGAATTGCCGACCTGGTTTTTACCCTTGCGCAACTAATTCTTCCATTCGTTTGCCTTGGAATAATGCACGCCGTTATAAGATTTGGGTTAAGCAAAAACGAAAACCCAGACCAAGTATTACTATGTGGGTTAGTCGTAGCCTTAATTGGAACGATAATTACCGTATGTCTTACCCCTTTAATCGGTCTTTATAAAAGCATAAGCGAATGGAAATGGTATTTTTGTGCATTCATTATTCTACATATGCTTTTAACCATGCTCCAAAACTACGCAAAGGCGATTGGAAAAAATAAAGCGTATGCAACGGTAAGCATAGTTTATACTTTTATATTGGCTTTACTAAACGTTTTGTTCTTGCTTTACGCCGAAATGGGAATAAGGGGATATTTGCTTTCAAACCTTATTGCAACGGCAATAGCAGTTTTAATCCTTACCTTTATTTGTAGAGTGTTTACCGTGCGTAAAAGAGCAACCTTTAACGGAACGCTCCTTAAGCAAATGCTAAAATATTCCATGCCTTTAATGATAGACGGAACGTTATGGTGGCTTATTCAATCTTCTAACAAGCTTTTTGTCGAATTATTCCTTGGCGAAAACATGTTGGGATTATATACGGTAGCAATAAAAATACCTGCATTAATGTATATTATCGTTACAATCTTTTCTCAAGCGTGGGGCATTTCAACCGTTAAGGAAACTGAAAACGAAAACAGTAGCGAATTTTACAGAAACGTTTTCGCTCTTTACACTTTCTTAACTTTCTGCGTATGCCTTTTAATCGTTTCGGTGATTAAACCGTTTATGACCATATACGTTGCAGAAGAGTATTTCGTATCGTGGAAATATATTCCATTATTATTAATAGGAAACGCATTCCTAGCCGTGTCCGATTTCTTCGGTGCTTTTTACAATGCTCTAAAAATGCCCGTTAAAAACCTTATCGTTTCAGCAGTGGCGGCAGTCATTAGCGTTTTGGTTTCGGTGCTTACAATGAAATATTTGGATATGTGGGCGGCAGTTCTATCGACGTTCCTTGCATATTTTGTAATAATGTGGATTAGATTAATCGACATTCGCAAATACGTAGACGTTCAGATTAATTGGGTTACCTTTTTGTTTAATCAAGCGTTGGTAATAGTTCACGCACTATTAGTAACCTTGCAAATTAAAATTTGGCTAGTTTCTATCGTTGCCATATTGTTGTTTGCAATAGTAAACCTTAAGTCGCTTAAAGAACTACTATTAAAAATTCTTAAACGAAAACCAAACTTGCCTAGTAAAAACGCTTGACCAAAACTGATAAAATATAAATAGATTTTTGCATTAAACTATTGGCAAAAAGTTTTTTTTGTGTTATCATTATAACGTATAGGGCATTCGCCCTAATTAAACCCATAGAGGTGATTTTGTGAAGGCTATTATTAACGCTACAATCGTTATGAAAGACTATCTTATTCCTAACGGGACGATACTTTTAGACGGCGATAAAATCGCAGATTTTGGCAAGGCTAAAAACGTTGAAATTCCAACGGGTGCTGAAATTATCGACGCTGAAGGATTAAACGTAGGTCCTGGTCTTATCGATATACATACTCACGCAGCCGACAACAAGTGGATTTTTGAAGAACCTGAAGCCACTTCTAAACATTTAGTAGAACACGGAGTATTGGGCGTGTTACCAGCCCTTTACAATAACTTAAATAAACAAGCCTATCTTGACGCCGTTGATAATATTTTAACGGCACACAAGCAAGGAAAGTTCCCTAACTTTGCAGGCTTTTACATGGAAGGTCCTTATCTATCGCCTAATTTCGGTTGCGAAAGAGACAAGAACGTTTGGAAAGACGCTGTGGTTAGAGAAGAATATCTCGACATAGTTAAGGCAGTAAAAGACACGGCTAAAGTTTGGTGCTTTGCCCCTGAAAGAGAGGGTATCGAACAATTCGTTAGCGACGTTACCGAGATAATTCCAGGCATTGCGCTAGCCGTTGCTCATAGCGAGGCTAATCCAGAACAAATTGAAAGATTTATGCCATACGGATTAAGAATAGCAACCCACCACACCAACGCAACGGGAAATATTCCACATTATAGCGAATGTCGTGGTGTTTGCGTTGACGAAACTGTAAACTACAACAAAGAAATTTACGCCGAACTAATTTGCGACAGAATGGGAATTCACGTTCTTCCATACATGCAAAGATTAGTTAGAAAAATAAAAGGCGACGATAGAATAATTTTAATAGCCGACCAATTCGTTTGCGACGGACCAATTCCACCAGGATTTGAAGAGGCAACGGATATACACTTTGACAATGCAGGTGAAATCGCAGGCTCTGGTTTAACGCTAGACGTTGCTTGTCAAAACGTTATGGTGCATATGGGCTGTTCTGTTTGCGACGCTTTTAGATTTGCGTCGTATAACCCAGCAAGAGCAGTAAACCTACCTGGCTACGGCTTTATAGCAAAAGGAAATTACGCCAACTTAATAATGGTTGACGATAAATTTAATGTTAAGAAAATCATATTAAAAGGAGAATTACAATGAGCAAAATTTTTGAACCGGCAACAACTTTTGATTTCAAACCAGCAAGTTTCGTGCCATTCAAGGACAGAGAAATCTGCGAAAAACTTCGCAAGATTAGTGGAACAGACCTAGAAAAACACACTAAGGCTGACCAACACCCAGAGTTCAACATCAAAGTTATGATGAACCCACACCCAGTTCTAATTGCAACTTTATTTTCTAGAATTAAGGAAGCAAGCGAAAAGGGCAAGAAGATTACCTTAATTTTAGGTAACCCAGAACCAGATACTTATATCCCACTAGCACAACTTATCAACTACTTCAAAGTAGATTGTAAGAACGTTCATCTATTTGCTATGGACGAATGGGCTGACCAAGACGGTAATATCGCTCCAGAAACTTACCAAGCAGGTTTTGCTCACTCAATGTTAAAATATTTGGTATATCAAATTGACGAAAAACTTCGTATGCCAATGGAAAACGTTCATTATCCAACCAACAAGAACATCAACTCTTACTCTGACATGATTACCGATTGTGGCGAAGGTGGTGCTGATATTTGTTCTTCTTCACCTGGTTGGACTGGACACATGGCGTTTATCGACCCTGTTGCAGATTTCTTCCCAGCAGGTTTCGACCCAGCAGTAGAACCTACCAAGGCTCAAATCGACGAATGGCTAAATATGAAGGCTAGAATCGTTGACCTTCACCCACTAACCGTTGCACAAAACTCATTACACGGTGTATTTGGTCAATCTGGTTACATTGCAGACGTTCCACCAAAAGCAGCAACCATCGGTCCTATCGACGTTAAGAACGCTAGAGAAAGAATCGAAGTTCATGCATTATTAACTAACGGAACTTTCTCTTCATGGCAAAGAATGACTTCTCGTCTAGTTCTTCACGGACCTGTAACCCCACTTATCCCATCTTCTATGTTACAACTTATGAAGACTCAAGTTCTTGTTTCAGACGAACTTGCTGCTCCATTCGATTGTTGGGAAAAAGTTGGCTACTAATTTTAGTAGTTTCTATTAAAAGACTTAAACAGATTTTTTTGGTAGAATTTTTGGCTTATCGCTCGTGCGATAAGCCAAATTAATACCATTTAGGAGATTTATTATGAATTACGACGTAAAAGTAGGTTTTTCAAGGGTAGAAATCAATCCACCTATCGGCGTTCACCTTGACGGATATTTTCACGAACGCTTTAACGAAGAAATTTTAGATGACTTAGAAATCAACACCGTAGTTGTTGAAAAAGATGATAAAAAAGTTGTTCTTATTGCTATAGACTGCGAAGCGGCAACTACTCCTTACTATGACGAAGTAAGAGAACTTATCGAAAAAACTACGGGTATTAATAAACAAGCAATTCTAGTTCATGGTACGCACACCCACGTTGGTCCATGTTTCTATCGTTGGACTAGCGAAGTTGACAAAGAATATTATTCTTACGTAAAGAAAAAAATTGCAGACTCTGTTGTTTATGCTATTAAAGATTTAAAACCAGCAAGAATGGGTATAGGCTTTTCAAAAGCAGAAAGAGTTGGCTTTAACCGTCGTTATTTGATGAAAGACGGCACAACCAAAACCAACCCAGGCGTAAACAACCCTGATATAGTTAAATCAATCGGTTTACTTGACGAAAGAGTAAACGTTATCCGTTTTGAAAGAGAATGTGGCGATAACGTCGTAATCGGTAACTATGGCAATCACCCAGACGTTATTGGAAACAGTAAGGCATCTGCAGACTGGCCAGGCTTTACTAGAAGAATTTTTGAAAGAGCAGTTGATAATACCAAGTGCGTATTCTTTAACGGCGCACAAGGCGACATCAACCACGTTAACGTAAAACCTGTTGGTGGCGACCTTAACGGGATGTTTAACGACTTTGACGACGTAACTCGTGGTTACGCTCACTCTCGTCATATTGGTAACGTAGTTGCAGGCGCAATCATGAGCGTTTACGAAAAGGTTGAATTCCTACCTGTAGATGAAATTAAGTTTAACGAAGAAGTTATTCAAGTTGCATCTAACATGCCAAAGCCAGAAGAAATGGAAGAGGCTCGTTACATTAAAAAGATGATGGACGAAAAGAGAACTGATGAACTTCCATATAAGGGCATGATGCTTACAACTATGATGGCAGATGCAGGTCGTAAAATTCGTTTGGAAAAAGGCCCTGAATCTTTCCCAATGAACCTAACTGCAATCAAAATTGGTCCTGTTGCATTTATGGGTATCCCAGGTGAACCTTTTACCGGTATTGGCATAGGATTAAAAGAAGCAAAAGGTTATAAGATGATTTGTCCTACTTGTCTAACCAATGGTAGCCGTGGCTATTTCCCAATGAAAGATAGTTACGACGAAGGTGGTTACGAAGCAAGGTCGTCTAGTTATAAGGCTGGCGTTGCTGAAACCATTATCGAAAAGGGCGTTGAAATTTTGGAAAACTTAAATAAATAGTTTTAAGAAAATTAAACTTTCGGTGCGAAAAAATCGCACCGAAATTTTTTATTTTAAATTTTGCAATAATTTAAATGTTTTTAGCAACAAAAAGAATTTACAAAAAAGTTTAATAAGTATATAATTCTACATAGACAGATTGGGGTTGCGCCAAACAGCCTTAAATACATATAAAAGATTTTTGGCAAAGGCAATAAAATGCTTAAGAGAAAAGACGTAAATATGTTGTCGGGCTCTATCGTAAAGGGCCTACTCACTATCGCCTTACCAGTTATGGCGATGAACATTTTGCAATCCATTTACAACATAGTCGATATGACCGTTCTAAAGATATACGATACGGACGGTGGATATTCAGTTGGTGCTGTTGGAACGTGTGGAACGCTGATTACCTTAATTACGGCTCTCGTAATAGGCGTTGCGTCGGGAACAAACGTAACGGTTGCAAGGCACATAGGTAGGGGTGATGAACAAGGCGTTAAAAAAGCAGTTGGAACGGCTTTGGTTTTCTCAGTGATTGGTGGTTTAGCCTTAATGGTAATTGGTGTTGTTTTTGCAGAACCACTACTTGGCCTAGTAAATTGTCCAGAGAGTCTTATGCCTGCTGCCGTGCTTTATTTTAGGCTATACTTTGTGGGCACGCCGATTCTCATGGTGAACAACTTTATTGCAGCAATATTAAGGTCTACGGGCGACTCTAGTCGTCCAATGATGTTCTCTATATTGTCGGGGGCGATAAAGGTATTCTTAAACTTCCTTCTTGTTGGAATTTTTAGAATGCAAGTATTAGGTATTGCACTAGCAACTATCCTTTCTTGGTTAGTAAGTTTTGCTTTATATCTTCGTGCAATAATAAAAACCAATAGTATTGTTAAATTAGATAAAAGATATTTGCGCATTTACTTTGAAGAATTAAAAGAAATGCTTTATATCGGTATTCCTACGGGACTTCAATCTGCGCTTTATTCAATTGCAAACGTAGTTATTACTGCTGAAGTTAACCTGCTTGGCAAGGACGCTACCACGGGACTTTCAATTGCAAATCAATTTGATGGAATTCTTTATCAAATCTCTACTGCTCCTGCACTTGCCGTTATGCCATACGTTAGCCAAAACGTTGGGGCGAAAAATATCAAAAGAGCGCAAGATTCCGTTTGGAAAGGTATGTTGATTACTATTTGTCTTGGCGCAACGTTTGGAGCACTTTCTGCAATATTCTCTGGAGCCTTATCTTCTATAATGAGCGATAATCCTGAAGTAATAAGGTATTCAAGACAAAAGATGATTATAGTGTCTAGCACCTATTTTATTTGTGGTATTAACGAGATTTTGGGTGGTGCTATGAGAGGATTAAGAAGGCCTATCCCTGCTACGGTATGCACGTTGATTTTTATGTGTGCTATAAGATTCCCTTGGGTTTGGTTTATTTATCCACTATTCACGGGAGTGAATGCCCTTACGTATTTATATCTAATATGGCCAATAGGCTGGATACTATCAATAGTAACGCTGTTATGTTTCTATTTCCCAACAATAAAGAAACTAAAAATTCAACAAGCGATAAACGAAAAATTACCAGTATAATATAAAACGCCCGACTAAAAAATCAGTCGGGCGTAATTTTTTATTAAGTTATAGGCTAAGAAGTTTTATTGCGTTAAGTCTAACGAATTTATTATAATTTTCAAGTGAAATCATTTTATCGTCGAGCATTTTATCTAAAAATTCTTCAAATGCGAATGGGTGAGTATTGTTTTCAGCACAGATATCGCAACCATAGAAAATTCTATCGGCAAATTCTTCTACGAATTTAGCGCAGTACTCGGGGTCTCTCATAAATGCTCTCATTCCACTTCCTGCCGAAACGTCGCAAAGAAGGTTTTCGTTATCTCTTAATAGTCTTGCTAGATTTCCCTCTTCTACCTTTCCCCAAGGATATAGTTCTCGTTTTTCGCTTCTAGAAATCTCCGTCCAAAATAGTTGGGAATGTCCTAAAATTTTTAGTTTAGGATATTTTTTTAACGTTTTTTCTATTTGAGGTAAACCCTTGTCGTCTACAATGCCGTAACTAGTTCCAACGGCAGGAGAAATATGTATGGTTACGGGCAAGTCTAGTTCTTGGCATATATCAAAAACTCTTTGCATTCTTGGGTCTTCAACGGGTAGGTTGGTGGTAAATTCGCCAAACCCTTTTGCGCCTAGAGATTTATAATGTTCTATAAGGTAACGGTAGTCTGGCTCGCCATCTTTACCAATAGAATATTGTCTAGCATCTACGTTGCAAAACCAAACGAATCTATCAGGGTATTTATCAACCGTCGTTTTGGTTGCCTCTGCCGTTAAAATTTGCATAGTAGCGTCGGGGGAAATTAATGGTAGCAAAACGCCTTTTTCTATGTTAAGTTTATCGTAAAAGCCTAAAAGTTTTTCTGGGCTAATCATAGGAATGCCACTATAGGGATATCTTGGCGAAATGCTTTCGTAAATGTTAGAATGAGCGTGGATATCTATCTTTTTTAGTTTTTCCATAGTTATCTCCTTTATATTAATAGTTTAACATTAAAAGATATAATTTTCAAGGACTATATTTTCAAAAAGTAATAAAATTTTGATAGAAGGCTAATAAAAAGCACGCTCGAAACGTCGAGCGTGCTTTAAGTTGTAAATTTAAGTTATCTCATTTTGTCAAGGCGTTCAGCAACGTCGATATGCTTTCCGGTTACAATACTTTCGTTTGCAGAGATACCGATTAAAGCAGAAGAGATTCCGGCAAAACTATCAGCCATTTGACCTAGGTCATTCTCGTTCTTTTCGTCAGCCATAAGCATTCCAACAAGTAGTGGGTCTGCGCCACCATGTCTACCTTTTAGAACAGGTAACTCGTAAGTTTCGAATTTGCCTTCGTCGTAGAAAACTCTAATAATAGGCTTACTATCGCCATCTGCTCTAGGAGAAACGCCTTCGTAAACAGCAACGCCCTTTTCTCCCGTGATAACGATTTTTTGACCTTCACCTCTTAAAGAGAATAGGTTTAGGCTGTAAGTGAGAAGAGTTCCTTTTTTATAAAGAACGGATACAGACATATTATCGTAGATATTGCAATCGTTTTTATAGCAACACTTATCTCTTAAATATCCATCTTCGTGTTGGGCTTTGAAGTATAATTCTTCGTCAAGTTCTATGGTTTGAGATTTGTAAGATTGACATTCGTTTTGTTTAGGGCAAACTCTGCAGTATTCAGCAAAACACTTACTTTCGTCGCCGTAGAAAACTCTGTTGCCGATTGCAGAAACCGTTACTGGTTCGTCTTCTAGAATCCAGTTTATAGCATCGAAGTGGTGAGTTGATTTATGAACTAACATACCACCCGAATTCTCCATCATTCTATGCCAACGCTTAAAGTAATCTCCACCGTGCCAACGATTTAGGAAATATTCGTAGCTTATAGATAAAACCTTACCGATTTTACCAGACTTTACTATTTGTTTTAAGCCAACGAAAGAAGGCATAAAACGGCAGTTAAAGGTAACGGTAACTTTTTTACCACTCTTTCTTTCAGCCTCTCTAATAGCAAGGCATTTTTCGTAGGTGTTGGTGATAGGCTTTTCAGAAATAACGTCGTAGCCCTTGTTAAGCGCACGGATTATGTATTCGTGGTGGAAAGCGTCGATAGTAGTAACGATAACTGCATCAGGCTTTTCACAGTCTAGCATTTCTTCAAAGTCGTCGTAAATTTTAAGACTTTCGCCAATACGTTTTTGGAAAACCTTACAACGAGTTTTGTTAAGGTCGTAAATACCGGTGATTTCACCTGCAGTAGGGTAGTGGTCCAATAGATTCTCAACGAACATAGTGTAGCAACGGAAACTTGCGCCTACGATAACGTATCTTTTCATAATATTCTCCAATCTATTATTAAAAGTTATTTGTATTGTGCTAAAATTTCTTCGCTTACCATTGATGCTGAATCTGGGTCAACGTAAACGGTGCAGTCAGGGTGTTTTTTCATTAAGGTTGCAGGAACCATGTTGGTTTCTTCCATAGTTAAGGTGTCGTGGATAGCCTTTGCCTTTACTTTGTAAGGAACTGCACTGATGATAGTTTTGCAATCCATAATTTTAGAACAAGTCATAGAGATTGCTTGCTTGAATGCTTCGTCTTTAGTAGCGAACCAACCTTCGTGCATTTGTTGGTCGATGCAAGTGTCTGAAAGAGTAACAACCTTATAGAAGTTTTGGTCGTTGAAGTCTGCTGGTGGGTCGTTGAAAGCGATGTGTCCGTTTTCGCCGATACCGATTAGACCAACGTCAACTTTCTTTTGAGAAAGAAGAGCAGTAAGTTCAGCGATAGTTTCTTTAGGGTCTTTCATGCCGTCGATAAGATAGTATTTGCCAGGGTTAACCTTGTTGATAAATCTTTCGGTTAGGTATTTTTTGAAGCTTGCTGGGTGTTCGGTAGTAATTCCAACGTATTCGTCAAGGTGGAACATTTCTACTTTAGACCAGTCGATATCTTCTTTTACGAATTGTTCAAAGAAGGTAAATTGAGATGCGCCCGTTGATAATAGGATGCGTGCGTTACCATCTTTAGCGATTGCTGCGTTAATTTCTTTTGCAGCGTGTTTTGCGGCTAAATAGCCTAAATCTTTACTGTCTTTTGCTAAAACAACTTTCATTATTTTATCTCCTTTATTTTATGATTTTTCCATTTAATATAACGTTTTTAACGTTAAGTTGTTTATCCATAATAACGAGGTCTGCTCTATATCCTTCCTTGATTTCGCCCCTATCGGTTAATCCCAAAACTTTTGCAGGAGTTTTAGAAATCATCTTACTAACCTCCATTAGGTCGACACCTGCCTCGAAGTGCATAACCCTAACTAGTCTATCGCTAGTGGCTATACTACCTGAAAAACCTTGTCCGTCCATGCAGAATGCAACGCCGTCTCTAACGATACATTCCGTTCCGTTTTTCATACTGCCGGTAACAGACTTCATTCCGTCTTTGTATCCACACGCTCTAGTTCCGTCGGTAATAAGACAAGTCTTATCGCTACCTTTGCATTTATAGATGAATTTTAATAACTCTTTAGGTAGATGTTTGCCGTCGGTGATAATTTCTACGTATAAATCGTCGAAATATAAGCCAGCCTCAACTGCGCCTGCTGTTCTATAAGCGTTCTTTCTAAACACCCCTTTCATTCCAGAGTATAGGTGCGTCATAAGGCTGTATCCACACTCTTTGGCTTTTTCCATATCGCTAAAAGTTGCGCCGGTGTGCCCTGCTGAAACGATAAGCCCTAATTCTTGACATCTCTTGCCAAACTCAAAATTTTCGTCAACCTCTGGAGCAACCGATACACGAACGATAAATGGGTAATCTTTTTTAAGTCTTTCGATATATGCGTTATCTGGTTTTTGGAAAAAAGCAGTTGGTTGTGCGCCACACTCTTCTGGCGAGAACCAAGGGCCTTCCATGTGAACGCCAACGAGAGAGGTTTCAGGGTATTTGCTAACGCATTCTTTATAGTTAATTAAACATTGCTCGATTTCTTCGGTAGGAGCAGTCATGGTGGTTGCAACTAAAGATGTCGTTCCGTTTTTAAGATGGAAGTCGGCAATATGTTTCATTTCTTCTACGCTTGCGTCCATAAAATCGTAGCCGTCGCCACCGTGGCAGTGAATGTCTATAAAACCTGCTAAAAGATAACCACCCATAGCGTCGATAGTATTTTCAGCTGGAATAATTTCCTTGCCAACGTAGGTAATATTACCGTCTTGCATACGGCAAACTGCGTTCTCTAGAATTTTATCACTTAAAACGACATTAGCGTTTATAATTTGAGTAAGCATATTCACCTCCTATACTATTCAGTTATATTGTATAACAATTACGCCAAGATGTAAATACAAATAATTGTTAGAAACATTCACTATCTTGCAAGAATTTAAGGTTTCTCTTGCCGTCTAGTGCAAAAGAATTGTCTTTTTGTTTAAAAGTTTATCGTTAAAGTTATACTAAAAAGCATTGATTTTTATAAGTTTGTATAGTATACTCTACAATAGTGAGTATTTGGAGGCTTAAATGAAAACCATCGTAGTGTTAATGCGCCACGGCGAAACTGAAACCAATAAGGAAAGTATACTTTGTGGGCATACCGACGCATGCTTATCTAAAAGGGGATTCGAACAAGCAAGAATAGGTGCTGAATACCTAAACGATAGATTTAAGTTTGACAAAATTTATTCAAGCGATTTAAGTAGAGCCGTAAACACGGCAGAGCCTATCGCAAAAAAACAAAATTTGTCAATAATCAAGCAAGAAAATTTAAGAGAAATTTTTTGTGGAGATTGGGAAGCTAGAAAGGGTGTAGAACTATTAGAGGCATATCCCGTTGAATATAGTATTTATCTACACGACTTTATAAATTGCAGATGCGTAAACGGCGAAAGTGGCAAAGAGATGGTTGCAAGGTCTATTAAGGCAGTAACCGAGATTGCCGAGGCTAACGCAGGAAAGACTATTTTGATTGCAACCCATGGTGGCGTATTAAGGGCGCTTGACGGATATATGTTTACCGATAAGGGTTGGCAAGCATTTGCGTGGTATTCTAACGTGGGAATAAGCGTTGCTGAATACGAAGACGGCAAGTGGACGCTTTTAGAAAGAAACTATGCAGAATATCTAGGCGACCTTAAAACCGACCTAGACGTAACCAAGGTTTAATCCGTAAGGATACGGAAAAATATATAATCAACCAAAAGGAAGAAAATTATGGCATACGATTTTAACAAAATTCTATCTAATTTTGAAGTAAAAGGCACGCTTGTTTCTTGTGAAAGATACGGCGAAGGACACATCAACGAAACCTATCTTGCAGTAATGGACGTAGACGGCAAGCCACTAAACTATATCGTTCAAAGAATTAATTCAAAGTTGTTTACTAACGTTGAAAAGCTTATGAACAATATTCGTTTAGTTACCGAGTTTAATAGACAAAAGATAACTGCTCGTGGTGGAAACCCAGATAGAGAATCTCTTTCTCTAGTTTACACAACCGACGGCAAGGCTTATTATCACTGCCCTGAATGCGACGGATATTTTAGAGTTTATATCTTTATTACCGACGCTATCGCTTATCAGGTTGTTGAAAAGCCAGAACACTTCTATCAAAGCGCAGTTGCGTTTGGTAACTTTGCTAATCTTTTAGCAGAATTCGACGCTACCCAACTTTACGAGGTTCTTCCAAGATTCCACGATACCGAAAAGCGTTTCGGTGATTTCGAAGCATCACTTAAAGCAGATAAAATGAATAGAGCAAAGGATATTCAAAAGGAAATCGACTTCGTTCTATCTAGAAAAGAATATTGTGGAAAAATCGTTAGCCTACTAAAAAGTGGCGAAATGCCAACTAAGGTTACCCATAACGATACCAAACTTAATAACGTTATGTTAGATGCGACTACGGGTAAGCCTGTTGCAGTTATCGACCTAGACACCATTATGCCAGGAAGCATTTGCTACGACTTTGGCGATAGCATTCGTTTTGGTTGCAACCCTTGTGCTGAAGACGAAAAAGATTTATCAAAAGTAAACTTTAGATTAGACCTGTTTGAAGAATACGCAAAGGGCTATCTCGGAGCAGTAGGTAAGGGTGCAACTCAAATAGAAAGAGATAATCTAGCCTTTGGTGCTATCTTAATGACCTATGAATGTGGAATGAGATTTTTAGCAGACTATTTAGACGGCGACGTTTACTTTAGAACGCATAGAGAAGGTCAAAACCTAGATAGGGCAAGAACTCAATTCAAACTTATCGAGGATATGGAAAAGTGTTTTGACCAAATGCAAGCAATTGTAAAAAAATATTAATTTTAGAATAAAATTAAGCCGAGCAAAATGAACTGCACCCCAAAAAGTGCACGGATAAAAAAGCCAGACAGGAAGGAATTAAATTTTCTTCCTGTTTTTTAATCTTTTAGTATTGTAAAATTCTAACCAATCTTCAACAATTGCTATGTATTCTTCTAAATTTGTGAT
>JAZRSF010000036.1:0-39148 GCA_045651365.1 Christensenellaceae bacterium
TGCAACCAACGGTCCGTTGCCCGAAAGGTAAACCGCGCCTTCGTCCTCAATAGGCTTTTCTTGTCCTTGGTACGTTTGGCTAACAGCAACGTCAAGCCCAACAAGCGTTTTACCGGCGCCGGGAACGCCCGTTACAAAACAAATACTTTTTTCTCGATTTGCTTTGCTCTTTTGTATCACGTCAAGAATATATGCTATCGTTGCATCAGTAGAAACTTTGTCCGCCTCGTGTCTTGTAATGTCTTCTACCGAATGGCTTTCATAAAGCGTTTTCGCGGCCTCAATAATCGTAGGCGTTGGCGCATACGGACTAATAATCCAATCCGGATTTACTTCAGGTTCGTTTGGATATTTCTCTAAAATTTTTGATATTAAATTTGAAATCCCCGCTTCGCCTGTAACAAGTGGATTAACTACTCTATCGTCATAAACAGACATTCTAATTTCTGTAGAAGAATTACGATAATTTGTTGCAACCAAAATCGGAACAATAAGGTTGTCCTGACTAAATTTATGGAAGTTTTTCAAATCAAGTGCGTAATCGAGCACTTGGTCGATATCCGCTTCCAAAATCTTTGATTCACCGACCTTAAATTCAACACAAAAAACTATGCCCTCAAGAAGTAAAACAACGTCAATTCTCTTTCCAAGACGTGGAATATCATATTCGAATATAACTTGTCCATTTTTATCCTCATACTTTGATAAAACGCCCTTTATTATAGAAATTTCAGACTTCCAAGCTTCTCTTGTGGTTGTAAGTGCGTCACCGTGATAATTATCACATAACGCACCAAATATTGAATTGTCATCATTAGTAATGAATTTCTCAAAACTACTGTTATATAAACAACGACTCATACTAAATTTTTCTCCTTAAGTGCTAAAATCAAAATGATTTTAGCACAGTAAATATGACAACTTCCGTCATATTTATAAAAGTTTTTAATTTTCTCTAACGCGCCACAATGCCATAGGGTGCGCGGAGATGCGTTCTACAATTTCTTTATCTTCAAATAAAAGTTCGGGGCGATAATTCTTATTAGCGAACTCTTTAACAAATTCTTTTTCGTTATCGCTAAACACAAGCAGTTCTTGCAAGTATTCTTTTATTGAAGCGATTACAGCATCTTTTTTGAAACGGTCGTTTTTGTTAAGCATCGGTTTTAATTGCCTGTTGATATCTCTATCAGTAACACCGTCTAAAATATCAAGTGAAACGTCGCAAATACTAGCATCTCCACCGATACAGTTATAGAAGATTGTACATTTTTTAAGCATTTCTTTATCTTCAATAATACCGCTTTCAATAAGCCCGTAAACGTCGTAAATATCTCTCGGCTTACAACGACCAATTAAAGCAGCAAGTTTACTTCCATACAACTCGCAAGCGCTTAAAACTTTTACGCACGTATCACTTTCGGCAACGGGAGTTTTTATAGGTTTGTCGTTTAACGGAAGAACGTGCTTTCTATCAAGATAATTTATTTCTATTTTGATATTGTCACGGTTGCCTGCATTATTTATATATTGAAAAACGGCAGAATCTAAAGCGAAATATCTTTTGCTTTGTGGCGAAAGCGAATAATTCTTTTGGAATAGCGCCGTTTGTAAGAAGTTCCACAATTCTTCTTTATCCTTTTCCATTTCTTCTTTCGTATCGCCAATATAATCTAGGTCTATGTCAACGGAAAGTCTTGGAAGTTCACGATAAAACAAATTGATTGCCGTTCCACCTTTAAGAGCGAGTTTATCTTTCCATTTAGACGTAAACACAAACTCTAAAATATCCGCAAGGCGCATAACCTTTTCAACGTTATCTTTTATAAAGTTAGTTTCTTTCGCTATTTTAACTACGTTTTTTTGCGATAGGTTTATCATATCAGTTCTCCGTGTTTATAAGTTTTTCGGGATACATAAGTCCCCAATACTTATCCGTTTTCCTCGGCATTTTCTTGTTTTCGCTTATATCTTCTAATTTTATAGAGCAGTTTTGCTTACATATATCAAAGAAGTTTTGCGAGAGAAGGTCTTTTTTAAGCAATGAAAGTAAAAAGCCTGCTTTCTTATAAACGAATTTCTTGTTGTACTCTTTCAAATAGGATAATAACGCTTGCTCGTCAAGATGCGTTATGCCATTTAACGCCGTAACAAGTTCTTCTATCCCACCGGCAAGGTCAATACGGTCAAGACAATCAATAACCGTTCTTTCTAAATCGGTAACGACAATTTCTGCATTTTGTTCTAAACGCATTATTCCGCCTTTTGCGGTGTATGAGAAGAATTTATATTCAAGACCGTTATAAGTAAATGGATTATAGCGTTTCTCGGTAAAAACCTGCACTTCTGAAAACATTTGATTTCCAAGCCCGTGAAATTCTAACGCAGAGTGATATGCCACACAAGCATTTTCAAAAAGCGCAGATGCTATTTCAAAACGGCTTGCAAAAATATCGCCCGTCAATGAATTGACCGTCGCATATAATCCATTTTTTATTTTTTCAATACGCCCATTTTCCGTTAACGCCTTTAATCTAATTTGCATACTTCTTTCGTTTGTAAAGTTGTCTAAGATTTCTTGCGTGCGAAATAGGGCTTGACTCAAATAAAAATCTTCCATTACTTTCATTTCCTTATCTTGTTATACTTATTTTACTCAAATTACGAACAAATGTCAACGGTTTTTGCGTAATTTAAGTAATTTTTGTAATATGTGTAATAAAATCTTTGATTTTTACCATTTTAACGCAAAACACTTCATTTATTGGGGGTTTTATGCGTGTTTAGTTAAAAAGAAAAGTCGATAGCAATAGCCACCGACCTATTTTCTAAAAATTATAATAATTAAAAACCTTATCAACGATTAATCTTCTATTTCATCAAATAACGTATCGTCAAAAAATTCTTTGAGCGATATACCCAAAGTTGCAACAATTTGATAGATTGTATCGAGTTTTACTGTTTTATATTTACCGTCAACAGTAACTGAAATTGTAGAACGAGGAATACCACCATTTTTGTATAACTGATATTGAGTCATATTGCGTTCTGCGAGTAAATTTTCCACCCTCTTACCTACTGCTTCAGATAATTTCATAATAGCCTCCTTACGTTTACCACAATAAACGTTCATTGCAATAATTATAGTTTGTGCAATTAAATTTTTAGTTTATTGCACTGAACGCTTTCAAAATATAGTTTATTGTGATAAACTATTATGTGAGGGTGATTATTATGATTATTACATTTTGTGGGCATTCGCAAGCAATTTTTACAGATGAAGAAAAATCAGTATTGCGAAATATTCTTGTTGATGAGATAAATAAAAATCCCACCTGTAAATTTTACTTAGGCGGGTATGGTGATTTTGATGGATTGTGTTTGCGCACATTAAAAGAATTAAAAAATGATTTTCCAGAGATTGAACTTATATTTATTACGCCATATCTTGATAAGAATTATTCTAAATTAGAGTTTGCTAAATATCATTATGACGACATTATCTTCCCTCCTCTTGAAAGCGTTCCACGCAAATTTGCTATCTTAAAACGAAACGAATGGATGGTTGAACAAGCTGACCTTGTTATTGCCTACGTTAAATATTCTTGGGGTGGAGCTGCTAAAGCTTTAGAATATGCCAAACGGAAAAAGAAACGTATTATAAACATTGCAAAATAAACATATAAAAAGCTGTTTTGAATTTTTGTTTTAAAACGGCTTTTATTATACAGAAAGTTTCTCGTAAATATTATTGGTTTTTACGAGAAACTTATTTTTTATAGGCATTTACTCTTCGTCGCTATCCAAGATTTTATTTTCTTCGAGTTTTAAGGATTTGAGCCACTCTTCTTTTTTACGTTGGATTACTTGATAGTTTATACTTCCACGCGGGCAACACGATAATAAAAAGTTAAAATCTTTTAGTTTGTTGCGAATCTTGTCGTTTGGGTCTTCAACCACAATCTTCGGTCTTCGATAAGCATTATATAAAGTTATAAAGCATTTCCAACTGTATGCCATCAAGTTTTGTTTTGTGGCACGTTTGCAATACCTACGCCAACATAACCTTATAGAAGATTGATGTTTACACATTTGAAACTCTTCCCACTTAAAGTCAGGGATTAGATATCCTTCCCCTGCTTTCGCCCTTTCGGGAAATAATAAAGAAGAAATTTCTTCTTCACTCATATCATTTAGCGCATAAATTTCAATCCCTAACGCCTTTATCCGTTGAAAAACTCTCCAAACAGTCATTCGGGAACAACTGCAAAGGGTAGCGATTTGCTCTTGTTTATTGCCTTTTTGATAATATTCAATGATTAATTTGTATTTTGACATAATTTTCTCCTATTTTATCGCCCTTTTTTACCCATAGCGGTAGATACAGAAAAATGTAACATTTGAGGAACCACCCCGTTTTTTTGACCGATTTTTGACTTTGTAAGAGATTTTTAAGAGAAAAAAAGTAGTCACTCTCTTGAAAGAATGACTACTAAAACCTTATTTTTTAATTAAAAATTGAATTTTTACCGCTTTTTGGCGCTAATTCTTAGCCCCTAGGATTACGGATATTAGCTTGTGCAGCAGCAAGTCTTGCAATTGGAACTCTAAATGGAGAACAAGATACGTAGGTTAAACCAATCTTATGACAGAATTCTACAGAAGATGGGTCGCCACCGTGTTCACCACAGATACCACAATGTAAGTCTTTGTTAACTTCTCTACCAAGGGTAACAGCAGTTTTCATTAATCTACCAACGCCAACTTGGTCTAGTTTAGCGAATGGGTCGTTTTCGAAAATCTTGGTGTCGTAGTAAGCCGTTAAGAACTTACCAGCGTCGTCACGGCTAAATCCGTAGGTCATTTGAGTTAAGTCGTTAGTTCCAAAACAGAAGAATTCTGCTTGTTTAGCAACTTCGTCAGCAGTGATACATGCTCTAGGAATTTCAATCATAGTTCCTACTTGATATTCTAGGTTAGCACCTGCGCTTGCGATTTCAGCATCAGCAGTAGCAACGACGATATCCTTAACGAACTTAAGTTCTTTAACTTCGCCAACTAATGGAATCATGATTTCAGGAACTACTTTCCAATCAGCGTGTTTCTTTTGAACGTTGATAGCGGCACGAATAACAGCCTTAGTTTGCATTTTAGCAATTTCAGGATAAGTAACGGTTAAACGACAACCTCTGTGTCCCATCATTGGGTTTGCTTCGTGAAGTGAAGAGATGATTGACTTAATAGCGTCAACACTCTTACCTTGAGCATCGGCAAGTGCCTTGACGTCATCTTCTTCGGTTGGAACGAATTCATGTAGAGGTGGGTCTAAGAAACGAATGGTAACAGGGTTACCTTCTAGAGCCTCGTAAAGTTTTTCGAAGTCGCCTTGTTGCATTGGAAGAATCTTTTCAAGAGCAGCTTCTCTTTCTTCAACGGTGTCAGCACAAATCATTTCACGGAAAGCGTCGATTCTGTTGCCTTCGAAGAACATATGCTCGGTTCTACATAAGCCTATACCTTCAGCGCCGAGTTCTCTTGCCTTAGCAGCGTCCTTTGGAGTGTCGGCATTAGTTCTAACGCCTAACGCACGATATTTATCAGCCCACGCCATAATTCTGCCGAAGTTACCAGAGATTTGAGCGTCAACGGTAGCGATAGCACCATCGTAAATGCAACCAGTAGAACCGTCTAGAGAAATAACGTCGCCTTCTTTATAGGTCTTGCCAGCAAGAACGAAAGTCTTATTGTCTTCGTCGAAGTTAGTGATTGCAGAGCAACCAGAAACACAACAAGTTCCCATGCCACGAGCAACAACGGCTGCGTGAGAGGTCATACCACCACGAGCAGTTAGAATACCTTGAGCGGCTTTCATACCTTCGATATCTTCTGGAGAAGTTTCTAATCTAACTAGAACAACCTTTTCGCCCCTTGCCTTCCATTCTTTAGCGTCGTCGGCAGAGAAAACGATTTTACCACAAGCAGCACCTGGAGATGCACCTAAAGCACGGGCAGCAGGTTTAGCATCTTTTAATGCTTTAGCGTCGAATTGTGGGTGTAAAAGGGTATCTAAGTTTCTTGGGTCTATCATAAGAACTGCTTGTTTTTCGTCAATCATACCTTCGTCAACTAAATCGCAAGCGATTTGAAGAGCAGCGGCAGCAGTTCTCTTACCATTTCTGGTTTGAAGCATATAGAGTTTGCCGTGTTCAACGGTAAATTCCATATCTTGCATATCACGATAGTGATTTTCTAAAATAGCGCAAACGTTTTTGAATTGAGCGAATGCTTCTGGGAATTTTTCTTCCATTTGAGCGATAGGCATTGGAGTTCTAACGCCGGCAACAACGTCTTCACCTTGAGCGTTGGTTAGGAATTCACCCATAAGTTTCTTTTCGCCGGTAGCAGGGTCTCTAGTAAATGCAACGCCCGTTCCACAATCTTCACCCATGTTACCGAATGCCATTGCTTGAACGTTAACGGCAGTTCCCCAGCTGTATGGAATACCGTTATCACGACGATATACGTTAGCACGTGGGTTGTCCCAAGAACGGAAAACGGCTTTAACAGCACCGATAAGTTGTTCTTTTGGGTCTTGTGGGAAGTCTGCGCCAATCTTTGCCTTGTATTCTGCTTTGAATTGGTTAGCAAGTTCCTTTAAGTCTTCGGCAGTTAACTCAACGTCAAGAGTAACGCCCTTTTCTTCTTTCATTTTATCGATAAGTTGTTCGAAGTATTTTTTACCAACTTCCATAACTACGTCTGAATACATTTGAATAAATCTTCTGTAGCAGTCGTAAGCCCATCTTGCGTTGCCAGACTTTTCAGCCATAACTTCAACAACCTTTTCATTTAAGCCAAGGTTAAGAATGGTATCCATCATACCTGGCATAGATGCTCTTGCACCTGAACGAACAGAAACTAAAAGTGGATTTTCTAAATCGCCGAATTTTTTACCGGTGATAGCTTCCATCTTTTCGATGTTTTCCATTATTTCAGCCATAATCTCGTCGTTGATTTGCTTGCCGTCTTCATAATACTTTGTGCAAGCTTCGGTAGAGATAGTAAAACCTTGTGGAACAGGAAGTCCAATCTTGGTCATTTCGGCAAGGTTAGCGCCCTTACCACCTAGTAGTTCACGCATTGATGCGTCGCCTTCGCTAAATAGATAAACGAATTTCATATTTTCTCCTTTGAAAATAAAATTTTACCCCGAATCTGTTTACTAACGGATATATATAATACACCTTTTTTTGTTTTTTTTCAAGCGCATTCGCCATATTTTTAAATATTATTTAAATTTATAAGTTCCTTTAGCGAATTTAAGGTAACTTCTGCCTTTTCTTTTAGATAATATTCTAAAAGTTTAAGTGGTTTTACGCAGTCTTGCTTTTGGACTTTCTCGCCGTTTATAATCTTTTTTAATGCTAGGTAAGTAAATATGCTTATCTCTCTCGACCAAGCAGTTTTACATTCTTCGCAGTAAAAACCACCGACAGAATAATCGAAGAACACCCTGTTTTTTATTTGGTCTGCACACTCAAAACAGCCGTTAAAATTTAAGGCGTAGCCAGAAAGGGCAAGTGCCTTAACTAAAAAATCGCACAAAATATATTCGGCAGATTGGTCTAGATAAGCCAAGTTTTTAAGAGAATTTATAGTCAAAGTAAAAAGTTCTTTGCTTTCAATTCCCTCTTTTAGGAATTTTTTACAGTATTCTAAAACTACGCTACCTGCGTAAAGTTTAGTAATTTCCTCTCTTAATGGATAGAAACTTTCTATAAGTGATGCACCGATAACCGTGCGATTTTTTCCCGTTTTAGCAAAGATAAATTCGGCAAAACAAAAAGGCTGAGATGCAAACTTTAATTTTGCCCCTGCCTTTTTTACGCCTTTTATTTTAGCAGAAACTACCCCTTGTTCAATAGTAAAAACGTTGAGTATTTTATCGTTTTCGCCGACGCTAACGCCACCTAAAACTATTCCACTTAATTTTTCTTCCATTTCATTTCCTTTACAGGTTATCGTCTCCTTTTATTCTCTTGTATAAAAGATAATAAGACACGTTACCCGTTTTTTCAAACAGTTTCCACAAAGATTCTGCGTTTTCGATAAGTCCTAACTTACTTTTTCTTTTCATACTTCCCCCTAGGAAAAGTATGTGAAATATTAGGATTTTTATTCTTGACCGTAGCCGTGTTCTTTTAGAAGGAAAGCACTGTTTCGCCAATCTTCTTTAACCTTAACGTATGTAGTTAAAAACACTTTCTTGCCTAGGAATTTTTCCATTTCTTCACGGCTAAACGAAGAAATTTCCTTTATTTTACTGCCTTGCTTTCCAATGATAATAGCTTTATGATTAGGTCTTTCACAAATAATGTCCACGCTTATTTCGGCAACCTTGCTAGTAGGTGGATTGTCGAATTTATTTACGATAACGGCAACCCCGTGAGGCACTTCCTTATCGCATTTAAGAAGTATTTTTTCTCTAACGATTTCGCTAATCATAAATCTTTCCGACCTATCGCTAACGATATCGAAGTCGTAAAGTTTATCCCCTTCTGGAAGCTTAGAAACGATAACCTTAATGAGTTCTTTCACGTTGCGATTTTTTCTTGCTGAAACGGGAACTATGGTGGCGTTTTCTATCGCCAAATCTTTCATCTCGCTAATGAGTAGACTTTCTGGCATAATATCTATTTTAGATAAGGCAACGACCACTGGAATTTTTAATTCTGTATAGCCTTTGATAATATTTTTATCCTTTTGAGAAATGCCTGCGTGGGCGTCTAGCACGAAAAGAATAGCGTCAACGTCCTCAACGCTATCCTTAACCGTCTTTTGCATTACTGCGTTAAGAAGATTATCTGCCTTATATAAACCGGGGGTATCCACGAATGCTATTTGATATTCGTCGGTAGTTAGAACGCCGGTTATTCTATCTCTAGTAGTTTGTGGCTTTGGCGAAACGATAGCAACCTTTTCGCCAACCATAACGTTAACTAAGGTGCTTTTTCCTGCGTTTGCTCTTCCTATTACTGCAACTCTTCCACTTCTCATTCGGTAATTCCTAATCTTAATAAAATTGCTTTTTCTTTAGCCCTCATTTGAGCCTTGTCCTCGTCGGTCATATGGTCGTAACCGAAAAGGTGCAATAGTCCGTGTATGATTAAATAATCTCTTTCTCGCTTTTCGCTATGCCCGTATTCTTGCGCTTGACTTTTTATCTTGTCCTCGCAAAGAATTATCGAGCCTAAAAATATACTACCCTCGTCTAAATCGGTTGGAAAATCGTTTTCGTATAAAATCTTTCCTCTAACGCCGTCTAGGGTGGGATAGGATAAAACGTCGGTAACCTTATCTACGCCCCTCGTTTCTCTATTATAATCTCTAATTTCTTCTTGACTAACAAAGCCTAGTTCAACTTTTAGACTAGCCGTTTGATTAAGTTCGCTATACACGGCTTGGGCTATGCGTTTAAGCCCTATTTTTTTATTGAAACATTCGATAACTAATTGCTTCATATTAAGCCTTGTCCTCAACTTCTAACCCCTCTAGGCTTACCTTTGGATATTGAATTCTTCTATGATAAATACCCGTAAGGTTATTTACAACGGTGTTAATTATAATGGTTAGTTCCTTTAAGGTAATTTCACATTCGTCGAATTGACCTAGTTTCATTCTATCGTTAACCACCTTTCTAACGACTGCAGAAACCTTTTCTCTAGACCTATCCTTAAGAGTTCTAGTTGCCGCTTCGCTACTATCTGCAATCATAAGAATTGCGGCGATTTTAGTTTGAGGCTTTGGACCAAAATATGAAAATTGATTAACGTCTACTTCGCCGTCGGTAAACTTTTTGGCTTTATCGTAGAAAAATAGCATTGGCATAGTGCCGTGGTGTTGCACGCAAACGTCTGCGATTTCTTTTGGAATTCTATTTTTCATCAATAAATCGTGACCGTCAAGGGTATGGGATTTAATTATGTTTGCAGAAAGTTCTGGGGTTAACTCGTCGTGAGGGTTAATTCCGTCTACTTGATTTTCGGTGAAATATTCCGGGCGACGAAGTTTGCCAATATCGTGATAATAAGCGCAAGTCCTTGCTAGCAAGGCGTCCTCGCCGATTGCAGTTGCGCATGCCTCGGCAATATTAGAAACGACTAATGAATGGTTAAACGTTCCCGGTGCTTGCTCTATCATTTTTCTTATAAATTTAGATTTGTGGTCGGTAAGTTCAGCGTATTTAAAGCAAGAAACCCTCTTAAAAATCCCCTCGAGAATTGGAAGAAGAATATATAGTATGCAAACGGAAACAGGGCCTGACAAAGCAGCTCCCACTAACGCCGTTACGAGATTTTGTTCGTTATACATAAGAACTGAAATAGCAACGCCCAATAGGTTTGGTAGCGATACGATAAGGCTTCTGCTTAAAAGTTTGAATCTTGAATAAACACCTCTTATGAGGTAGGTTGAAAGTATTCCTGAAGTTAAACAAAGCACGAAGAAGGTTATGGTCTGTTCAATATTTCCAACCAAATATTCGTTTAGTCCTAAGAAGGTAAAGAATAGAATAAAGGTGTAACTGTAAAGCGTGTTGACGAATAATGCCGTCTTAGAATTGGTTAAATAAAGGGTTAATAAACCTGCTATTGCAAACGGACAGAAGTATACGTGCACGAATTTACAACAGCAAAACCCTATAATTAACGATAATTCCATTACTAGGAAGAGCATTTCGCTATTAACTGCGTCGTGAAGGAAATCTTTATCGAAAATCAAAAAGAATATCGCCATAAAAATTGTAGATAGCGAAGACAAAATAAAGAAGTTTAGAAAATATAAACTCTCTGAAAGAAGTAGATATTTAACAGGCTCGATATTGAGTCCACCGTTAACGTATTCTAGCGCTAGAAAAATAACGCCTAGCAGTATAGCGTTAAGAACGTAGATGGTGATTACTTTCGCAACGTCTTTTTGCGTCCACTTTAGTTGTTTTCTACAAATTTCCTTTTCCATAAGTTAATCCTTTTCGTTTACAATGCGTTGCCCTTATCCTGCAACGAAATATTTTTTATAGTATAGCGTGGTTTTATATAAAAACCCTTGAGGCGTTTGAATTTTTTCCACCTTAGCGCTTTCAACTTGAGAATTAAATTGTTCTCTAGCGAATAATTCTGCAAGGTTTTCCTTTTCGTCGAATTCGCAAAGGTATTCGTGATGATACTCTGCTAAAACCACTACCGTCGCTAAAACGTTAATGGGAATTTCCCCCTCTTTTGTTTGGGTAAAACCACCTACCAAAAGGTCGCCTTCGTTTACTTTGTCTCCCACGCTAACTAGTGGCGTGCCTCTATGCACTCTTAGAGATGTTACCTCGCCGTAAACGTCCGTTCTAAGTTCGGTTACCGTATGGTCTACTTTAGCGTTATCTGTAGAGGCTAAGGCAAGTTCAACTACTAGTTTGTTGCCCCTTTTGTAGCATTGAACAAAAGAAAGCATTGGGTTTTGGGCGTGAATTTTTTTAGATAATCCATCTAAATCGAGTGAAGAAAATCGACTAAATTTAGCAACTCCGTTTTCTTCTAAATAATCTTGAATTTCTCGCTCTAAAATCTTGCCGTTACCTACGTAAGAAAATTCCAAAAGGTAATCGTTAAAAAGATAACAACCAAGAGTAAACACGATTATGCCGATAGCGACTCCAAAGTTGGCAGATAGACGATATAGAGGATATCCCCTGCCCTTTGTTTTTATACGCTTTACGTTATAGCCACACTCGGTTTTTGTAGCGATAACGCCACGTAAAAAGAGTTTTTCCCTCTTTCTCTTTTGCTTTACCGAGAGGTCGTTATAATTAGTATACCACATTTTTTTGACTATTGCAAAAAAATTTTTACTTTGTTTAACGCTAATGCAAAAAGTCATTTTACTCGGCGAAATTTTAACTATATTGTAAAGCACTATTTGCTCTTTGACAAGCGTTTTTATAAGCCTATTTTGATTGAGGCCTTCCACCTCGTAAAGGTCGTAAACGGGGGCTATAATTTTTCGGTTGAAACAATCTTTCCACATACGATTAAATCCCCCTCGCAATATTTTTTAACGAACAAGTTTTTGCCTTTAATAATAAAACCACCCTTTTTTAAACGGATGGTTATTTGCTCGTCGGTAAATTCGGTTACGTCCACAACCCCTTCTAGAAATATTGCGCCGTCCCCCACGAGCGTCGCCTTAAAGGTAGGCACGGGCAGTTCTTGTAAACTTATTAATTCTTTAACGCTTTCAATAAAACTCATACTAATAAGTATGCAAAAAGGGAGCACAAAATAACTTTTTATAGCAACGAAAAACGGCTTGCAACAGCAAGCCGTTTTTTGATTCTTACGATTAATTAAATAATATATACTTTTCCGTCGCTACAAATAACTTCATTAACCGAGATAAGTTTGTTCCATTTGCTTCCTTTTTTAATTGCCTTCCACTCTTCCATAGTTCCGTTAAAGGTTATAGAGGTTAAAGAAGAACAGTCTTGGAAGGCATAATCGCCTATACTAGTTACGGTATTAGAAATTACAACAGTAGCTAAAGATTCACATTTGCAAAAAGCTCTGCTACTAATAGTCGTTACCCCTACCGGTATTTCTACGCTAGTTAATGCGTTACATTCTTCAAACACCGACGAGCCTATAATTTTACAGTTATTATCTATCTTAAATAATTCAATTTCTTTCGAATCAACGTGGTCTAGATATAAATATTGATTAGTTTGATTTCCCAAATAGTTATAGCCGTCTTTAGTTGTGAATTGCAAAGCATCACAACCATTAAAAGCATCTTTGCCAACTACAATCAAGTTGTTTGGAAGACTAACACTTGTTAATTCTACACAACCAGAAAATGCATTATCCTTTATCTCTTCTCCCGAAGTTAAGATAACCTCTTTTAGTCCAGCATTTTTCACGTATGATATAGCCGTCGTAGGCATAGTTGCGATTTCTATATTACATTCTTTGAATGCATCTTTGCCAATACTTTTAACGCTATCGGCAATAACAACTTCTTTTAAATTAACACACTTTTCAAAAACACTTTCGCCTAAACTAATTAGACTGTTTGGAAGTTCAATGCTCGTTAATGCTTTGCACTCATAAAACACCTTGTTACCAATCTCTTTAACACCGTTTCCAAAATTAATTAATTGCAACTTAGAACAACTAGAAAATGCGTTATTGCCTAAACTTAATAAGCTGTCTGGAAGTTCAATACTCGTTAGTTCTTTGCACCCATAGAATGCGTTTATTCCTATCGTTTCAACACTAGTTCCAAAATAAATGGTTTGCAAACCTGAGCAACCACGGAATGCGCTATCACCGATTTTTATCAAGCTGTTTGGAAGAGTTGCGTTGACTAACTTTGAACAACCGTAGAATGCATTTGCCTCTATAGTTTCAACACCAGCCCCAAAAATAACAGTCTCCATCTTTGAACAACCACGGAACGCACTATCGCCAATGCTAACTAAACTGTCTGGAAGAGTTACGTTAACTAATCTTGAACAACCATAGAATGCGTTTGCGCTAAAGTTAACAACCCCTTCTTGAATTACAAGGTTTTCAAGTCTTGTGCAGTTGTAAAATGCGCTTTCACATACGTTCACGATACTAGACGGCATTTCAACTGTATTTAATTGAGAACATCCTTCAAACGCAGAATATCCTATTATTTTACAGTTAGAATCTATTTGTGCAATTTGTATCGTTTTATCTTCAGCAGACGCTAAATATAAATATGGATTGCTTTCATTGCCCAAATACTTGTATCCGTTATATGTATTGAATTCTAGTGCATCACAATCCTTAAATGCATCATCACCAACAAAAACTAAACTATTTGGAAGGCTAACGCTTGTCAATTGTTTACAGCCAGCGAAAGCATTAGCAACTAGTTCCTCTCCCGAAGTTAATACAACTTCTTTTAAATTTGAGTTGTTTACGTAAGATGCCGCCATCGCCGGCATAGTTGCCTTTTCAATTTTACAATATGCGAAAGAGCTGTTTCCAAGTTCAGTTACACTGTCCGGAATAGTTATTTCAACAACGTTCTTGCAATAATAAAATGCTTTTTTAGATATTCCTTCTACGCTGTTTGGAATAGTTGCTCGTTCTAATTCGTAACAATTTTCGAAAGCACCTGCTCCGATTTTAACAACACCTTGTGGAATAATAACCTCCGTTAAAGACGTGCAATTAAGGAAGGCTTCATCTCCAATAAATTTACACCCAACATCAATGCTAGCAATTGAAACATTCATTGAAGCAGTATCTTCAAGATAAATATAATTATTATTTTCGTTTCCTAGATATTTAAGTCCGTCTTTTTCATAATAGTCTAGCGAAATACAATCATCAAACGCCCAGTCTCCTATTGAAACAATACTGCTTGCCAACCTTATCTCTTTGAGGAAGGTACAACCTGAAAAAGCACGATAACCAATTTCAGTTAAGCCTTCTTCTATTGTAATCTTTTTAAGTGAGGCACATCTGGAGAAAGCGTAGTCGCCAATTTTTTCACCTGAAGAAATAACGACTTCTTCAAGATTTATGTTTACTATGCTTTTAACTGCAGTAGTAGGTATATTCGCATATTGAATACTACATCCAAGAAATGCATCCACAGCAACCACAGTATCCTTATCCAAAATTGTTAAATTAACAAGCGATTTACCGTTTGCAAAAGCAGAAGATTCCACCTCTAGCACACCCATCGGCAAAGTTAAATTTGACAAGAACTTTGAATATAAAAAGGCATTATTCTTTATAATTTCTACGCCGTTTGGCACAACGAAAATCGTTTCGTCTTTAGACGCAGGATATTGTATTAACGTCTTGCCGTCCTTAGAATACAATACATCGTCTATTGATTTATAAATAACGTTATTATCGGCAACAGTTATACTTTCTAAAGACATACAGTTTTGTAAAACGCTAGAGCCAAGAGACTCAACACTTTCTGGAATGCCAACTTCTACTAACGAAGTGCAGTTTTCAAAAGCTCTATCCCCAATCGTCTTTAAACCGTCGTTTAACACCACTCTACTTAGGGAAGCTCCATTATAAAACGCCTTTGTCTCTATTTCTTTTACAGTGCTTGGGAGTTCGAACTGAGAATCACTTTTCCCTACGGCATATTTTATTAAAGTTTCTCCGTTTTTCGTGTATAAATTATCACCTATCGACGTATAATTTTCATTATTCTCGTCAACCGTAATTTTATTTAAATTTATACATTCAGAAAATACGTTATCTCCAATAAACATAACGCTAGCAGGTATTGCAACCGTTTCAAGTTGCACACACTCTTTTAACGCCCCTGCAGCAATTGCAACAACTGCCTTACCATCATACTCCGATGGAATTATTAAACTTTTCTCATTGCTTTTACTTACTTCTTTTAATATGTAGCCATTTTCTTGACTATTTAATTCAAACGTCAAGGTTTGCACTAGTTCGGCTTCCGGCTTTTCTTGAGGTGGTTTAGCACAAGCATAAGATAACACCAAAGAAACTACCATAATCATAAATAAAACTGTAGTAAATACTTTCTTCATAAAATTCACCTTTATGTTATATTTTATGTTATGTATTTTAACATACAAGAGTTAGCTTTGTCAATATATAATTAGTATTAAGGAGAAAAAAAATGAAAAATAAATTAATTATTAAAAAGAAAAGCCTTAAGGGGGACGACGGATACAAAACCTTTTCCGTTAGAATCAAGGAAGAGACGGTTGCAAAACTAGAAAATCTTTCTGCCGAAACCAATAGGTCAAGAAACGAACTTATCAACTTATTGATTGACTTTGCAATCGAAAACTGTGAAACAAAATAAAAAAAGATACTCAATAAAAACGGAGTATCTTTTTTTTATTTATTAACCCTTGTAATAATTGATTAAGCAACCCTTTAGAATTATTTGTTTTTCTGCGTCGGTTAGTGCGTCCATTTTAAGGGTTATCTTTCTTGGGTTAGCGCCTAAAACTTCTGCCTTAAATTCTTTTGCACCCTCTTCGATAGCCTTTCTTACTCCCTTGATAAGCACGTAATCGCCTACTTCAAAGTCGTTTTTATCTGCAAGAAGTGGTAACATTCCCCAGTTGATAAGGTTACTTCTATAACGCTTGGTTGCGTATTCTTTAGCAATATTCGCAACGCCACCTAAAACTCTTTGACAAGACGCCGCTTGTTCTCTAGCAGAGCCGTCGCCAGGCTTTATAGAACACACCACGCTACCGTAAGACGTTTTATTTTCGTCTAGACCAAGTTCGGTTGGGAAACCTTCGTTTTTAACTGCCTTTGCCCTTGCAACGTAAGATGGGTCTTTTCTAGAAAGAGCAAACTCGGCAAGTTTTAGTGGATTAGAACGATAAGACGACGTTTCGCCTGATGGAATAAGTTCCTCGGTAGTGGTAACAGGGTCTTGAAGAACGGAAACAACCTTTAATAATAAGTCGTCTTTGAGTTCTTCCATTTTTGGCCAATCGGCAATGTTAGGTCCGTAAACTAAATTTGCGCTAGCATCTGCCTTTTCAACGGCGTTAAACACACGGGCACGATAAATCTTGTTATCGAAACGATATTTTTTAACCTTGTTTGAATACTCTTCGTCCATAGCAGAAGTTATTGCGCCACCATTTTTAGCCGTTGCAGCGATACTTCTTGCGTCCATAAGTGCAACTGCAGAAAGTTGACCGTTAGCAGGTTTGCTACCTTCTCTACTTTCAAAGTTACGAGTGGTATGACGAATAGATAAGCCGTTGTTTTGTGGAACGTCGCCAGCACCGAAACATGGACCACAGAAAGCCGTTTTAACTACTGCGCCGTTAACCATAAGTTTGCTAATATATCCACTATCAACCAAGCCTTTGTATACAGGTTGAGAAGATGGGTAAACGTCTAGAGTAAAGTCGTTGTTATTGATAGGTGTGTCGCCTAAAATGTTGCTAGCCTCGGCGATATTTTCATACATACCACCAGCGCAACCTGCGATTACGCCTTGTTCAACGTAAACTTTGCCGTCTTTAATTTTATCGGTTAGTTTGAATTCGCCCTTGCCTTCTGGAAGAAGTTTTTTGCCTGCCTCTTCACATTCTTTAAGTAGTTCGTATGGGCGAGATAAGAATTCTCTAATGGTATAAGCGTTAGATGGGTGGAATGGCAATGCTATCATAGGTTCAACCTTTGAAAGGTCGATAACGATACCCTTGTGGTAGTAAGCGCCTTCTTCTGGAGAAAGTTGCTTGTATGCGCCCTCTCTTTCGTGTTCAGCGTAATACGCTCTAGTCTTTTCGTAGGTCATCCAAATAGAAGATAGACAAGTCGTCTCGGTTGTCATAACGTCGATACCGTTTCTAAAATCCATAGAAAGGGTTTTGATGCCGTTACCAACGAATTCTAAAATCTTATTTTTAACAAAGCCCGACTTAAAGGTGGCTTTAACGAGCGCAAGCGCAACGTCGTGTGGGCCAACGCCCTTGCGAAGTCTGCCCTTTAGTTCTACTGCAACGATTTCTGGCATATCTAAGTCGTAGGTTCTATTAAGAAGTTGTTTAACGAGTTCAGGTCCACCCTCGCCAACGGCAAGCGTTCCTAAAGCGCCGTATCTAGTGTGAGAGTCTGAACCCAAAATCATTCCACCTGAAAAAGCACGCATTTCACGAATATATTGGTGAATAACGGCAAGGTGTGGAGGAACGAATGCGCCACCGTATTTTTTAGCGGCAGATAAACCGAAAACGTGGTCGTCTTCGTTAATAGTTCCACCAACGGCACAAAGAGAGTTGTGGCAGTTGGTTAAAGTGTATGGAAGTGGGAATTTATCTAAACCACTCGCCTTTGCCGTTTGAATAATGCCTACTTAAGTAATATCATGCGAAGTAATTTCGTCGAATTTAACGTTTAGTTTACCAACGTCTTTTGAAAGGTTATGCGCTGATAAAATTTTATAAGCCATAGTGCCACAAGCGTTAGCCTTTTGACTAGCGTTTGCACGAACCAATCTTCCGTTTTTGTAAACTACGCTTTTGTTAATAAGTTTAATCATAAAAATTCTCCATAGAAACCAATCTGTTTAATAGCATAAGTATACACTACAAAAGATATTTTTGCAAGCAAAGGTCTTGTGTAAAAAACAAAAAAAGTTATTTTTCGCTCTTGATTTTTCACTATACATAATATAAAATATAGATATGAAGAGTTTTAAACTAAAATATTCGCCCGTAATTTGGATACTTTTAGCATTAGTCATACTGCTTTCGGTATGTGGTCTTGCCTGGAACCTTTTTACCATTATTGAATTTGCCGGACTAAGAACTTATAAAGTTATATCTGCAGGAATTTTGTGCGCTCTTTGTCTTGCTCTAACAGTTCTTTCATTGAGCGTGGTTTTTTATGGCAAATACTCTATAAAGGGTAATCACTTGTATTCTTGTTTCGGCATTATAAAGAGCAAAATCGACATCAACGTTATTACTCACGTTATTCACTTTAAAAAGAGTGATAAACTAGTCGTTTATTTTGAAAACAAAGGTTTCATTATCATTTTGATTTCCCCTTCTTACTACCAAGATTTTATTCTTGCTCTAAGAGAAGTTAACAAAAATATTATTTATGATAACCGAATTGAGGGGGAAGACCTTCCTAATTAAATTTTATCGTATAATTTTCTTGACAAAGTGTATAAATAGGTATACACTAACCTTGTAAAGACCGTTGTTTTTACCAATTAAATATAAGTAAAACTCTCAAAAAGAGTTTTGATACCGGTAGGTAAGGCTACCATAGGGATACGGACTGCTGCCGCAAAGTTGTGGAGACACTACGAGCAGGTCAGCAAACCACGTCGAAAACAAGGCGTGATTTAATGCAGTTTCATCGCCCTACGGTGCTAAAGCCAGTATGGTTAAAAAGCACACGTAAGGTGTGCAGATTTGCTTTTACCCACCGACTAAATCGGTGGTTTTTTATTATCAACTTTTAAGGAGGTTATTATGAACGAAGAATTACAAGCGTTATACGAAAAACTATCTGCTTGTTTCGAGGAAAGAAAATTCGCCGATTTAAGAATGACTTTGCTCGATATGGAGCCTTTCGATATAGCCCAGTTTATAGAAGATAACCTCGAAGAAAAGGCAAGGCTTTTATTTTTTAGGTTACTACCTAAAGAGTTGGCATCTGACGTTTTCGTTGAATTCGATTCTGACACACAAGAGTTTTTAATAAAGGCGTTTACCGATAAAGAAATTAAAGAAGTTGTGAACGACATGTTCCTAGACGACGCCGTAGACGTTATCGAGGAAATGCCAGCCAACGTTGTTAAGCGTATTCTTAAAAACGCAGACCCCGAAAATAGAAAGCAAATAAACGAACTATTAAAATACCCAGACGATTCGGCAGGCTCTATTATGACCACCGAATATACGGCATTTTCGGCAAAGAACACCGTTCAAGAGGCGTTTGACAAAATTGCTAGAACGGGACAAAACAAGGAAACAATTTACACTTGTTACGTTACCGACAACAAAAAGCATTTAATAGGCGTTGTTTCGGTTAAAGATTTGCTTTTTGCCGATAGGGACGACTTAATCGAAAACATTATGGACCCCGGCGTTATTACCGTTGAAACGCTAGAAGACAAAGAAGAAGTTGCCTTAAAGTTTTCTAAATATGACTTTATTGCATTGCCTGTTGTCGACCACGAGGGTTGTATCGTAGGTATCGTTACCGTCGACGACGCTGTGGACGTTATTCAAGAAGAGGCGACCGAAGATATTCAAAAGATGGCGGCAATTTTGCCTAACGAAAAGCCATATCTAAAGCAATCGGTATATTCTATTTGGAAAGCAAGACTTCCTTGGTTAGTTTTACTTATGCTAACTTCAACCTTTACGAGTATTATTCTCGCCGGCTATGAAAGTAGGCTCTCGCCCGTGCTATACGCATTCGTGCCAATGCTAATGGGAACGGCAGGTAACGCAGGTGGACAAACTTCGGTTACTATTATCCGTGCGCTAGCCTTGTGCGACGTTTCACCAAAAGACACCTTTAAGGTTGTGCTAAAAGAAGTGCTTGTTTCGGTAGTGTTAGGCTTAACTATAGCACTAGTTTGCTTTGCAAAACTAATGCTAATAGATAGACTATACGACCCTAGTATAACTACCACCGTATCGTTAGTGATTTCACTTGTTTCGTTTATAAGCATAGTTTTAGCAAAAATTGTTGGTTGCTTGTTGCCTATTATCGTTAAAACGGCTAAACTAGACCCAGCCGTTGTAGCAAGTCCAGTTATGACTACCATAGTAGACGCATTATCTTTAATAATCTACTGCTCAATCGCAATAGCGATATTGTAAATAAATAAAAACAAAAACTCGGCTTTCGCCGAGTTTTTTAGATTTTTAGGAAAATTCAATTTCACCATCCGTGCAAATTATTTTTTTCAAAGGCGTTTCGCCACCTACCCACTCATCTACTTTTTCTATTCTAGACCATTCGTCAATAGTCCCTTCATAATATATCGTTTCAAGTTGATAGCAACGATAAATGGCATATTTTGAAATTCTTTTCACACTAGTAGGAATAGTTATGCTCGTCAATTTTTGACAACCATTAATCGAGTCCTTTGTTATAGCCTCAATCTCATATACTTTTCCGTTATAAGTTACGCTTGAAGGTATTATTAATTCATTAATACATTTAGGTTGTTTTGAAAAATACAGTTTATCGTCTTTAAAACGATATCTTAACCCATCTATCATTACGTAGATATATCCATCATCTGCAACTTGGTTATTGTTGCAATCCCAAACAATAGGATAAAATCTATGCCATTCGTCATCCCAACCACTTGGCTTTTGAACGGCTTCAACGTAAGTGGTCAACGCTGAACAAGCATTAAAAACCCCTTCTCCCATATGTTCTACGCTATTAGGTATTTTTATACTTGTTAACGACGTGCAACCACCAAAAGCAGAATCGTCTATGGTGTGAACTTGGCTAGGTATTTCAAACTGCTCTAATTCGCTACAACCGCAGAAAAATTTTTTGCCTATCGTGGTTTCTTTGCTAGGAAAATTTACTATTTTTAAGGAAGAACAACAATAAAAGACGGACTCGCCTATAATTTCTACACTATTTGGAAAGATTGCACTTTTTAGGGAATAGCAGTTATAAAAAACACTACCGCCAACGTCAGTAACACCTTCTTCAATAACGACGCTTTCTAAATTTTCGCAATCCTTAAAAGCAAATGACTCTATACACTTTACGGCATAAACATTTTCTTTATAAGTTATGCTTGTTGGAATTATTATATCGCCAGCAATATGTTTAGGCTGAATATCAACTATAGCAACATCGTCTTTTAATTTATATCGAACGCCATCTGTTACCGAATAAGCATATCCGTCGTCTGCAACGTCGTTGTTTTTGCAGTCCCACACAACAGGACAATTCGACGAATTCCAATCGTCGTGCCACCCACTTGGTTTTTCTTTCGCTTCGCAGTATATAGTTAAGGAATCACAACCTCTAAAGGCATTTCTAGATAAGTCAGTAACAAGGTCGGGAATAACTACTTTGTTCAAATATTTGCAATTTTCAAAAGCATAGCCGTATATTCCCGTTACGGCAAACTTCTTTCCTTTATAACTTACACTTCTAGGAATAACCACTTCCCCTACAGGCTCTCCCACCATTTTAGCATCATAAACGTATGCCGTGTCGCTCGAACAAAGGTATGCTATATCATTATCGTATAGAATACACACGTGCACGTCTTCCTTTTCGTAGATTGGGGAATCGCAGGATACAAGCACAAAAACCGATACCGATAAAAGCAACAAACAACTAAAAACTTTTAGTAATATGTTTCTCATAAATGCCCCCTTTAACCTATATTGAAAGAAGTTTTTATCTTTCTATTATATTTTTATTATATCATTTGATAACCAATAGTGCAATAGCAAATAAAAAACTCGGCGAAAGCCGAGTTTTAGTTTTTCATTTATGCGTTGTTCTTTTCTAATAGTTCTATAATCTTTTTAAGCAAGTCTTCGGTCGTTGGGTTATTAAGTCGTTCTTGCTTTGCCTTTTCTTCAGCCTCTAGTTTTGCTTTTTCTTCGGCTAGCGCTTGCTCTTGCTTTTTCTTTTCTAGAAACTCCTTAACTGCAACAAGGTCTATACGCTTTATGCCGTTTGCCTTAAGTTCTTTCTTTTGCTCTTTTGTAAGTTTAAATTTCTTTAATCCTTTTTCTATTTTTTCGTGGTTTTCTCTAACCTTGTTTATAACCTTAACGATTGTAAATAGAACGATTGCAATAAGCAAGAAGTTTATAATCGAACTTATAAACGCACCCCAATCTATGTAGATAGAGTTAGCAAGGTCTATCGCACCTGTTGAATCGTATGCAGGACTAAGCATTGTAACTGCAGCTTCTAATCCGTCTTTTCCTATAATTAATGCCAAAATCCAGTTGATAATTGGTTTTAACACGTTATTGGAAAGACCGTTTACTATGCCAGTAAACGCACCACCGACGATAACGCCGACAGCCATGTCTAAAATGTTTCCACGAGTAATGAATTTCTTAAATTCACCAAAGAATTTTTTCATATTCTTTCTCCTTTGTAAAGTTTTTCTCTAACTAATTTTTTAACTGCCCTAGCGCACTCTTTGGGGCTAGCGTTTTTCCAAAATTCAACGTTTTGGTCTAAAGACTCGTCGTTTTTAATTTTCTTTTTCTTCATTTTTAACCTTTTCTTGGTTATTATTTCCCTTTTTTAGAAAATTCATAACGTCGAACTCTAATGCAAACTTAAAGAATTTCTTATCCTTGTGCTTTTCGATTAACGCAAACAAGTATTTGGTTGCGTAAAAAGATATTAAGCCGGCAACCGTGCCAACTAGCATTCCTGCGATAACGTCGGTGGTGTAATGCACGATAAGGTAAACCCTGCAAAAACCCATGAGTAAGGCAAAAGGTAAAGCCAAGAAACTCCACTTATTATCCCACGATAAAAATAGTGCAAACACGAATGCAGTAGTTGCCGTAGTATGTCCTGATGGGAAAGAAAATTCGCCCTCTTCCACCGAGCCTGCGCTCACCCACATTGAATTAAATTCTTCTTTTGTAAAAGGTCTAGGACGAGCAACCGTTTCTTTTAAGATTACGTTTGTAAACAATGCTCCAACGGCTATTGCAAACAATAGACAAAAACCCATTTTTCTAGTTTTTGCAAAACACATTAAAACTAGTGATGTTAAAATTAGTGGAATTCCCTTTTCTCCAAAAAGCGAAAAGAACTTACAAAAAAAGTTTAGAAATCCACAATTTATATTATTCATAGCCACAAACACGGCTTTATCTAATGGATAAAACCACGTATTAAGCCAAATCGCCATAATTTTCTCCTTTAATTTATCTTTGCGCCAATAAGTTTAATGAACTCTTTAACTGCAAAGGTAAGGTTTTCCGTTTTTGGAAGAGCAAGCCCTATTGCTCTAGACGGAAGTTGAGGTGTCGTTTTAATTTCTTTTAGACTGCCCTCTTCAAGTTCGTGTTTGACGAATTCTCTAGGAATACAAGCAATGCCTATACCCGATTTAGCAAGTTCGGTCATAAGTTCTAGGCTTGCAAGTTCTATTTCTGGGTGAAGATGTATGCCTTGCGAATGGGCAAACGATACGATTGCTTGACGAGTTGCCGTAGATAATTCTAGCATAAGCAAAGGATAGTCTTGCAATCTCTTAAGGTCGATAGTTTCTTTAGTAAGGTCGCTAAACTTTTCGCTTGCAACGAAAGTGTCGTGCAGTTGCATAACCACGCTAGAAAGATTTATATCGCTATCGTCTAGAGGTAGATTTACAAAGCCTATATCTCCTTTTTTGTTCTTTAATAGTTCAACCGTTTCACTTGAAGTGCAGTTTTGTAAAACTAAATTAACTTCTGGGTATTTTTCGTGGTATTCTTTTATGTAAGGCAATAAAAAGTGTGTGCTAACGGTATCCGAAGCGCAAATTCTAACCACGCCGGTTGCCGTGTCCTTTAACTCGGAATATTTGCTTTCCACTTGGTCGAAAAGTTTAAGGGCTTGCTCAACTAATGGAAATATTTGTTTTCCACCCGTTTCTGATAGTTCCATACCCTTTCTCGTTCGGTTAAAAAGTTGTCCACCGAGTTGCGTTTCTAATTGTTTTATTTCCTGCGAAACTGCAGGTTGAGAAATAAAGAGTTCTTCTGCCGCCTTGGTTAAACTTCCACATTTGGCAACGGTGTAGAACACTCTGTAAAGTTCTAAATTTACCATATATTTTCCTATTTACCTACGCAGAATTTTGCGAAGATGTTGTTTATAATTTCTTCGGTTGCAGTTTTTCCAGAAATTTCCCCTAATGCGTCCCACGCATCTTTAACGTCTATTGCAAGAAGGTCTAGCGTTACTAGTTCTATAGCACTAAGAGCCAATTGTAATTTTTCTTTTGCCCTAGATAATGCCTCAAAGTGTCTTTCTTCACAAAGGAAATCGCCGTTAAGGTCTAAACCGTTTTCCACCGTCTTTTCAAAAATTGCCTTAGAGAGTTCTTCAATATTAGTTTTGTTTAAGGCAGATACGTAAAGGTCGGCACGCTCGTCCCTAAAGTCGCTAACGTCGGTTTTATTTATAACGAATAATAAATTTTTATCTTTAACTAACGATAAAATCTTTTCGTCTTCGTTATTAAAATCGCTCGCATCTGCGATAAACAAGATAAGGTCGCTCTCTTCTAAAATTCGTTTAGAAAGCGAAACGCCGATTTCTTCGATAACGTCGTCGCTTTCTCTTATGCCTGCCGTGTCGAAAAAGTTAAACCTAACGCCGTTAACGTCGATACTGCCCTCTACTATATCTCTAGTCGTTCCAGCAATGTTAGAAACGATTGCCTTATCGTAATTAAGAAGTGCGTTTAAAGTTGAACTTTTGCCCGTGTTAGGCTTTCCAACAATGCCCACCTTAACGCCGTTTTTAAGCGTTCTGCCCGTGCGATAAGTTTTAAGAAGTTCGTCTATTTCGGCAATAGAATTTATTAAATCTTGCTTGATTTTTGGGGTTGCCGTTTGCTCGATATCTTCTTCAGGGAAGTCCATATCAACGTCTATTTGAGAAAGACTATCGGTTAAAACGTTTTGAATGTCGGTAACCTTTTTAAGTAGTTTTTCTCTGTAAAGATAATAGCCTGCCTTAACGCCACTAACCGATTCGCTGTTAATCATATCGATTAAGCCTTCGGCAGAAGAAAGAGAGAGTTTTCCATTTAAGAAAGCACGCTTTGTAAACTCGCCGTTAGTAGCAAGGCGAACTCCAAGCGATAAAATTTTACTTAAAATGCCTTTAGTGATAGCCGTTCCACCGTGGCAATGGAATTCAACGGTGTCTTCGCCCGTAAAACTTTTTGGCGCCTTAAAATAAACGCACATACCAAAATCGCTAAAGCCTTGCGCCTCGATTTCCCCGGCATACATAACGTTTGGGGTAAAATCCATTACGCTGACTTTACCTAATGGTCTAAACATTTTATTGGCAACGGAAAGTGGCGAATCTCCACTTATTCTAATAACGGCTACACCACTAGCGACCATTCCGGTCGATATAGCCGCAATATTTTCACTTGGCATTAGTATTTTCCTTTTTGATTAAAAATCTGAGAATGGGTCGTCGTCGCCAAACTCGGAAAACGGGTCGTCTTTTTTAGAACGTTTTGGCTCGCTAGTTTCTCTATAAGCGTTTTTTGAAGAATTTGTTTTCATAGAGTTAACGTATTGTTCAAAACTCATAGCAATCTTATTTCTTATAACGAACACAAAGATTGGGAATAACCCAAAAAACGACATTACCGATGCAATTATATAGTATTGTGGCCAGAATTTTCTAAACAGAACGATATATAGGTTAATTTCAACAACAACTTTGACTATGCTAAGTAATGATATAAGTAAGCCTAACTTTTCTAAAAGCGTTATAACGAGATTAGTATAAAAAACCTCTCTACCACTTACAAGATATATTACTTCTGGCAAGAAAGCAAAAGCGTAATAGACTACCGTTAATCCACCGTATACGGAAAAAATTATGCAAATTGGCAATGCGATTTTACCGTAAGGCGTGCCGAAGAATAAAAATTCTTTAACGAGTAGGCAAAGTAGATATATCCACGCAAAAGGAATCCACGCCATAAAAGCCTTGTCTATTCCGTGATTTTTTGCAAGTTTGTAAACGCCAATGGATTTAAGCACGTAAAAAGCCACGGCAAATCCTATAACCAAAATTAATGAAATGATTGCCTCGACTAACGAAAACCCGTTTGGGTTTAACGTATACAAAAAATTAATTAAATATTGTGCCACTTTTATTCTCCAAATAAAATTAATATGCTCTTGCGAAAATTACTTTATGTTTTGCAGGCTTTCCACAAATTGCGCACTTTTCAGGAATTCCCTCGTCGTCGCACATAACTCTTGCAGTTGCTTGAGCTGTTTCCTTAACCTTGTCTTCACATTCTCTACAACCACACCAGCCTGCTTTAACGAAATTTTTACCTTCTACACCAGAAAGTATACCCTCTAGGCTGTCAGCCTCGATAGTTCTTGCGTCACGATTTTTTCTAGACTTAAGTAGCATATCCTTTTGAACGCTTTCTAAAATTGTAGGTAATTGAGTATTTAATTCGTCTAGTTTAACAAAGGTTTTTTCTAGGTTATCTCTACGAACTACTACTGCTTGATTATTTTCGATATCTCTTGGTCCGATTTCAATACGAACAGGAACGCCTTTCATTTCCCATTCGTTGAATTTCCAACCTGGGCTCATATCACGAGCGTCAACTTCGGCACGAATACCAGCACTTATAAGTGCTTGTTCAATTTCCCTAGCCTTTTCGATAACGCCACCCTTATGCGCTGCAACAGGAACGATAATAACTTGAATTGGCGCAACCTTTGGTGGTAATACCAAACCTCTTTGGTCGCCGTGAGCCATTATGATAGCACCGATAAGTCTAGTGGAAACGCCCCAAGAAGTGGTGTAGCCAAACTTTTGAGAACTATCCTTGTCTAAATATTTTATGTTGAATGCTTTAGCAAAATTCTGTCCTAGGTAATGAGAAGTGCCTGCTTGTAAACTTTTTCCGTCTAGCATCATTGCTTCCATACCAAAAGTAGCAACTGCACCTGCGAATTTTTCCTTTTCGGTTTTTTGACCGGTGTAAACGGGAATTGCTAGCGTTTCTTCTGCAAAAGAACGATAAACTTCTAGCATTTTCATAGTTTCTTCCATAGCCTCTTCTTCGGTAGCGTGAACGGTGTGGCCTTCTTGCCATAAGAATTCGCTAGTTCTTAAGAATGGACGAGTGGTTTTTTCCCAACGCATAACGTTACACCATTGGTTCATCATAACTGGTAAATCTCTATAAGATTTAATCCATTTAGAATACATAGTGCCGATAACCGTTTCGCTAGTAGGTCTAATTGCTAGAGGCTCTTCTAACTTTGCGCCACCTGCGTGAGTAACTACTGCAACTTCAGGAGCAAAACCTTCTACGTGTTCTGCCTCTTTAGTGAAATAACTCATAGGAATAAGTAGTGGGAAGTATGCGTTCTTAGCGCCCGTAGCCTTAAAGCGAAGGTCTAAATCCTTTTGAATATTTTCCCATATAGCATATCCGTATGGACGAATAACCATAGTTCCTTTAACGGGGCCGTAGTCAACTAATTCAGTTTTAGTTACAACGTCGGTATACCATTGAGCGAAATTTTCGTTGATGTCTGCTATTTGCGTTACAAATTGTTTTGCGTCCATAATTCTCCATGAAATTTAAAGTGCATAATTTTCTATGTTACCATTATACACTCTAGGCCAAAAGATATCAAGCAGTTTTTGTTATAATTTAATTAAATACCCTTAAAAAAGGCTTGAAAAAGAATGGCAATTAATATATAATGTATTTATTAGATTAATTATGCGAAACCTTTTCGCTAGGAGGAATATAAATGCAAGACGTAAAGCAACTTACAATTAATACTATTAGAGTTCTTTCTGCAGACGCTATTCAAAAAGCAAATTCAGGACATCCTGGAATGGTTTTAGGCGCTGCTCCTATCGGCTACTCTATTTTTACCAATATGGCGTTCAACCCAAAGAACCCTATGTCTTTTGATAACAGAGATAGATTCGTTCTTTCTGCCGGCCACGCATCAATGTTAGATTATTCACTATTCTATCTATTCGGTTTTGGTCTAACCAAGGAAGATATTATGAACTTCCGTCAATTAGGCAGTAGAACTGCAGGTCACCCAGAATACGGCGTATGCCCAGGCGTTGAAACAAGCACAGGCCCACTCGGTCAAGGTATCGCTAACGCAGTTGGTATGGCTATCGCTGAAGACTATCTTGCTAACAAATTCAACAAGGAAGGTTTCCCTATCGTTGACCACTACACCTACGCTCTTTGTGGCGACGGCTGTATGCAAGAAGGTATTGAAAACGAGGCTGCATCTCTTGCCGGCTCACTTAAACTTGGTAAGTTAATCGTTATTTACGACAAAAACGATATTACTATCGAAGGCAATATCGACATCACCTTCTCTGAAGACGTTGGCAAACGCCACGAGGCTTTAGGCTGGCAAGTTATTAAGGTTGACGACGCTAATAACCTAGTTAAACTAAACCGTGCCATCAAGAAAGCAAAAGCTGAAAAGGAAAAGCCATCTTTAATTATCGTTCAGTCAAAGATTGGCTATGGCTCTCCACTTGAAAACAAGGCAAGTTGCCACGGCGCACCTTTAGGCGAAGACAATATTAAAATCTTAAAGCAAAATCTTGGCTGGGAATTACCTGCTTTCGAAGTTCCTGAAGAAGTATTTAAGCATTGTAAAAAGTTCGGCGCTAAAGGTAGACGCGCTCAAAAGGCTTGGAAAGAAATGTTCAAGGCTTACGCTGAAAAATACCCTGAACTTGCTAAAGAATACACTGCTTGGAAAAATATGGAAATGCCAGACCTTAAGAATATCGAAGAGTTATGGCAATTTGAAAAAGACGACGCTTCTCGTGGATATGGCAACACCGTTTTAAATAAACTTGCAAAATATATTCCAAACCTAATCGGTGGTAGTGCCGACCTAGCACCTGCTAACAAATCTAATATGAAAGCAAGAGCAGACTTCTTACCTACCGACAAGACCGGTTCTAATATGCACTTCGGTATTCGTGAACACGCTATGGCTGCTATTTGTAACGGTATGTATTTACACGGTGGTTTACTTCCATACTGCGCAACCTTTGCTGTTTTCTCTGACTACATGAAGAATGCAATGCGTATGTCTGCAATTATGGAATTACCTGTAACCTATATCTTAACCCACGACTCAATCGGTGTTGGCGAAGACGGACCTACCCACCAACCTATCGAACACTTAACGGGACTTCGCGCTATGCCAAATCTTCGCGTTTATCGTCCAGCAGACGGCAGAGAAACAACTGCCGCTTGGATTAGCGCAGTTACCGGCAAGAACCCATCTTGTTTAATTCTTTCTCGTCAAACCCTTCCAATGCTTGAAGGAACGGGCGAAAAGGCGTTCAAAGGTGGTTACGTTCTAGCAGATAGCCAAAAGAAAACCCCTGACATTATTTTAATAGCAACTGGTAGCGAAGTTAACCTTGCCGTTAAGGCAAAGGCAGAACTTATCAAAGACGGCATTGACGCTAGAGTAGTTTCTATGCCTTGCGTTGAAGACTTTGAAGCGCAAAGCGAAAAGTATAAAGAAAGCGTTCTTCCAAAGGCTGTTACAAAGCGTCTTGCAATCGAGGCTGGCTCTCCAATGTGTTGGTATAAATACGTTGGTTTTGATGGAAAGATTATGGGTATTGAAACCTTTGGTGAATCTGCACCTGCTAACAAACTTTTCGATAAGTTCGGTTACACCGTAGAAAACGTTGTTAAAAACGCTAAAGATGTTTTAGGAAAATAATCAAAGTTAAACAATAACAAATATACACCCCCCTTGCTGAATTCAGCAAGGGGCGTATTTTTTTAATTTATCGCTACTAATCTTCAAAAACGAATAGCACTATAGGTGTTGATAAAGCGCCAATTAATCCACAAGTTACGCCTAAAGATGGTCCAAAACCTAGGGTGTAAACTTCTTTATATGCTTTTACGTATTTAGAAAGTTCGCTAAACTTAACGCCGTTTTCAAGCCCTTTAGATGCTAGATATAGAGAATCGGTGCAATACAAGAGTAAAGACGCTAGTAATAGAATTCCCATTCCAACGTATCCAACCACTTTGTTTTGATTAAGCCCAAACATAATGGTGCATAATCCACCCACCATCAATAAAGCAAATGCTAGCACGGGAATAATAGTGCCTTCGGCAGTAAAATACACTTGTTCTACGGTAAGCGCCGTAGAAGAGTTTAACGTTTGCACTTTAAGAGGTGTAAGGAATATAAATACAATACCAATGCACGCGAGCGTGCCACAAAGTATGCTTGACGTTCTGTTTAATCCTAATTTCATAATTTCTCCTTTGGTTTAAGTTTTTATCTTTTAGGCTAGTTGACCGATTTCTTCTTCGGTTTTTTTATTAGTTAAGTCGTTTAGGTTTTTAAGTTCAAAGAATTTTCCTTTCTTTTGCATCAACTCGTCGTAAGTTCCCATCTCAACGCAAACGCCGTTTTCCATAACGATAATTCTATCAGCATTACGAATTGTGGATAACCTGTGAGCAACGATAAAAGTAGTTCTTCCTACTATCGACGAAGAAATGGCTTTTTGCACGTGATATTCTGAAATGTTATCAAGAGCCGAAGTCGCCTCGTCTAAAATAAGTATTTGAGGGTTACGAATAAGCGCTCTTGCTATGCTAATGCGTTGGCGTTGCCCACCAGAAAGTTTATCTCCGTGTTCGCCCACTTTGGTATTGATTCCATCAGGCAATTCGTTTAGGAATTCCTTGATGTTTGCCATTTCTAAAACCTTATCTAACTCTTCGTTAGAATATTTGGTTAAGCCGTAGGTTATATTTTCTTTTATACTGCCAGCAAACAAAATGCTGTTTTGTGGAACGACTGAAATATGATGACGATATTCCGAACGGTCAAGTTCGCTAATATTTTTGCCGTCGATTAAAACTTGTCCATTAGTTGGGGGTAAAAAGCCTATAATCATATTTACTAGGGTTGACTTGCCACTACCCGACGAACCAACTATTGCAATACATTCCCCTTTTTTAACGTCAAGACTAAAGTCCTTAATAACGTCTTGTTCGGTATTTGGATAACGATAACTTACCTTATCAAAAGTAACGTTGCCTTCAACCGTCTGTAGAACGGGTTTACCAAGGTTTATCTCAACGTCGTTGACGTTCATAAGTTCGGAAATAGATTCAATCGATTCTAGCCCAGAATAAATTTGAGGCATAGAGTTTACGATTGCCGACACGTTGCCACTTATAGAGCCGAACATTGATTGGAACAACACTATATCGCCAATGGTAATTATACCCTTAATTGCTAAAAAGGAACAAAATGCCAAGCAAACGATTGATAAACCGTTATTAACGACAAACGCCCATGCCCCGAAATTAGCAATGGTGTTATCCATTTTAATTCCCGAATTTTCCACCTTTTCAATGGTGCTTCCCACTTGATATATTTCGGTGTTTTCTAGTCCGTGCGCCTTGGTTACGGGTATCATTTCCACCATGGTAGTAAGTTTTGCGCTCATACCTTCGGTGTTGATACGGTGGTCTTTATATACCTTTCTAATTTTCTTGTGATATATATTCCTAATTAAAACGTTAAAAGGAATAACAACCAAGAAAAATAGCGAAACCCAACCATTTCTAACTACTGCAATAACCGTGTAGACGATTAAACTTATTACTTGAAGTAGAAAACTATTAACCATGTTAGAGAAAAACCCGTCGATAGTTTCCATATCTCTTAAGAACTTGGACTGAACTTTACCCGTTTGCATATCCTTGTGATAGGTTAAGGATAAACTTTGAAGTTTTCTAACGAGCGTCATACGTATACCTGCGCTAGTTCTTCGAAGCATTTTACTTGCAACTCTCCATCTAGCGACGGTGGTAGGCACGTTTAATAGTATGGTAAATAGCGTTATCGCTACGTTAAGTGCAATTCTAATCCATTGCGCCCTAGTTATAAAGCCTTGACCAACTGAAATGGTAACGACGTTTATAACGTCTGCCGTTGCAAGTGGAATTATAAAAACCGGCAAGGCTTGGAATATGTAAATAAACAAGGATAAAAGAATAGGTTTAATATTGATTTTTACAATTTTAGATAAAAACCCACTCTTCTTTTTTCGCTTATCGTTGTTATTTTGTTCAAACAACCAATCGTAGTTTGGTATTCCGTGTTCGCCGTTAGATTTCTTTTGATTAACTTCAGTTTTGCACTCGCTCATTACTTGACACCTCACAAAACACGTTTGGCATAGAAAAGACTTTAACCTTGTAGGTTAAAGTCTTTTGGTTACATTGAGTTTAACATTTTGAAAATAGACTGTCAATATATTTATTGAAAAATCTTTATTTTTTTATTTCTTTATAAAGGGCGTTAGTTCCATTAGCCACGTCGTTATAAGTGATTTCAAAATTACGGGTATACCAAGGGTCTGCAACGTCTCTAAATTCTTTGGTCCAATCAAGAAGTAGCGAAATTTTTTGCTCTTTATCTTCGCCAAAAACTCTTAACATATCACGCTTATTCATAGCGTCCATACCCACGATATAATCAAAGTTTTGGTAATCGGCTTTGGTTATTTGGCGAGCACGCTTTTTTGAATAATCTATTCCTAGCCTATCTAGAATTTGGCGAGTACCACGGTGAACTCCGTTGCCGAGTTCTTCGGTGCTAGTCGCCGCCGACTCTATATAAAAATTTTGGCTTTCGCCCTTTTTATTTACTAGGTCTTTCATAACGAATTCAGCCATAGGCGAACGACAAATATTTCCATAGCAAACGAATAAAATCTTAATCATTTTCAAGTCCTTTTCTTTCTTTTTCGATTTGTTTAACCTTTCTCCAAAGGGCAAGACTTTCTTCAGGGGTAGTTGGTCTTGGTTCGTCGCCAAAAACGTGTGGGTGTCGGCGAATTAACTTTTCGCATACCACTTGCACTACGTCGTTAAAATCAAACAACCCTTGTTCGCTTGCTATTTGTGAATTCATAACCACTTGCAACAAAACGTCGCCTAATTCTTCTTTAAGGTTATTATAGTCTTTATTGTCGATAGCCTGTAAAACTTCGTTACTCTCGTTTGTTAAGCATTCTTTCATAGAATCAAAGTCTTGCGCCCTATCCCATTCGCAACCAACAGGGCTACGCAAAACGTTTACGATTTCAACTAGTTCTTCTATATTATGCTTTTCTTTTTCGATATATACTTTTCCGTTATGCTCTCTCATATCTTTCTCCATTAAATAAGCGAAATTAACGATAACCAAAGTGGCAAGGAAATTATTGCTATTAAATGCGATAGAATTACCAATCTTGCACCAGGTTTGCAATCTTCTCCAACCAATTTAGAGAAAACTATTGGGTTAAGCCCACAAGGCATACAAGTTATAATTAACACCATAAAGCCAATTTCTTTAAGCCCTAATAGTAAACAAATTCCAAAACATACGGCTGGAACGACTATCATTTTTATACCTAAAAATAGGTATGAATTGACGTTTGTAAATAATTTCCACAATGCAAAGGTCGATAAAACCATGCCTGTTAAAATCATAGATAATGGACCGACACAAGCCGACGCCCCTGAAATTATCGACGACAATAAATTAGGTAAGGAAAGTCCCGTTACGCCAACAATTGCGCCTAAAATAATTGATATGGTTATTGGGTTTATAAGTTTTTTAATACTGCCCGAACTGTTGGTTAAAATAGCGTAACCAAAGGTATAGGTATAAATGATAAAAGGAATTGCGAAGAAAATAAAGTCGGTTAAAAATAGCGAACCGAAAACTTGTTCTATAAGAACGTAACCTAAATAAGCGTAGTTAGAAATAGGCACGGAATACTTATAAACGTTTTGCTCGTTTTTAGTTTTGCCAAGCCACTTGACTACAAGTGGAGCAAGTAAAACTAGAATAACTAATAGCACCATAGATGCGATTAGCAAGGTGTATTTTTCGGCTATAAAATCTGTTGTAAAGTTAGTTGCAAAACTCTTAAATACTTTTGCTGGCAAAAATACGTTTACCAAAAGCACGGACAAAATTTCGGTATGCTCACACTTTTTCTTAAGGAGTTTACCGAGTAAAAAGCCGATTGCTATAAAAACGTATAGAACTAAAAGTTGCTCAAAAATTGCCTTCATTAGTCATTCTCCTAAAATACCCTTAAATAATAACATTTTTAACCATTAAAATCAAGCATTAACGTTTAGTAATTACTCTTTTGATATAGACAAACGCCTTTCAAAGTTGTATAATATTTATATCAAATTTAAAGGAAAGACAAATATGCAAACTTTCAAACTTTGGGAAAACCACGCTGAAAACACCGTTACTGTTGACTACTATAAGCCTATTTTAAAATCAAACGACGTTGCTGTAGTAATTTTCCCTGGTGGTGGATACGGACACCTTGCCGTGCACGAAGGCGAAGGCTACGCTCAAATGCTAAACAATTTTGGCGTAAGCGCATTCGTTGTAAAATATAGACTTGCTCCAAACCACTTCCCTTGCCAACTTCAAGACGCAAGAAGGGCAATTCGTTTCGTGCGTTCAAAAGCGCAAGAGTTTGGAATTGATAAAAATAAAGTTTTGGTAATGGGTTCTTCTGCAGGTGGACACCTAACTGCGCTTGTTTCGACCTATCTTAAAGATATTGGCGAACCTGACGACGAACTTTTAAAAGAAGAATTCTTACCTAACGGACAAATTCTTTGCTACCCTGTTATTTGTTCTAGCGACGATATTGGACATAAGGGTTCTTATCTAAACCTTTTAGGCGAAGAACAAATCGATATGAAAGAACAAGTTAGCCCAGACCTATTGGTTAACGAAACTACGCCAAAAGCCTTTATTTGGCATACTTCTACAGACTACGGCGTTTTCTGTGCTAATAGTTGCAGATATATGGAAAAGTTAATGAGTTATAAAATCCCATGCGAAATGCACGTATATCCTGAAGGTGGACACGGTTTAGGCGTTGCGCCAGGCTACCCATACGTTTCTCAATGGATTACCATGCTAGGAAATTGGATAAGGAAATTCTACGTAGAAAATTAAGTTGGATAAACTTTTTAAGTGGGTAAATTATGAGTTTAAGATTACAAGACGGATTGCTTAATTGTTCGTATGGAAAATACGAACTTTCAAACCTAAAAGCGACGCTAGACTACCGTGGCGACCACTATAACGTTTTAAGCGTTAATAGTGGCTGTTGGAATGTAAACGATAAGGGAAACGAGGCTAAAAGCATAGTGGAACAAGGCGAGTTTACGCTTAAAACCAAAAAGACTAATGGTGGCGTATCTCTTGCGCTATCCTTTAAGGCATCTGCTAGTTTCTCTTTGTCTAGATGCCATCGCCTAATTATCAAGGGCTTTTTACCCGTTAAGATAGAAAAACTTCATTATAACTTCCCACAAGTAGAAGATTGGGTTAGAAATTTTGAAATGAGTTCTAAACCTATCACCATTGGACTTGTTGATGGTCAGCGTGAAGAGTCTGCTCAATACTCTGCATTTAAGACTAAAAACAATATTTACGGGGTGTTGGGCTTTGTTACTTTTAACAACTTTTTTAGTGAAATCGCACTTAACCAAAACGGCGAATTCGAGGCTTACGCCAACTTGGAAGAACGCCTACTTCGCCCACTAGAAACCATCAAAACAGACGAGTGTTGGATAAATATAAAACGTAACCAAGTGGATATTTTATCTTCTTACGGCAAACGTATCGCAAAAGCAAACGGCGTTACCAATAGGTGCGAATTGCCTACGGGTTGGTGCAGTTGGTATTATTACGGACACAATATTTCCCACGATACCATAATGGAAAATCTACACGTCCTACAAAGGGAAAACATCCCTGTTAAATACGTTCAAATTGACTCGGGTTGGCAACAATGCTGTGGAGATTGGACGGAAAACGAAAAATTTCCTTACGGAATGAAAACGCTTGCCGACCAAATTAAAGAACAAGGTTTTGTCCCAGGAATATGGGTAGCACCATTCAATTTTGAGCCTCAATCTAAAACTTTTCACGAACACCCTGAATTTTTCGTTCGTGACGAAAAAGGCGAAATATTACCTAATCGCCTTATCGACTATAGCAAAAAAGAGGCAAGAGGGTGGCTTTATAATCTAGCACGTAAACTTTCAGTCGAATGGGGTTATCGCTATATAAAAATTGACCTTATTACGTATAAACTTGCAAAAAAAGGGTATTCGAAACACGGGTTTAACCCAAGTAAGAATTTCCGTGAGGCTATCAAGATAATACGTTCAGCCGTTACCCCAGACACCGTGCTATTAACTTGCACTAGTCCAATAGGTGCGTCGGCAGGTATTGCCGAGTCGGTTAGAACTAGCGACGATATTTTCGAGCGTTGGTCTTCTTTAAGGTTTATTGCTAAACAAAATTTATCAAGATATTTTGTAAGCCAATACATCAACCCCGACCCCGACTGCCTGATGGTTAGAACAATTGATAAACATCAAGACGACGCTTTCCGTTACTGCATAAGGGACGAAAGAGAAATTCAAACGTTTATCAACTTTATGAGTGCGTGTGGTGGAGCGTTGATGCTTTCAGATAAGCTAACGCTTTTAGACGACGGCGATTTTAACAAGATTAGAACGCTTTTCCCAATTAATACCACGCCAGCCATACCGATAGACTTATTTGAAAGAGAAGTTCCATCAATACTCTACTATGGCAAAAGAAATGGACTTGAAATTTATGCACTATTTAATTGGTCAAACGTAAAAGATACGCTCAAGTTAAATTTCAAGAGTGAAAAATTCGTTAAAACCTTTTTTTCTAACGAAAAATGCAAGGCTACAAAATATCAAATAACGCTAGAGCCACACGCCTCTGAAATTATATACGTAGCCGATAACGAAGAATTGTTTGCACAACTCGGCACGTCAATAATACCAAATTAAAGAATATTGCAATAAAAAACCACTCGTTTAGAGTGGTTTTTTGTTATTTTTCATTTCCTTCTCAACACATATTACATTATGCAAGATAATTTCTTAATAGTATGTTTGTCTTTTTCTTCCAACTCTACTTGTATTTATTGAAAAAATATGATAACATATTTTGGGAGGTGTTAATTATGGCTGTTCCAAAAGTCTTTATTAGTTCTACCTATTATGATTTAAAACAAGTAAGAAATAATATTGGTGATTTTATTAGAAGTTTAGGCTATGAAACTGTTATGCATGAAAAATCAGAAGTTGCCTATACTCAAAGCAATTCCTTAGAATTTGATTGTTATAATGAGCTATCTAGTTGTGATATCGTTGTATGTATAATTGGCAATCATTTTGGTAGTAAATCAGAAATAAATGAACTTTCTATTACAATGAATGAATTAGAAGAGGCGATAAAAAACAAGAAAAAAATATATATTTTTATTGCAAATGATGTTTATATAGAAAACAAAACTTTTTTACTAAATAAAGAAAATATAAATTTTCAGTCAGCTTATACTGATGATATAAAAATACACCTATTTATCGAAAAATTAAAAAGTTCAGTTAAAGACCACGTTATAGAATCGTTTGAAAATACAGCGCAAATCATAAATACTCTTAGAAAACAATTCGCAGGACTACTTCAAAACTTTTTACAAAAAGAGGCGAGTCTAACTGATACAAAAACAGCATACGACATACAAGAAAGTGCTGACGGAATAAAAAGAGCTCTGGAAGACTTTGAATATATGAAAGATGAGTTTTTCAAGAAGTTTGATGCAACAATTTTTACTACAAATTATGCCTTAACCACTATAAGAAGATATTTAGGATTAAACAACGCTCCATTTTATGCAAAAGACATCAATGCTTTGGACGAATTTATGCAAGTCTTAGGATTTGAAATAAAAATAAACGAAGATTGCATGAGAAAATACATAAGAATTTTTCATTCTAAACAACAAACTCTACTTGTAGGAAACGAATTATTTGATATCAATGGCAAACTTTTAGATATAAGAGAAAAGTCAATAATTGAATCAAATATAAGATGGGAAGAAACTGAACAATCGTCCGATACGGACTTGCCCTTCTAATTAAAATTAAATACAACTCAACAAAAGACTCTAAGTATACAAAAAATTGCATACAGTTTTTAGCTGTATGCAATTTTTTATCTTTTCTATATAATTTTTATCAGCAACTACCATGTGTCGTGTAACGGCGTATAACTTTCAATATCTATCCTTTACCTTTATAACACAAAAATATGCTTTACAAATAGTTGTATACAGTTATTAACTGCGTGTAACTATTTTATCCTCATGTTAATACCTTTTCAGCAACTACCATGTGATTGCGTTAAGCAATCATGTCGATAAGTGGTAAAAAAATTCTTTCACCTAATTTAATCTAGAGCCACTATCATTCGCCATATAACAATCTAAACTCTCGACTTCTTCCCGTAGGGAAGATTTAGATTCTTAGAACGCCCGTCTAGTATGCCCATCTCAGAATGACACATAAATTTCTAATTCTAATCCATACCACAGCAACTACCATGTGTCGTGTAACGACATATCACTCGGTAGTAAAGTAACTAACCTTGTTTGTTATTGCCACTCTGTATAGCAAAAAACGTTGTTTGTAACTGGTGATTTCTTCCCGACCATTCGTAGAATGGCGGGAAGATTTATGTCGCTACACCCAAAATGAAAAGCACCCATCTTTTGATGGATGCTTTCGTTTTGGATGCAGCAACTACCTATCTTCCCGGACCGTCTCCAGTCAAGTATTGTCGGCGCTGGTGAGCTTAACTTCTGTGTTCGGTATGAGAACAGGTGGGACCTCACCGCTAACGTCACCGCAATGG
>JAZRSF010000037.1:0-43825 GCA_045651365.1 Christensenellaceae bacterium
AAAAATTACAAAACACAAGCAAGTCAAGACACTTAACAAAGAGTTGCGACGAATTTTAGAGTTTTTACAATTAAATATTTGTTAAGATATAGATTTAAAGAAAAAACGCTATCGATTGATAGCGTTTTTTGATTTGTTTCGATTTACTAAAATTATTCAGCAACAACAGTAGCGCCAGCTTCCTTGAACTTAGCAACGATAGCGTCAGCATCTTCTTTAGAAACGTTTTCTTTAATGGTTTTGCCGTTTTCAGCAAGAGCCTTAGATTCAACAAGACCTAAACCAGTAACGTCCTTAATTACTTTGATAACGCCAATTTTGTTTGCGCCAACTTCTTTAAGAACTACGTTGAATTCAGTCTTTTCTTCAGCTGCAGGAGCTGCTTCAGCAGCTGCAGGAGCAGCAGCAACTGCTACAGGAGCAGCAGCGCTAACGCCGAATTCTTCTTCTAAAGCCTTAACTAATTCGTTAAGTTCTAATACTGTCATACCTTTTACTTCTTCAATCATTTTTTGGATGTCTGCCATTTTTCTATCCTCCAATTATCCTTTTTAATTTTAATTTTTTTATTTTTTATTTTTTTCAGTAATATAGGTTACTGAGCCTTTTTTTCTGCAACTGCATTAAGAGCGATAACCAAGCTTCTTGGCATTGCTGATAATACACCAACAAAGTTTGCAATAGGTGCTTGTAAAGAACCAAGCATTTTTGCAACGAGTTGTTCTTTTGATGGCATTGCTGCAAGTGCTTTAACGCCGTTTGCATCAACTTTAGTGCCGTCTACGTAAGCGCATTTAACAGAAACTTTATCTTCATACTTTTTGCAAGCGTCGATGATAACTTTTGCAGCGCCCGTTTCGTCTGTGCCGAAAGCAACAGAAGTAGGACCACTTAATTCTTCGTCGAAATCGGTAACTCCTAATTCGTTGAACGCACGTCTAATTAACGTGTTTTTTAATACTTTGTATTCTACGTTATTCTTTCTAAATTCTCTTCTTAACTCAGTATCGTTAGCAACTGATAATCCGTTGAACTTAACGAAAACAACTGACTTAGCTTCTTGAATTTTTTGTTTAATCTCTTCTACTACAACTTTTTTTGCTTCAAAATTTGCTGACATATTTTACCTCCTTTTAAGAATGAGAAACGCCCTTGCATACCAAAACGGATACAAGAGCGCAATTGCACTTAGTTTTAACACTCTACCTATATATTATATATAATGTTTAGTGTTAGAATATCCGCCTCGGTGGGTCTTGCTAATCGCAAGTTAATAACCTACTGTCTTGGGCTATTTAGTTTTTACTCGTTGATTTTACCACTTTAAAAGTAGTTTGTCAACTAAATTTTAGCGTTAATTTTTACGCCAGGACCCATGGTGCTTGCAATTGATACGCTTTTAACGTATTGACCTTTTGCAGCAGCTGGTTTAGCCTTTACGATTGCTTCGATTAAAGCTTCGTAGTTTTCTTTTAATTTTTGTTCGCCGAAAGACTTTTTACCAATAGCACAGTGAATAATAGCAGTTTTATCAAGTCTATATTCAACCTTACCTGCCTTAACGTCTTTAATTGCTTTAGCAACGTCCATGGTAACAGTTCCAGATTTTGGGTTTGGCATTAAGCCTTTAGGACCTAAAATCTTACCGATTCTACCAACAAGACCCATCATATCAGGAGTCGTGATGATAACGTCGTAATCAAACCAGTTTTCAGTTTGAATCTTTTGAACCATTTCTTCTGCACCAACGAAATCTGCACCAGCTTCTTTAGCTTGGTCTGCCTTTTCGCCTTTTGCAAGAACTAAAACTTTAACGTCTTTACCAGTTCCGTTAGGAAGAACTAAAACGCCTCTAACTTGTTGGTCTGCTTGTTTTGGGTCAACACCTAAACGAACGTGAAGTTCAATCGTTTCGTCGAATTTAGCCTTAGCAGTTTCGATAACCTTTGCAAACGCTTCGTCAACTTCGTAAAGTTTTGCAGTTTCTAAAGCCTTAAGGCTGTCTGTATATTTTTTTCCGTGTTTCATTATAATTACCTCCCGTGGTGATTACGGGGAAACCTCCCCTCCCACATATTCCTTAATCTACGACTTCAACACCCATACTTCTAGCAGTGCCGGCAATCATGCTCATTGCGCTTTCTAGTGTATTTGCGTTAAGGTCAGGCATTTTGATTTTTGCGATTTCTTCTACTTGAGCCTTGGTTATCTTAGCAACCTTGTTCTTGTTTGGAGCAGCACTTGCGCTTTGAATGCCACATGCTTTCTTGATAAGAACTGGTGCTGGTGGGGTCTTCAAGATAAAAGTGAATGAACGGTCTTGATAAATGGTCATAACAACCGGAATTATCAAACCAGCCTGGTCTTGTGTTTTAGCGTTGAACTCTTTGGTAAATCCTGGAATATTAATTCCGTGAGGACCTAAGGTAGAACCTACTGGTGGACCTGGAGTTGCCTTGCCTGCAGGCAATTGTAATTTAACTATTGCCGTAACTTTTTTTGCCATAATTGTTTCCTCCTACTGTGGTAATACCGTCGTGCCAGTGCGTAAATTTAGCACAACTCCCACGTTTATACCATCGGCATTGCCGAATAGCGACTAATTAATCTTTGTTTTCTACGTTTACTTTTTTAAGTTGAACGTAATCAACTTCAACGTCGGTATTTCTGCCGAACATTTCTACGTTAACCATTGCCTTTTGCGTTGAGTCGTTTAAGGAAACTACCTTTCCACAGAACGATTCTAGCGCACCTGCTAAAATTTGAACGTCGTCCCCAACGACGAAATCAACTTCAACAACCTCTTTGCTTAGTCCCATTCTAATAACTTCTTCGTCGGTTAGAGGAAGAGGTCTACCTTGAGGACCAACGAAACCGGTTACGCCACGAGTGTTAGTAACTAAATACCAAATGTCGTTTGAGTAAATCATTTTTAAGAATACGTAGCATGGGAATTTTCTTCTCTTAACGAGTTTTTTCTTTCCACTTGCCTTTTCTTCTAAGGTTTCTTCAGTTGGAACTTGAATTTCAAAAATATTTTCTTGTAGATTGTTGTTTTCTATAAGTTTTTCAAGACTATCTTGAACCATAGCCTCGTAACCAGAGTAAGTATGAATTACATACCATCTTGCTTGTTCTGCTGACATAAAGATACCCCCGATTAAGCCTTAGTGTTTCCGGTAATTAGTTTTAATAAAGCATCTAAGCCAACGTCAAAACCAGTTATTACAACTAAGAATACTAAGACAACGGCTAAAACGATACCCGTTTCTTTTAAAACCTTGCCAAAGGTAGGCCAGCTAACTTTTTTAAGTTCTGAAAAGATATCCTTAATTTTAGCACCCATTCTTTTAAAAAGACCTGGTTTTTTATTTTTGTTGGTTTTCTTAACGGGTTTCTTTTCTTCCTTACGAGCTTCTACGTTGCCCTTAGAAATAAATCCACCGTTATCTAACGTTTTATTTTTTTCCATTACGTTGCCCCTTAATTTTTAATACACCAAAATTAGAAAGCTATTATTTTGCTTCCTTATGAGCAGTGTGCTTTTTGCAGAATTTGCAGTATTTTTGCATTTGTAATCTTTCTGCGTCGTTCTTTTTGTTTTTAAACGTGTCGTAATTTCTTTGTTTACATTCCGTGCAAGCGAGCGTGATTTTTGCTCTTGCGCCTTTTGCTGCCATAATTACACCTTCTTTTACATCAAAAAATTAACACCCCGAATTCGAGATGCTAATTAATTTTAACAAATATAACTTTCCGTGTCAAGTTTTTTTCACGTTTTTTTAAATATTTTACCCTTTTTTTGTTGATTTTTTGAACCTTTTCAACATACTAGTGGTATTTAAAATATTTACCACTATATATTGTGATTTTTTGAATTTTTCTAGCCGAAAACATCTTCTAATTTATCATATATAGAATGGTTTAATATTGTTTTTTCTATGTTTTCTTGGGAAAGAGTTGCTATAACTTTGCCATTTTTAAATACAACCACTTCGTTTATAGCGTCTTGGTCTAAAATTGAAATTAGTTTTTTTAGGCTTACGCCGGCATCTATGCCTTGCTTTTTATACGGCAAACCCCTTTTAAGTTTTTCCAAACTTGGTGCAGCTAAGACTTTTACATATTTTCCAGCCTTCTGTTCTTGCAATGCACCAAAGATTATGAAAAGTGAAAAAAACAAGAGAGAAAAGTTTACTCCTACAAAACAGGAAAAGACGAATAACGTCAGTAAAGTTATTCCAAAGATTATGCCAATAAGCTTTGAAATTAACAGTGCCTTTTGCTTGTTTAGCCTTAAACATAACAAAGCATATAAAATTTTCCCACCGTCTAACGGATATGCTGGTAACAAGTTGATTAACGCAAGGGAAAAGCAAACTTGCACCACGACGTCGGTGAAAGTATAAGTTTCTGGATAAATCCACCAAATTGCTACAAAAAAAATGCCCACGGCAAGATTAACTAAAGGTCCTGCCAGGGCAATTTTTATTTGGTCTTTGGCGCTAATCTCGTCGAAATCGCCTTTAACTACTGCACCAAAGGGCATCAACACGATTTTATCTAGCTTATAGCCGTTCTTTTCGGCAACTAAGGAATGCCCTAACTCGTGGACTATTGCGCAAATGGTAACCATTAAAAAAACGAAACCCTTGCCGATTGCTAAATAATATATGCCAAAGAAAATAAAAAGTGAATGAACCGATACGCTTACTCTACCCATACGACCGAGTCTTCAACCACCCTATAATCGTCTATGATTTCACCGTCTTGATTTTTAAAGCACATACTAACGCTATCGTTAACGTATCCTACTGGAATAGTATTGTAAACTTGTTCTCCCACGCTAACGTAAACCATATCTAGTCCCGTTAAAACCGAACTAAACTTTTGGCTATGAGTAATAGTTAGCGTATAACTTCCGTCGTTTTGTCTTTCCACAGAGGAAACTTCGCCACTAACGGTTGAATACACGCTTCCTTCCCCCGTTATAGTCATCACACCGTCCTTGAGAGAAACTTCACCGTCGGTATTAATAACGGGGGAAAATTCTAAATGTTCACGCTCGTCTACGACCTGTTCGGCAGAGTTGCCAAAGATTCCACGCATGAACACGTTAAGTCCACTATTTGGATATACGGAATTGGTTATCAAAATTGTAAGCACCAGCGCACCTATAAGCATAAGTTGCACGCCGATTACCGACAATTTAAAAGGCTTTTTGAATACTTTAGATAGCAAGGTTTTACTGCGCTCGGTTTTTATAACGGAGGTTTGTTCTTCTTGATTGCTTTCAAAGGATTGAATCTCTTTTTCTTCCACCTCTATAGAGTTGATTTTTGAAAGCAACTCTTCTTTAACTGCCTCGTGATTTATTTTTTTAGGCTTTGATTTTTTTCTAGTATAGGTTGTATTTTTAATACTGCAAGTTTCCACGGGAATTTCTAACATATTGGCATAAGAAAGTTTGTCTTCCATAAAATCTCTCCTTTTTTCGTTTATGCTTAACTATATGAAAGATTTTTGGTGGATATGCTATTCTAAAATAAAAATTTAAAAATAAGGCTTTGACTAAAAAGCCAAAGCCTCGTTATAAGTTTTATTTTCCTAAAAATTTTTGCATTAGTTCTACACCAGAAGATATGAATACTCCCGTAGACTTGGCATCTTGCTCGGTGTAACTGGACGCTCCCGAATACTTTATCTTGTTGTCGTATATGATAAACGGAATAGGGTCGCTGACGTGCGTCATTAAACAAAGTGGAGTTGGGTGGTCTGGACAAATTAACATTCTAAAATGCTCACCCTTTTTCTCTAGTTGTTCTACTATAGGTTTAACGACTTGCTTATCGATTTGTTCAATCGACCAAATTTTATGTTCAGCGTCGCCGTGGTGTCCACATTCATCTGGCGCTTCCATGTGAATATACACGTAATCTAACCCACTATTAAGCCCTTGTATGCAAGCGTCGGCTTTACCCTTAAAGTTGGTGTCGTAATTACCCGTTGCGCCGTCTACTTCTATGCCTCTTAAGCCTGTTAACTTAGCTATGCCTTTAAGTAGGTCTACGGCAGAAATCATGCCACCTTTAACGCCGTATCTTTTTTCAAAGTTTTGAAGTTGAGGTTTTGTCCCCTCTCCCCAAAACCAAAGTGAATTTGCAGGTTTTTTGCCTTGCTTTATTCTTTCATTATTAATTGGGTGGTCTTTTAGAAGCTCGTATGATTTTTCCATAAGTGCCAAATACTCTTTGCCTTGGTTAGAGGTTGGCAAATGGTCTTTTATAGGCTTACCGGTGATATCGTGAGGTGGAGTTAAATCTCCTGCAATCACGCCGTTATCAATAACTAGGCAATGGCGATAGCTTATGCCTGCGTAAAACTTGTATTTTTCGCTGTTTAAATGCTTAGCAAGATATTCTACTAATTCCTTTGCCTCAGCCGTAGAAATTTCACCAGCAGAATAATCTATCATTCTCTTGTTTTCGTATCCCTTTTCGTTTGAAAGGGTTACTAGATTAGCCCTTGCCGTAACGTCGGTATCCTTTAGTGAAATGCCTATGCTTGCCGCCTCTAACGGAGAACGCCCCGTGTAACAATCGTGAGGGTCGTATCCTAAAACGGATAAATTTGCAACGTCGCTACCCGGTTTCATTCCTTCTGGAATGGTTTTGCATAGCCCTACCATTCCTTTTTTAGCAAGGCTATCTATGAAAGGCTTATTTGCTAGTTCTAACGGCGTTTTTTCGCCGAGAGATTTTTGTGGATAATCTGCCATTCCATCGCCTAAAATTACTATATATTTCATAATTCACTCCAGTTTATCGGTTTTTTGCCGATTTTAGTTAAATATTCGTTAGTTTTTACAAAGTGATTACAACCAAAAAATCCGTTGTAAGCAGAAAGTGGACTTGGGTGAGCACATTCTAAAACGAGATGTTTAGAAGTATCTATAAGCGATTTTTTCGCCCTTGCGTTTGCACCCCAAAGTAAAAATACTACGCCACTTTTTAGGTTAGATATTTTTTTAATAATGCCGTCGGTAAAAAATTCCCAACCCTTTCCTTTATGCGAGTTCGCAAAATGACAACGCACCGTTAATACTGCGTTTAGAAGTAATACGCCTTGTTTTGCCCAGCCTGTTAGGTCTCCGTGATTGGGCATTTTGTCGCCAGTTTCAGCCGTGATTTCTTTATATATGTTAACAAGTGATGGGGGGATTTTTTCGCCTTTAGGAACGGAAAATGATAACCCCATTGCTTGACCAGGCTCGTGATAAGGGTCTTGCCCAATTATAACGACCTTAATCTCACTAAAAGAAGTGATTTTCATGCTATTAAAGATATCATACATTGATGGGAAAATATCGTAGTTAGAATATTCTTGTTTTAGAAATTCCCTTAATTTTAAGTATTCGTTAGAAGAAAACTCGCTCTCTAAAACGCTATCCCACTCTTTAGAAATTTTATACATACGTTTGTTAACCTTTTTTATATTGTATCATTTTAGCATAATAAAATCAATGCTTTTACATCAAATCTTTTAGTAACTGCAAATGAAAAACGGCTATGCAGGTAGCATAGCCGTATGTGTTTTTACACTAGATTATTTTTCCGTAAGCTTCATAAATTCAACTGTTAGAATATTACGGGAAATTGCAAAGATTTTATCAATCGTTTCGCTAGACGCATTTAAGTTAAATAGCGATAAAATACAGTTGCAAACTACGTATTCGCCCTCTCTTTTTAGCGAATAACTCACCACTTTACCATAATTGGAAAAAGCGTCTACTTCTAAATCTTCCGTTTGTAAAAATTTTATCCTAACTAATTTTTCGGTTTTATGTGCCAAGAATTTAAGTGGTCTATGGAACAAGAATTGAAAGGTTATAATTAAACAAGCGGCAATTACTCCAATCCAAACGAAATCTTGATTACCTGCACCACAACACATACCGATAGCAACGGTTGCCCAAATACCTGCAGCCGTAGTGATGCCTTGCATTGCACCACCTTTGGAATACATTATTCCAGCACCCAAGAATGCAACGCCCATAACTGTTTGAGAAGCTATACGAGCAGCATCATATTGAGTGTCTTGTTTAAAACCAAACTGAGATAAAAGCATGAATACACACGCAGCAAGACACACTAAACCGTGAGTTCTAATACCAGCCTCTTTTACTCTTCTGTTTCTTTCAAGACCTATTAACGCACCTAGCAGTAATGCTAAACCGATACGCCATAGGATTTCTATAAATTCGATTTTCATTCTATCCTCCAATCTGTATAAGAGTTATATAAAATTTATATAGCAAGTTCTATATAATATAGCCTATTCTTTTTGTTTTGTCAATAGTATTTTAAAAAAATTAAGAGTTGCAAAAAAATGCAACTCTTTTTGTTTCTATTGGTAAATTAAAGGATTTGTTCAAGATTTTCTGCTATTGCTTGTAAGAATTCCTTTGAATTTAGTTTTTGTGGAACTACGCCGTCCTTTTTGAAGATACTTACCAAATCTCCCGTCATCTTTCCACTTTCAATAGTTTGTATGGTTGCTTTTTCTAGTTTTTCGCCAAATGCAGTAAGGTCGGGAAGGTTATCTAGTTCTCCCCTTTTCTTCAATGCCCCAGACCAAGCAAATATAGTTGCCACAGGGTTTGTTGAAGTTTGTTCGCCCTTTATATACTTATAATAATGTCTAGTAACCGTGCCGTGAGCAGCCTCGTATTCGAAAATACCTTGAGGGGATACTAAAACGCTAGTCATCATGGCAAGACTGCCGTATGCCGTAGCAACCATATCGCTCATAACGTCGCCGTCGTAATTTTTGCACGCCCAAACGATACCACCTTCACTACGAACGATTCTAGCAACTACGTCGTCGATAAGGGTATACATATACTCAATGCCTGCTTTTTCGAAGGCGTCTTTATAATCTTTTTCGTAAACTTCGTTAAAAATTCTCTTGAAATTGCCGTCGTAAACCTTGCTAATAGTATCTTTAGTAGAAAACCATAAAGGAAGTTTTTGGTCTAAAGCATAGTTAAAGCAAGCTCTTGCAAAACTTTCAATTGACTTATCGGTGTTGTGCATAGCACATACTACCCCACCGTCCTTAAAATCAAAAACCGTTTGGGTAATCTTGTTTCCGTCCTTATCAGTATAAACTAGTTCTGCCTTGCCTTCGCCTGCCTTTCCGTCAACGGCTTTATAAATATCGCCGTATGCATGACGAGCGATTACTATCGGCTTTTTCCAAGTAGGAATATAAGGAGTAATGCCGTCTACTAAAATAGGCGCACGGAAAACAGTTCCGTCGAGCATTGCTCTTATCGTTCCATTAGGACTCTTATACATTTTTTTAAGATTATACTCTTCAACCCTTTGGTTGTTAGGGGTAATGGTTGCGCATTTTACTGCAACGCCGTATTTTAAGGTTGCGTTTGCGCTATCTATCGTAACCTGGTCGTCGGTTTTATCTCTTTCAATAAGTCCTAAATCGTAGTATTCGGTTTTTAAATCAACGAAGGGAACAATTAAAATATCTTTAATCCATTGCCATAAAATTCTAGTCATTTCGTCCCCGTCCATTTCAACGAGGGGATTTTTCATTAAAATCTTAGCCATAAGTAACTCCTTTGCATTTTATCATATTAGTTCTTATTTTTCAAGCGTTTTGCACCCTTACTGCCCGTTAGTGTTAAAATTCCAGAATCAAATTTTTTAGTAAGCGTCGTTTGACGAGCATAATCTTCTAACGCTTGATTAATTAAATCGGTGAGTATTACCGACCATTCTTTTAGCGTTCTTACGAATAGATAATAAGATAGCGAGCCTGGCACGCAATTAATCTCGTTTACGTATACTTCGTTATTTGCGACCATAAAATCTACACGAATAATTCCACTAAAACCTAAAGACCTGTAGATTTTCGCCGTTATTTGTTTAATTTTTGAGGATATTTTTTTATCTAATTTAGCAGGGAATTCCCTTTCGCCGTTTTTATATTTTTCATTAAAAGAAAGAATATCGCTACGAGAAATTGGTTTTTCGCATTCGGAAACACAAAATTCACCTTTGACGTAATAGCATGCGCAGTTTATCTCGGTAAAATCTTTTAATTTAGGCTCAACGATTGCTCCGTTACTATATCTTAATGCACATAAAATTGCCTTTTCTAACTGAAAAGCGTTTTCAGCAACAGAAATACCTATACTTGAACCACCCGTGTTAGGCTTTACGATTACCGGATAGTCGAAAGCCTTTTCCACCATTTTATAATCGTTTTTGTTCTTAACCGTTACGAATGGCAAGCTTTTAACCCCTAACCCCTTAAGGGCGAGTTTTGTTTGAGATTTGTTCATTGAAAGCGACGACGCAAACAACGGAGCCCCTACTAAAGGTATTTTGCAAAGATTTAAAAAACCGTATAAACTTCCGTCCTCGCCTCGCTCTCCGTGTAAACAATTTATGGCGCAAGCAATCTCACAAATTGGTTTTTGCTTTTTTTCCTTGTTTAAGTAAAGTAGGTTACTTCCAGCGACTATGCTAACTCTTTTAATCTTCTTATAATTAACGCTCTTATAAAAATCTATATCTCTTAACTCTCCTCCAGTCCACCAACTTCCGTCGTGGCTAATAAATATTGGTATGGGATTAAATTTAGTTTTGTCTATACAGTTTACAGTTAGCACCCCAGTGATACAAGAAATCTCGTGCTCTATAGACTCTCCACCAAAAAATACTGCAATATTTTTCATTAAAAAAACACCTCCACTTATTTTTTCGCTTTGGTGTTTTTTAGTTTTTTATTTAAGGCTTAGGTGTAATTATCCGGTAAATCGTTTTCAAACAATACAACGTCGCCTTTTTGTAAAAATCCGTTCAATTCTTCGTTAGCTTTATTTAAACTCTTAGAAAATCTAATGTTTTCTCTAGGCATTCCACCCTCTATTAAGCCACTAACTATCATTTCTGCGTTGTGTTTTCCTATAACGTAAACGTAATCGGCGTGTTTTGCAAGAAGTTTTCCGTATTCTAGATTAATAACGCTTTCCATTTTGCCGAGTTCCACTAGCCCTGGAGTTAAAACGATTTTTCTTCCTTTAAAGGTATCCAAAATCTCCATTGCAGCGACTACGCCGTCCTGGTTAGAGTTATAACTATCGTCTATAATTATTATATCACGATTATTAGGTAAAAGTTCTAACCTATGCATTAAGGTTTGAATTCTATTTATTCCACTAGCAATTTCTTCTGGCGTTAAACCTATTTTATATGCTAGTGCCGACGCTAAACAAATATTACTTACTGCGTGTTTACCTAACAACACGGTAGTGCATTTAACGGGTTGCTCTCCCTTTATATTAAGAGTAAAGGTCGTTCCTCTAGAATCAAGAGTTATGTCGGTAGCGTAGCAAAAACTCTCTTCATTTCTACCTGCAAGATACTTATTTTTGTCGCATCTATCGAACAGCTCCCTTGAACCTTGATTATCTGCAGAAAAGAACGCCTCGCCACCATTACCAAGTCCTTCAATCAATTCGTATTTGGTATTCATTATATTTTCTTGACTACCAAAAGTTTCCAAATGTTGACTATTAATTCCCGTTATAACGCCATAACTTGGCTTAACTATATCAACGAGCGCCTTGATTTCACCCTTACTTCTTGCACCCATCTCTGCAATAAAAATATCGTGCGTGCTATCTAATTGCTTAACCGTAAGCGCTATGCCCAAAGGCGTATTATACGACGCAGGTGTCGCTAAAACCCTATATTTTTGTGAAAGAATGGTCTTTAAAATCTCTTTCGTAGAAGTTTTTGCGTAACTACCGGTTATGCCTATTCTTATGACGGAGGACGCGCTTAATTTTCTCTTTGCGATATTTACGTATGAGCGAGAAATAAGTTTTTCAAAAGGTGAAATTATACAATGTGCTATATATAAAAGATACGGTGTTAGTATAGGTAATCCACAAATGATAGCGTATCTTAGAATTGCAAAGACGTTATTACCTGACAAATATGCGATAAAATCTAGCAATAACATAACGACGAGGTTAACGATGACTAGTAGCAAAATAAAAACTACTGCTAACCTTACAAGCCTCTTGGTTTTTCTAAGTGGAACTTTAACGTTTACGTGTTTTTCTGTTTTTATATATAGAACCGTAAATAAATAATATGCGAGAAAACCGAAGTATGACGAAATTGTTTCCCCCACAACAGGCGCAAAAGACATTGCAAGCACCATAAAAAATAAAAATCCTAATAGACATAATAACATTAGCCTAGATAGGTATGGCGTTTCCCTTGCGCTTAACCACTTAAAATACTTTCTACTCTTGTATCCACTTTGTTGCAAAACAAGTAAAAACTTTAGGCTTGCGTAGAACAATAGAATGGCACTAATACTTGCCAATACTAAATAAATTGTTAAGTTTTCAACCTCAAATACTTGAGAAAAAGATTTTAGTTTTGTTGGAAACATCTTTCTTGGGAGAGCAAAAACTCTCTTACCTCCATATTAAACTTTCGTGGGCAATCTATAAAAGCAAAATGCCCTGCGTTATTATAAACGGTTAATTTACTATCCTGTATTTTTTCGTGAAGTTTTTTAGCCATATAGATAGGCGTTTCTTTGTCCTTTTTGCCGTATATAAGTAATACTTGATTTTTTATGCTCTTTAGGTAGCCGTCCAAATGCTCGTTTACTATTTTTATAAAACTTTGTTTCATTACTGGGGACAACGATACGTAATCTTTAGAATAAAACCTGTGAAGTTTGCTCTTTGGCAAAAATATTTTTAAAAACTTAAAAGTGTTTTGCCTTATCCATCTTTTTAGCGAAAACCTTGGTTTTAACCCTGCTCCACCCGTTATAACTATTTTATCGAACAACTCGGGATATTTACTAACTGCCTTTATAACTACCCTCGCACCAAACGAATGAGCGATAACGTGTGGCTTTACTAATCGATTATCTTTTATATATTTGTAAACGCTTTCAACGTAATCGTCAAGCGAATAAGGATAAGGCATATATTTATTATCGCCAAATCCCGTTAAGTCGGGTGCATAAACGTTGAATAAACTCTTAAAATATTCCGTTTGGTAATAAAAGGAATTTCCACAAGATAAATATCCGTGCAAAAACAACAAATCTTTCTTTTGTGAAGAACGATTGTTTTCCGTATTAAATCTCCCTTACAAGCACCAATGCGTTTTCGCCGTCGTTATAGTAATTTTTTCTATCGCCAACTTTGACAAATCCAAATTTTTGATATAGTTTTATCGCTGGAAGATTGCTCTCTCTAACTTCTAGAAAAATCTTTTGCGTTTTACCCCTTAATTTATCTATTAAGTCTTGCAACAGCTTACTTGCAATTGATTTTTGCCTATATTCCTTTACTACGAATATATCGTCTATCTCGGCAAAATCTACATTTATCGAATAGGTTATAAACCCAACTATTTTGCCTTCTAGTTCGTAAATCGTGCCGAGAAGATTTCCACTCTCTATGCCGTCTAATAGCATTTGAGCGTTCCACCCGTCTTTAAAATCCTTAGTTATTGTTGCCAACTCGTCTACGTCGATTTTGGAAAGTGGAAAAAAACTCATCTTCCTTCCTCTGCTTGACTTTTTCTAACGTATAGTGGAACTAAACTTTCTAAATCAAAAGTCGCTTGTTCTTTTTTGCAATCTATCGCCTTGATTAATCCTTCTAAAACGCTAACTTTAGAATAATCTAATGCTTGCAAGTCGTCGCTAGAAACTATTTGATATTCGTTTGCAAGCTTAGATAAGTCTTCGCCCATTAGGTAACTAGGCGATAAGCAAACCTCGTTATTTTGATATCCACAAACGTAATAACCGTTATGTTTAGCGTCTAAAACGGCTAAAACCTTTTCGCCTTGTTTATTATATGCAAGGGTATCGAACGAAGTTATACTTAAACACGGTTTATTATATGCAAAGCATAAACCTTTTACGGTAGATACGCCAATTCTTATCCCCGTGAACGAACCTGCGCCAACTACACACGCAAAAAAATCTACCTTGTCTAAGGTAAAGTTAGCCTCTTCTAAAAGGTTTTCAATAGAAGGCATTAAGCCTACGGCGTGAGTAACCCCACCTGCCGTATCGTTTTTAGTATATACCTTTCCGTTAGCAGACAAAACGACTATTAAGTTTTTTCCACTAGTGTCTATTGCTAAGTAATTCATAAGGTTATTTTTCTCGTGTTTTGGTCTATCTTTTGAATAGTAACTTTTTTGCAGTTATCTGGCAGTGCATCGGCAATATTTTCTGCCCATTCAATAAAGCAAACGTTGTTTCCGTTAAAATAATCGGTAAGTCCTAAAAGTTCAGCGTCTTCACCACTAGAAAGCCTATAACAGTCGTAGTGGTAAATATAATCGCCGTAAATGTTTAGATAGGCGTAAGTTGGGCTTGTAACTTCACCTAACCCAAAATATTTTGCAACGCCTTTAACGAATTCCGTTTTGCCTGCCCCAAGGTCGCCGGATAAAAGCACCACGTCGCCCTCTTTTAGGGTTTTAGCATAATCAAAGGCTATTTCTTGCGTTTGAAAATTGTCTTTTGAAATGATTTCCATACTTTTATTATACATCTTTTTCGCAGTTTTGCAAATTGATTTTCTTAAATAAATAAGATACCTTTTTATAAAGTAAAACGGTTACTAGAGAAATTGCCACGCTCTTTATTAGGTTGAACGCTAAAACGTAGCCCCAAAGCATAGAAAACATCTTGTTAGAAATTTCGTTTGGAACGAATGGAATACTGCCCATGAAGAAAGGGAAGTTGATAAACTTATTGACTAAGAGCGAAACGCCCGTTTGTAGTAGACAAGCGATAATAAGGGTTATAACAACCGTCTTAAAACCTTTTTTATATCTGTAAACAATAGATGGCACTAAAACGAAAGCCGAAGTGATAAGGAAATTAGCAAGTTCGCCAACGCCACCGGTGGTTCCAACGCTTATATGAATAGCCTCTTTAACTGCCGTTATAATTATTGCAGGGACAGGTCCATACATAAAGCCTGCAAGCATAACGAACACGTTAGAAAAATCTAATTCTAAAAAGCTTGCCGGCGTGCCTGCGAAAATTGGTATTTCTAAAAGATAAATCACGAATGAAAGAGCAGAGAATACTGCCATGCCTGAAATGTTTTTAGTGGTGAATACTTTTTTCATAAAGAAACGCTCCTTTAAAATCCAAAGGAGCGTGATAAAACTAGCGCACAAAAACGCCAAATTCTTTTCTCATCCGGACTATAACCGTCGGTTACGGAATTAAACCGTATCTGCCTTTCGGCTCGCAGACTAGACTGCCGATAGGGAATTTCACCCTGCCCCAAAGAATTTTAATATTGTTGATAATTTAATTATATACTTTTTATAATAATTTGCAAGCGATTTTAAGTTAAGTTTGTAAAGTCGCCAATTTATTTAACTGTTGAGCAATTCCGTTTGCAAAAGGCGTGAATATTTTATCTATTTTCGCCTCCATTAAAAAACTTAATTGGTCGATAGAATCAACGTCGCTAATTACGAAAAGTTTTTTTCTTCCCTTACTTGCAATCGCCGTAGTGATAGCATCTTTAAGTTTAGAGGCTTCCGTTCCATGCCCTTCAATAACTATAAAATCACTTTTTACGCACTCGGTATTTTTAAGGATTTTTTGTAGTTCCCCGTTTTCTAACGACGCTTTAGCGATTATTCCAAAAGGTTTTTTACTAGCCTTTCCACATTTAATCAGTTTTTTTCTTTCTTGAAACATGCAAGCAAGTTTTATCGTTTTTTCAGGAACACAGCACATAACGTTATCGGCGCCGTTTTTACAAGCCTCTTTAACGCCAGCCACTTTGCCTTTGATTTCCGTTTCGCCTAGAGGATAATCAACTGCAACTGATAGCGAAATCCCTTTCTTGTATTTTACCCCCAAGCCTTTTAATAAGGAATGGTAGAACGGCGTTACTAAAAAATCTTTTATGCCTAAATTATAAGCTGTGTCAACGTTTGCTTGAATTTCCGTTTGCGTCGCCTCGTTTTCGATTGAAAGCCCTATTTTTTGCAAAAGTTCTCTAACCTTGTAAAGGTAAAATTCTTGCTTTAATTTTCGTTCACTTTTTCCTAGTATTTCAGCAAAGGACGGTAGCGTTTCCACCTTAACTTCTTCAAGGGGCGTTACTTCGGTTATTGTTAGCGTTGGTTGTTCTTGAGTAATTTCGGGAACTTTTTTATCCATATCTCTCTCCGTTTAATTCGTTTTAATATTGCAAATTTGGGCAAATGTTTTTGTTTTTTGCACCCAAACGGCAATTATTATGTAGATATGTTCCCTTCTTTTATTTTGGGTTTGGTTTTTACCTGTATGTTTTTTGTTATAAGCCTTATTTTAGTTGTTGGTATTAAAAGCCTTTATTATACCCTAAAAATTTCTTCGTTAAAAAAACAACCACCTAAGGAAGTAGAAAAGACAACAGAGGTTAAACGGCGTAAGCCTAAAACGGTTAGAACTATTGAAATCGACCCCGAATTAGCCGAAAGAATTTACTTCAAAAAATCTTCTTAGTTTAAAATCTAGTTATGTTTTTACCGTTGTCGAAAAGTTCTTCTAAATGATAGAAAAGTCTGGTTTCGTCGTTAAAGATGTGAACGATTACATCGCCAAAATCTAAAACTGCCCATCTACCCTCTCTAACGCCTTCACTTCTAATAGCACAATAGCCTATCTTTTCGGTTTCTTCGTCGACGTGTTCGATAAGCGCACGAGTGTGCGTCATTGAACGGCCACCTGCTACTACGTAGTAATCGGCAACTTCGGTTTTACCCCTAACGTCTATCATTAAAACGTCTTCTGCTTTGTGATTGGTTAAAATTTCGCAAACTTTCGTTGCAAAGGTTTTTGCATCCATATTTTTCTCCTTTAGTATTTTAACGGCTATTTGTTGCCGATATAATAATCATACGCTTCAACCGTCAAAGAGTATATATACTCTTTTTTGTTTATTAAATGAATCATTTCCTCTTTTAGACATTCTTTAAAACAAGTGTCTAAATCGCCGTTTAGAAACTCCCTAAGTTTATCAACGCCCTCGTAATTTCTGCCCTTTTCAAGCATGTCGGCAACGAAAATCAACTTTTCTAACTTACTCATATTTGGTCTACCAGAAGTGTGATAGCATATGGCGTTTAATATTTCCTTATCGGTAACACCCAAATATTTCTCTGCCACGAACTTTCCTAAAAATGCGTGAACTACCGGTTGAGGCACGCCGTCTGGCAAAGTAAATCCTTCTACCGACTTATGGTCAATATACTTGGCACAATCGTGAAGAGTGGCTGAAATTCTAACTTGTTCTTTACTAAGCCCGTTCTTCTTGGCGTTATCTAGCGCTAAGGCAACAACGTTTGCCGTATGAATTAGCCTTTTTTCTGGAAGGCTTTTTTTAATGAACAGAGAGTATTTATCGCCTGCGTAAAGATTATGCTCGGTTATATAATCGGCAACCTTTTCGTTTGTCATAGATTTTATGTCCAAACCAAAAGAATTATATACCCTAACCAAAGTAGAAGATAAATCTTTTCCTTTATAATTTAGTGTTATAAAGGTTTTCCCAAAGGTTTTTAAGAAATATTCTTTCTCAAAATCGAAGTCTACGTTAGAATCTTCTCTATCAAAAGCACAAAGGGTGCATGCCGATAAAATTCTCTCGGGGTATTTCCATGTTTTGAAGTCTTTTAACATGTCCCCACCGACTATAAAATATAGTTCGGCGTTCTCTTCTTCCTTAAAATGCTCCACTGTTTGATAGGTGTAACTGGTGCCTTGTTTTTGAATTTCAAAATCGCTAACGATTACTTTATCCACGCCCTCGAACGCAAGATTAAGCATATTAAGCCTATCTTCGGTTGATGCAGGCGTATCCGTTTTGTGAGGGGATATATAGGTCGGCATTATATAGAGTTGGTCTAGCCCAAGTTCTTTAACTGCGCTTTTGGCAACCTCTATATGCTCGTTGTGAACGGGATTAAAAGTTCCCCCGAATATGGCAATTTTCTTCATATTTTTATTATCTCATAAATTTAATAGAAAATCAATTTAAATTTTAACTATTAATCGTTTATTTTTTATCATCTAGGCAATAACACTACAAAAAGGTGTTTATTATGAGAAATATTTTACCCATAGTGCTAGATAGTTTGTTTTTGTTTTTTGCTAGTTTGATTATTTGCGTTTTTATACTTAACTATTTTCTTCCACACCCTCTTCCAGTAGTTATTTCCCTAACCGTTAGTGGAATGATTTGTATGCTTGGAGCGAACATTTTTCTTTCTCGCTCTAGCAAAAAGTTTATTGAAAAGCAAGATAAAAAACTATACGCCGAAACTCTTATAAGACTTAACCTTATGAAAAAAGAACGCCTTGTTAATCTAGTTGTCTTAGCAATGCAGATAAAAGATGCAAAAATATTAAAAGACAGATTTTACGATAATAACAGCCACACCCTTTATTTGTTCAAATTTGGGTTTGAAACTCTAACTAAAGCCGACGTGGTGAAAGCGTTTAATCTAACCCAAGATAAAATTGTTTTTTTGTGCCATGAATATAGTGATGAAGTCAAAAGTTTTGCCGATAGATTTAACGGCAAAATAATCTTAAAAGACGGAAAATACCTCTTTAACCTATTAAAAGAAAGAGACCTCTTACCTAAAAACGATTTTTCAGGCGTATATAATGAAAAAAATAAACCTATATTCAAAAAACGAATTTTACAAAAAAGAAACGCCAAAAAATTTTTATTTTTTGGCGTGATACTTTGCTTTTTTAGTCTATTTGTCCCCTATAAGTTTTATTACGTGGTTTGGGGCGTTTTAATGATTTCCTTTTCCATTTACCTAAAACTCTTTGGAAAAGCAGTAGAATAAAGGGCTATATTAATAAACGATATGCTCTACCTTAGGATTACTACTTCTTCTATAGAAAACAAGTTTTCTTCCCGTTGCACAAACAAACTCTGCGCCTAGTTTTTCGGCAATTTCAATACCTGCTTCCTTAGGCACTAGTCCAGAATTTTCTAAAACGGTAACCTTAATAAGTTCTCTTTTTTCAATAGCGAGGTCAAGGCTTTCTATTAAACTTTCGTTTACGCCTAATTTTCCTACTTGCGTTACTGGTTCTATCTTTTGCGCTAATGAACGCAAATTACTCCTTTCTTTTGAAGTCAACATATTATTCTCCTTAATCTAACAATTCAAACTCTTCGCCACCTATTATAATGGTTGATTTCTCCGTCGCTCCCATTTGACGGAGTTCTTTTATTATTCCCCTATCTCTTAACACTTTGTGTAGGTAAGCAAGAGAATGCATATCCGTCATAACGACGTTACGTTTAAGAACTTCTACTAGCGTTCCTACGATAACGAAGGTTTCTCCCTCTTTGAGAATTTCATAATATAGTTTATCAGGCTTTTCATATTTAAACTCTTCAAACTCTAACGGTTTAACAGGTGGAAGTTTTTGAATAACCTTGTAAATCTCGCCTTTTAACTCGTCTATACCCTCGCCTATAATAGCAGAGATTGGAATAACCTTTTTTCTGCCAAGTTTTTTCTTGAATTCTTTTAGACGTTCTTCGCCGTCGTTAGAATCTATTTTGTTAGCAACGATTACTTGCTTAAGTTTAGCAAGTTCCTTGCTATATTTTTTTAATTCGGCGTTGATTTTTAGATAATCTTCGTAAGGGTCTCTTCCCTCTTCTCCAGAAATATCCACCACGTGAACTAACATTCTAGTTCTTTCAATGTGTCTTAAAAACTCTATACCAAGACCTGCGCCATCGCTTGCTCCCTCTATCAATCCTGGAATGTCGGCTATAACGAAATTATTATCGTAAAACTCGCAAATTCCTAGGTTTGGAGAAAGCGTAGTAAAGTGATAGTTTGCTATCTTTGGTTTTGCCCTTGTTAAAACTGATAAAAGAGTAGATTTACCAACGTTTGGAAAACCTACGAGTCCTACGTCTGCAATGGTTTTAAGTTCTAGAATAACTTGCTTGCTTTCGGTTTTTTCGCCCGTTTGAGAGAAGTGTGGGGCGTGTCTTCTTGCATTTTTAAACCTAGCGTTTCCCTTTCCACCTTCGCCACCGACTAAAACGGTTACCTTTTGCCCTTCGTAGAACATATCGGCAATGATGTTTCCAGTCTCTTTATCCTTTATAACGGTGCCTAGTGGAACGGGCAGTATAACGTCCTTACCAGACTTACCAAAACACTCTTTCGGCCCACCGTTTCCACCGTTTTCTGCAACGTATTTGGTTTTATAGTAATAGTCTGCTAGGCTAGTTTTAGTGCTGTCTGCAACGAATATTATATCGCCACCTTTAGCACCGTCGCCACCGTCAGGACCACCACCAACTTTTCCTTTATAATGGATAAATGAAGTTATTCCATTACCACCGTCGCCGGCTTTTATCGTAATTTTTGTTCTATCTATAAACATATTTCACCTTTTGAAGTTTTTATCACAATCGTCTTTTATTGGGCAATTTTCACAGTCTGGCTTACTAGCCTTACAATAACTTCTACCTAAGTAGATTAGATAATGATGCGCCCTAGACCAATCTTTTTTATCTATATTTTGCATTAATTGCTTTTCGGTGTTTAAAACGTTTTTGGCTTTGGCTAAACCAATTCTATTTGAAACTCGAAAAACGTGAGTGTCAACGGCAATAGCGTCTCCTTTAAACGCAACGCTGTAAACTACGTTGGCAGTTTTTCTTCCCACGCCGTCTAACGAACGCAAATCGTTTAAATCATCTGGAACTTGTCCGTTAAACTTTTCTACTATATCCTTGCTTGCGCTTAGGATATGCTTTGCTTTAGTTTTATATAGCCCACAAGAAAAGATATACTGTTGCAACTCTTCTTCGGTAAGAGTTAGAATGCTATTAGGCGTGTTGTATTTTTTAAACAATTGTGCAGTAACCTTATTAACCCTTTGGTCGGTGCATTGTGCCGATAAAATAACGGCAACCAATAGTTCAAAAGGAGTATTAAAGTTTAGGGCAGGCTTGTCCGTAAACACCCCGGAAAGTGTTTCAATAATCTTTTCTACTTTATTTTTATCCATAGTTTACATTATATTAACACAAAAGGGGTGTTTTTACAAGCGTTTTAACAATTAAAATACGCTTCTTATACTTCTTCCACCCTTGCCAACCTTTACTAAAAAAGTTCCTGCATAACTGTTTAGGGTGGTGAAATTCAACGCTCTTTTTATCACTTGTGATTTAGAAATAGAGACTTTAACTGAAAGTCCACAGCCAACCCCTGCTTCCTTAGGCGTGTTTATTATCTCGTTTGAAACGCCCACTTGGTTTAGGTATTCTGCAAACTTTACCGTGTGAGTCCTTGAACGAAAAGCCACGGCTAGATACTCCATAAAACCTTCCTCCTTGGTATAAATAGAAAACATCTACTATATACATAATATTAATAGAGAGGAGTTTTTTGTTAAAGAATTAATACATTAAAAATATTCCTCAAGTTAATGAACAGGTAGGTTAATTATGATTTATTTTGACAATGCCGCAACGGGTGGTTTTAAGCCAAGAACTGTTAGTGATACTGCAAACAACGTTATACGTTATCTTTGCGCTAACCCTGGCAGAAGTGGGCATAGACTTTCGGTTTCAGGTGCAGAAATGACGTATAACTGTAGGAAACTCATGGGTGATTTTTTCGGCTCTAATAGCGAAAGAGTAATTTTCACTAAAAATTGCACCGAAGCGCTTAACGTTGCAATCTTCGGCACGCTTAAAAAAGGTGGACACGTAATTACCACCGTTTTTGAACACAATTCCGTGTTAAGACCACTTAATCATCTAAAAAGTTTAGGATTAATCTCTTTAGACGTAGTTGAGCCCTCTAACGACCTTCCAATAGAACTTGCCATAAAACAAAAAATTAACGATAACACCTACCTTATCGTTACTACTGCCGTATCTAACGTTACGGGAGAAACTCTGCCTATCCATAAAATTGGCAAAATTGCCAAGAATTATAACCTTATTTATATAGTAGACGGAGCGCAAGGTGGTGGGCATATAGAGTTAAACCTTAAGAAACAAAATATTTCTATTCTTTGCCTTGCAGGACACAAGGGACTTTTAGGAATAATGGGTAGTGGCGTTTTACTTTTTGACGAACAAACGGAAATATCTCCCCTACTTATGGGTGGAACGGGTAGCGAATCTACTAACCCCTTTCAGCCCGACAGTTACCCAGAAAAATTAGAGGCAGGCACCATTAACTTGCCTGCCGTTTGCGCTCTTTACGAAGGTGTTAGAATTATTAAGGATAATCTTGATAATTATTCATTGCACCTCTATTCATATACCGAAAGACTAATAAACGGATTAACTAATCCCAAAATAAAAGTCTATTCTAAGCCAAATAAATCGGGAATAGTTTCTTTTAGTGTTGATGATATCCCTAGCGACGAGGTCGCAAACCGACTAAACACCGAATACGACGTTGCAGTTAGAGGAGGACTTCATTGCGCACCTCTAATTCATAAATTTTTAGGGACGCAGGATTCGGGGCTAGTTAGAGTAAGTTTTTCCGTCCAAAACACTTGCAAAGAGATACATTATTTTATAAAAGCGTTAGACCATTTAATCAGGCTCTAGATTTTGCACGATTAAATCTTTTTAAGTTCTTTTATTATACGCTTTAGAAGTTTTCTCTTCTTTTCATCTAAAACGACTGATAACATACTTTCAAAATAATCGAGTTGTTCGTTAGTAAGCGTGCCGTTACGCTTTCCTTTTTCTGCTTCTTCGTATACTGCTTTTAATAAGTCGTTTTGATTTTTTCCGTCGAATTTTTGAGAAAGCGCCGTGGTTAGTTTTACTAAATCTAATCCACTATTGGTATTTTCACCGTTAAAAAATCCGTTTAAACCGTCCATACTGCACCTCACAAATAAAATAGTTTTAACATATTGTATGAAAAAGACTGTAAAATATGTTAGCGAGGATATCGTGGAACTTTTACAATTTATCATTTCCCTCTTCTCCAGCAACGAGGGATTAAAATTTATAACTGCTTTAATTGAAACTCTTTTCGGCAACCCTAGTTCAACCTCGAATAGCGACGTCGAAGAGGTAGACCCTGAAATCGAGGCCCTTTTTGAAGAAATTTCAGGAAAAAGAAAAGCCTCCCCGAAAATTATCGAGGAGGGTTATGCGCTTGGACCTATTTCTAGTATTGCCGATAAAGATATCGTGTATAATCTAAATCGATATTTTTCCTAAATTAATCAAAATTAAGCACTTGCGTCGGTCAAAATCTCAACTGCCCTTGAAATTCCCACGCCATAATTTATCGCACGGTTTTTTTCGGTAGTTGGGGTTACGCCCGTCTTGTGAATACAATCGTTCCAAGGACCTAAAAGTTTTGCCGTAGTAATCTTTAACGCACCACCAGAATTTAACTCGTAGGTCGTTTGCATTACTCCCTTACCGAACGTTCTATATTCCATTTGACCGTCAGGAATATCGTCGTTTGGATTATCATTTAAACTACCCACAACGACTAAGTTGTGTCTAGTATAAACGTCTACGTATTCATTCGCACCTATAGGATATTGTCTTAAACCGTAATCCTTATTTTCCACAGCCAACAACAAACACTCGGCTGCAGAAGCAGTATTCCTGTTCGCAATTATGGAAACTCTTGTAATAAGTGGGTTATATTTACTTCTACCAATAGTATAATTGCTAGTAGCGTAGTTTTTATTGTCTGGGTCGTCTTTATGTGACCAATCTAGTTTTTCGGTCGATTTTGCATAAATGCCGTTATCGGCTTTCATTAAATATGCTGCAATTTCCTTAAGAACGTCCATACTTCCACCACCGTTGTCACATAAATCTAGTAAAAGTCTCGTCCTTCCTCGTTCGTAAATCATGTAATCTATTGCCGCACCAAATTGCTCGGCTGCGTCGCCGTTAAAGGAATACAGTTTTATATATCCTACGTCTCTATCAATACCATCCCCGTTGCAGTCTACGGCAAACAGAGAATTTCCTTCGTCTATCTCGACAATCATTTCTTTAGCGTCGGCAACACTGTTTACCCTTTCGTTATAGTCTGGAGAAAAATACATAGAAACTTCGCTATCTCGATATGAAACGTAACATCTAGTATAATTTTGTTTTTTGATTGCAATGGGGTCTTGCAACTCTACTCCGTTTCTTTCAACGGTAAATTTTACCTCTTCCCCAATAAAAGGTAATTCAAGAAAGTCTGCAAGTTGTTTTCCGTTTTCTATTATGGTATCTTCGTCTTTATAAGAAACCTTTACAATCTTATCTCCATCCTTAAAGCCTGCTTTCCACGCAGGAGAATTACACGTAACGGTGTTTATAACGTTAGTGCCAGCCTGAGTAGACTTAATATTGTCCGTAAGAAAATTAAATCCAAAACCAGAATAGTTGCCACCTTTTTGTTCTTTAACAGCTTCGTATTCTTCTTCGGTATAATATTCCGAATAATCGTCTAAAAAATTAAGAGCAATAGCCGTAGAGATTTTATCCGAGTCGATTTTAACGTATTCGTCTTTTCCTCTGTCGTATACAAAACCAATCTCGTCCATGATATGAATAATATCACTAACCACGGCCTCGGTTTCACCACGAAGAGCAACCTGAGTAAAGAATCCTCCAAAAAAGGAAGTTAATACGATTAAAATCATACCCAAAGATATGAAAATCTTTCTTCTCGTTGGGCCTTTTAATTGTCTACTTTTACTACTTCTCATAAATTACCTTGTTAATTTTGCTAGTATAGTTATTAACCTATACGTTAACGCATCAGAAAATTTTCTAATATTTAGTCCAGTTGCCTTTTCGATTTTATCAAGTCTATAGTTTAGCGTATTCCTATGAAGATACATCTTTCTAGAAGTTTCGCTTGCATTTAGATTGTTTTCTAAAAAGCAATCGGCAGTTTTTATAATTTCTTGGTCTTCTAAAACCTCTTTAGACTTAGAGTCTAGAAGAAAGTTTAAATAATAATTTATCTTGTTTTTAGGCATTTCGCCCAATATCTTTATAAGTGCGTATTCCTTGTAGGTGTGAACCTCTCCACCCTCTTGCAAAACGTCCATCATATCTACGGTGGATATTGCTTGAAGATATGATTCGTTAAGTTTTTCTAAGCCCTCTACTATTCTGCCAACGCCAATCTTGATTTTAACGCCCATTTCTTCGTAAATAGAGCGAACTAAAAACTCAGCGTATTCGGTGCAAGAAACGTAATCGTCAATCGACTCGTTGCAAAGTTTGATTAAAACTACCCTATCATCATTAGTTAAAAAAGCAAGGTCTCCGTCGGTATTATAGGAATTTACAAAATCAATCAATTCTTGCTTATTTTGATAATCGGTTACTAAAATCATAGTAAACAAGGGTTTATCAACAAGTGAGAACTTTTTTATTAACTTTTTAACGGCTAAACCTTCTACGTTGCCTGTTAAAAGTTTTAACAAAAAGTCGCCTTTAGATATTTCTTGACTGCTAGTTTGCGCTAACTGAGAAATTAAAAACGCAAAGGAATTTACCTGTTCGCCTACACCGTTAAGGCTTGCAACGTGTTCCTCTCCCATAAAGTTTAAGGAAAAATAAGTTTTATTCCCCTTTGCATATATTTGCCCGTTAGCGAGCAATGGAATAGATAGGTTAATATCATTCTCACCTACTATGGGTTTGTTTTGATTATCATATACGCTAAGGGTAAGCCCCGTTTGCGTTTTTATATTATTTACAAAAGATATAATTTCTTGTTTCATTATTTTTTGCGACTCAAAACCTTTTTGAGTTAACTTTTTATACTTAACAATTATTATATCTTTTTTTAAACATTTTTTCAACCCTATTGATTAATTTTATTAAATTTATTTAATAAACCAAAATATTTTAGATGCTTTCTTTTATTAAAAAAAGGATTTGTTAACTAATAACGTCAGCTCAATTATCGCTAAAATAAAAAATACCCACCCAGTTTGTTGGGTGGATATTGCCTTTATAATAGAAATTATTTCTCGTCAACAGTTTCTTCAGTTTCTGCTTTCTTAGCTTTTTTAGAAAGGAATGCGAATTTCTTTTCCATTTTAACTCTTGCTTTTTCTTCTTCGATAGCAAGCTTCTTAGCTTCTTCAGCCGCTTTCTTTTGTTCTTCTTCTTCACGTCTAGCAAGTAATGCAAGAAGTTCAGCTTTTCCGTCTTCGCTACGAGCAAGAATAGTGGTTTCGGTTTCTTTGTCGAATAAGTGGCAGTGCATAACGTCTACGGCTACCTTTACGATATCGCCTGCTTTTGTAACAGAACGAGAATCAACTTTTGCGATTAAGTTAGAAACGTCTTCGTCAATAGAAGCTTCGTTAGAATCTTTAGCACTAGAGTAGTCAGTCTTACAGTAAAGAAGTGTTTCAGCACCAAGTCTTTCAACAACGTCTACCTTAACTTCTAATACAGGAAGTTTACCTGCATTAACGATTTCAGGAGTATCACGGAAGTCTTCAGGACGAACGCCAAATACGACTTCTCTACCAGTATTTAGATATTTATCAAGGTTGATAATTAGGTTAACCTTTTCTTTTGGAAGAGCAATTTTGTTAGAACCGAATTCAACGTATACGTCGTCTTTCTTACCAACGATTTTACCCGTGAAGAAATTCATTTGAGGAGTTCCAATGAATCCTGCAACGAATTGGTTAATTGGGTAGTTGTAAAGATTCATAGGGGTATCTACTTGTTGCATAAAACCATCTTTCATAACAACGATTCTAGTTCCCATGGTCATAGCTTCTACTTGGTCGTGGGTAACGTAGATGAAAGTGGTTGCTAAACGGTTGTGCAACTTGGTAATTTCGGTTCTCATTTGAGAACGAAGTTTAGCGTCTAGGTTAGAAAGTGGTTCGTCTAGTAAGAATACCTTTGGTTCACGAACGATAGCACGACCTAGAGCAACACGTTGACGTTGACCACCTGAAAGAGCCTTTGGTTTTCTTGCTAGATACATTTCGATACCAAGAATTCTTGCAGCTTCTTTAACTTTTTGGTCGATAACAGCCTTTGGCATTTTACGAAGTTTTAAGCCGAAAGCCATGTTGTCGTAAACGGTCATGTGTGGATATAGTGCATAGTTTTGGAAAACCATGGCGATATCTCTATCTTTTGGAGCACGAGCGTTTACTAGAACGCCGTCGATATAAAGTTCGCCGGCTGAAATTTCTTCAAGACCTGCAATCATACGAAGGGTGGTTGATTTACCACAGCCTGATGGTCCAACGAATACTATAAATTCCTTATCTTCAATATCTAAATTGAAGTCGGTAACTGCAGTAACGCCAGATGGATATACTTTGTAAATGTTTTTAAGATTTAAACTTGACATTTTTCCTCCACGCCCATAAGGGCAAAGTTTTTTACCTAACCATTATATAACATATAATTTAATTTTTCAAGCATTATTTTATATAAAAATACAAAAATATTTTGTGCATGTTGCACAAATTTTAATCTAATTCATCTAAAGTGAGGTCGAATGCAGGAGCGAACTCTTTAAGATAATATTCTACCTCTGGCACGCCACATTTTTTTAGTTCACTACCTATAGTAGTTTTTGCCTTTTTGAATTCGCTGTTTCCAGCTTTAGTTTCTTCTACGCATTTTAAATATGCTGAAAGTCTATCGGCACACTTAACTAGTTTATATTCGTAAGTTTCTTCGTTTGGAAGAACGTATTTACGATATTCTTCTCTAAATTCCTCAGGAAGCATGCCTAGTATTCTTTCGCAAGCGTTTTTTTCTAAATCCTTATACGCAGACTTGATTTCAGGATTGAAGTATTTAATAGGCGTAGGTAGGTCGCCGGTTATAACTTCACCAACTTCGTGATATTGGGCAAGTAAAACGACCTTATTCACGTCTACGCCACCATTATATATTTTATTATTGATTAGGGCAAGGGCATGCGCAATAACTGCAACTTGTTGGCTATGCTCCATTATGTTTTCCTCTCTTATAGAGCGCATAAGCGACCAACGTTTAATATATTTCATTCTGTTTAGAAAAGCAAAAAATTTACTCATATATAATTCCACCTTTATTTTGAGTTTTTTAATTGTATCACAAAAAAATGCTTGACGCAATAAAAAAATTGTGATAAATTAATGCTATCAAAATTAAATATTCGCTATGGGTGCCGTTTGGCTGAGATTATACCATTGAATCCGCAAGGTAATGCTTGAAGGAAAATGCAAATGATAGAAAATTTAGCGCACCCAATGGGGTGCGTTTTTTCGTAGCGAATAAAGGAGGACTTATGTATTACAATTTACTATCTACCACTTATCTAAGTGATAAGCTCGAACCAATTTCGCTATGGCTTACCGTCGGTGTATTAGGTTTGCTACTTTTAGCCATTCTAACTACTTGGTTAGTTAAAAGGAACTTGGTGGGCAAGGTTTCTAAATATGGATTTTTTGCTTTTATAGGCTACGCTCTTATACTAGGCATAATTTTATTGATAGCAGAAATTTCTAAAAAATACGACCTTGCTTATTTAGAAGAAAATTACGTCAATAAGGATATTATAAACTACGTTTTCTTACCTCTTTTAATAACACTCTGCATTGGGATTTTAGGAGGAATTGCCGTATTTATTACTGCAAAAAAGAAACCTAGTTTGCTAAAAAGAATAGGCTTAATCGTTAGCTGTCTGCTTGCTTGTGGCATTATAACTAGCCTAGTTTTAACCTACGTTTTCTATTCTAACAACATCGTGGGCGACGGATATTACACGGGAGATTACGGCAAACTAAATTCTATCGCCCTTTACGTTAGCGCTATCGCTTTTACCCTTGCTTTAGTTGCTTTATGCTTTATTATCGGCAGAAAAAACAAAACGCCTTACGATACAAAGTGCATTTCTTTAGCAGGCGTATGCATTGCGCTTTCGTTTACTCTTTCGTTTATTAAGTTTGAAGCAATGTGGCTACAAGGTGGCTCGATAACCTTAATATCTTTTCTTCCAATTTGTATTTTTGCCAACACCTACGGAATGAAAAAAGGACTTTTTGTGGGAGTTATCTACGGCTTATTACAAGCAATTCAGGACCCGTTTATCGTTCACCCTGCACAATTCTTACTAGACTATCCTATCGCTTTCTCTACTATCGCCCTTTCAGGATTATTTACCGACTTAAAATTACTAAACGATAAACCATCTCTAAAATTCGCATTGGGCGCAGGATTTACAGGCGTGTTTAGATACGTAGCACACGTGCTTTCGGGAGTATTTGCTTTCGGTGCTTACGCCATGGACGCCGAGGCAAGTTCTTTCTTCACCTTTAGCGCAGTTTACAACACTTACGTTTTCGTAGATATTGCGCTCGTTATAGTGGTTGGAACAATCCTTTTCTCCTCAAAAGCATTCAAGAGGGAATTGGATAAACTAAACCCTAAATTCTAATTTAACGGACAAACAAAAACCGTCGAGGCATTACACTCGACGGTTTTTTATTTTATAAGTATTTTTCGACTATGTTTGCAGCGATTTCACAAATCTCTGCACAAGGACGCTTTTTGTAATATTCTGGAGTTCTAGCGTCAGGGGTTGGCGTTTTATCGTTAGTAATACCATCTAAAAGTTCTGCACACGAAAGAGTTCCTAGCTCGCTTATAAAATCTGCACAAACTTTTTGCACGAGCGAGTAAGACGCTAATTTATCTTCTCCGTCGCTTTTTAGAAGTCCTAAAACGGCAACCATTCCAGACACGGCACCACAAGTTAAGCGTTGACGGCCGAAGCCACCACCAAAACCTATTATAAATTTTTTAAGCGTTTCTTCTGGCAAATTAATTTCATCTTTAAACGCAAGCAAAACTGCTTGAGCACAATTCATGCCTTTTGAAAAATTTTCTTTTGCTAATTCACCTTTAGTCATAAGTATTTCTCCTTGATTTCTTCGTATATACATTAGCACTTTTAAGAAAAGTTTTCAACTATTTTTTAATCCTTAAGGAATTTATTAGATTTAAGACTTTAGAAACGAGTTAGGCTAGGCTCGAGAGCCAAAACAGACACAATAGACCTATATATTTAAGACTTTAGAAACGAGCAGGTCAAGGCATGCTCAACATTGGTAGATAACATGATTTAAGACTTTAGAAACGAGTTAGGCTAGGCTCGAGAGCCAAAACAGACACAATAGACCTATATATTTAAGACTTTAGAAACGAGCAGGTCAAGACTCGTGCAAACAAAAGGACGAAATAGAACGTCTGTTCATTGAGGTCTTTTGTTTAGCACAGAAACGCCGAGATGCGAAGTTTATAAAGTCTTAAATAAAATTCAAAAAGCAACGACGACTGCCATTGCGAACTGCACGACTTTGACAATGCATACATGACGGACTAGTGCTCCGTAGCGATAGCAGAGGAGAAGGAAGCAGTATGGTTTAAAATTCAAAAAGCAATAACATCTCGTTACTGCTTCCTGAATAATATATGATAAGGGGGAAAATGATGAGCGAATAAATTGTTAATTGCTTTTAACATTAGTTATGATACACTTTTCGACAAAATTTGGCAAGCGTTTTTGGGGCGTTTTATTAAATTTTTTTTGCCATTTTTTACTAGTCTTTTTCTTGCGATTTGCTATTTTTTTGATTTTTGTTGATTTTGTGCAAAAAAAGACTAAAAAAGTCGCTTTTTGCGACGTTTTTTAGTCTGTTATAGTTAATTTATATAACTCTGATTTTGGAATATTTCTTTCTTTAGCAACCTTTTTTAGCGCGTCTTTTTTATCAAGACCTTGTGAAATATATAAATCTATGAGTTGTTTGTTAGAAAGTTCTTTGTTCTCGTCTTCTTTTAATCCACCTTCTACTAGCAAGACGTATTCGCCTTTAGGTTGACTAGGATATCCGTCCTTAAGGTTAAACCTTTCGACTTTTTCGTGAAGTTTGGTAATCTCTTTAACGGCAACGGCATTTCTATCGCCAAACACCGAATAAAGAGTTTCAACGTCTTTTATTACGTCGTGAGGGGCTGAATAGAAGATTAAGGTTGCTTCTAGATTTTTATACTTTTCTAAAAACTCTTTTCTCTCGCCTGCTTTTTGTGGCAAAAATCCTAAAAAGCAAAACCTAGATGCGTCTAGACCAGAAAGCGCCAATGCTGAAATAAATGCGCAAGCACCCGGAACTATGGTGTATTCTAGGTCGTTTTCTATAAGCATTTTAACTAAAATATTGCCTGGGTCTGAAACGACGGGCATTCCTGCATCCGTAATGAGAGCAACGTTCTTGCCTTGTTTTAACTTTTCTATGAGTTTTTCGCCACTTTCCCTTTCGTTAAATTTGTGATATGAAAAAAGTGGTTTGTTTATTTCGTATGCCCTTAAAAGCGTTAATGAATGTCGTGTATCTTCACACGCAATTTCATCAACTGACTTTAGAACTTCTAGCGCCCTTAAGGAAATATCTTTTAAATTTCCTATTGGCGTTGCTACAAGATATAACATATTATCTCCTTAATTGATTATTGGGGAAAGAACTTTTAACGATGGCTTTCCACCCTTAACGCCTTCGATTAAAAAAGAATAAGGCTCTTTATCCTTGGCGTTTATAAACTGAAGTCTTTTTGGCTCGATATTAAACTCTCTCATTAAAACCAATGCGTCGGTTAGTCTATCGGCACGATGGACCATGCAAAATCTTCCACCGAACTTTAGGCATTTGCTAACTGCATTTATTAGTTCTTCAAGCGTGAGCGCAACCTCGCTCCAACACATAGCAATTTCAGGCTTTTCTTTGGTTTCTCCGGAAGTTACCTTCATATAAGGAGGATTACATAAAATTAGCGAAAACCTTTCATTAAAAGATGAGTCTATCTCTTGAATTTTAAGGTTGTGTGCAGAAAAAACTTGTTCTAAACCGTTTAACTCGATAGATTTTACCGATAACTCGAAAAGAGGCTTTTGCATTTCAAAAAGACTGACCTTTTTTACTAAATTTTTATTAAGTCCATAAAAATTAAATCCTACTATTCCACTGCCAGAGCAAAAGTCGGCAACGTCGTCGTTCCTTTTCGCCTTAGCAAAACGAGTGAGCAACACCGAATCGGAGGTGAAACAGTATAATTGGTCGTCTTGCATAACTTTTAGGTTTTCTAAGTTTAAATCTTCTATTTTTATCATGGACAAACCACCCGTAAAGAAAGTAAAAATTAAGGCACGAAAAATTCGTGCCCTAAAGTTTGTTATCTTTTTATTTCAAAAATTATTCTTCTGAAATTGCTTCTACAGGACAGCCACCTGCGCAAGCACCACAGCTAACGCAAACATCTGCGTCGATAACGAATTGAGTTTCACCTTCGCTGATAGCGCCGGTTGGGCAAGTGTCTGCACAAGCACCACATGAAATACATTTTTCGTCAATTTTATAAGCCATTGGACTAGCCTCCTTAATTTTCTTCTTTTATTGTAAAACAAACTTATAAATTTGTCAACACACTAATCTAAAATTTTCTCGAGTTCTTCTAATTCTTCGTCGTTTTTAGCATTGTTTTCAGGCTTATTTCTCTTAAACTCTAATTGGTCCACCTTAAAATCCTTGTAAATCTCTCCACCGTCGGGTTTTTGAACCTTTACTTTACATATAAGTTTAAGCATATCGTTTGAAACGACAACACCTTCGCCCTCTGGTGTTTTAACCGTTCCACCAACTTTAGGCATTTTTGGATAAACTTCTGCATAGTAGTCGTTTTCGTATTCTAAACAGCACATAAGTCTACCACAAAGTCCACTAATTTTGCTTGGGTTAAGATGTAAACCTTGATTCTTTGCCATTTTAATGGTAACCTTGCCAAAATCTTGAATTGTACCTGCACAGCAACAAGTTCTTCCACAAGGAGCAATGCCCCCTAAAATCTTGGTTTCGTCCCTTACGCCGATTTGCCTTAATTCTATTCTCGTGTGAAATTTAGATGCGAATACTTTTAGTAGTTCTCTAAAATCAACCCTCTTATCTGCTGAAAAATAGAAGATTAACTTTTTACCATCAAAAGAATATTCGCAGTTAATTAATTTCATATCTAACTTAAGTTCGACAACTTGCTCTTCGGCGAATTTTAAAGCCTCTGGAACCTTTTTCTCGAATTCAAGCATGGTCTTTTCGTCTTTTTCCGTCGCTCTTCTAATTACGGGTTTTAGGGGGTGAGTGAGTTTATCTTCACTTATCTCCTTTACGTCGAAAACCACTTTACCGTATTCGGTGCCTTTAGCAGTTTCAACAATTACACCCGAACCTTGAGGGTAACGCTCGGTATCGTTTGCCGGCGAAAAGTAATACACCTTTGACGTGTCTTTAAATTTTACGCCTATAATTTTTGCCATTTATATTTTTCCTCCAAAATCTTAAAGAGTAGCCATTCTGCAACCATATTTTTACTAGAGTTAGCTTCTAACCTTTTTCTTGCATTCACAATGCTTTCTAGAACGGCTATGAGCGAGCCTTGAGTAAATCCCTTTGCCGATTGCAATCTTTCTAGCGAATTTTTATTAAACGCCAAGTCGTCCTTCCCACACGTCATTACTAGCATATCTCTAACTAGCAGTTCTAAAACGGTTAAAAAGTCGAAAATATCACATTTAAGTTTTACTAACTTTTCTACGTAATCGATTACTTGACTACTAGACTGCATATTGGTTAAAAGGTCGATACAAAATTCTATGCAGTCGGTTATATTCTCGTCGTTATAATATCTTAAAGCACTACCCACCGTTCCGTCGCTAATACAAACTGCGTTGGTAAGTTTTTGAATATCTCTACATTCATCTTTTAACGCAGAAATTAGCCTATCGTTTGTAAAGGCAGGTATCTCTAATTTCTTAACCCTTGATTTTATAGTAGGCAATAAAGAATGCTCGTTAGTTGCCCCTATAATTATGTGAACGTTTTTAGGTGGTTCTTCAAGCGTTTTAAGTAGTTTGTTTTGAGCCGTGGCGTTCATGGTTTCGCCGTGGCTTATTAAGTATAATTTTTTTTCTGCTTCGTATGGCTTAACGAAAGTGTCTTGCACTAGGGCAGTTATATCGTCTGCCGAGATAATTTGCCCTTCTTTAGGAAGAAAAACCACGTCGGCAAAAAGCCCCTTTTCTATTAGCGAACAAGGTCTACATTTCCCACAGCCATTACCATCTAAACAAAAAATCGCTTTTGCAAATTCCTTTAGATAGTTATCTAAATTCTCTTTATCGGCGCAAAGGAGCAAGTAGGCGTGTGAAAGCCTACCTTCTTTCATATCAGTTTTAACACTTTCGTATGCCTTTGTGCTTTTAATAAGAGAAGTTAAATCTATCATATAATTCCCTTGTCTTTTAACGCTTGAATTACTTTAGCGTGCGTTTGTTCTTTAGTTCCACTTGCGTCAATAACGCAAACACGGTGAGGGTTATCCTTTGCAACTTGCAAATAGCCTTGATAAACCTTTTCGTGAAATTCTTTTCCCGATTGTTCTACTCTGTCGTTTTTATCTACTCCACCCTTTCTCTTGAAAGCTTCTTCGGGAGTAAGATTTAAAAAGAGCGTGCAGTCAGGACTGAAATTCTTAATAGCATAATCGTTTATTGTAGTAATAAAATCTAAACCCAAACCTCTTGCGTAGGCTTGGTAAGCGATAGAAGAATCTACGTATCTATCGCACAAAACCAATTCGCCAGCCTCTAATCTTGGCACAATTTCTTCCTTTAATAGTTGAATTCTTGCGCTTGCATATAGCATAGCCTCGCACTCGTCGGTCATGGAAACGTTTTTGCCGTCTAGAATAACCTTTCTAATTTGTTCAGAAACGGGAGTGCCACCAGGTTCTCTCGTTAAAAAATATTTTATACCGTTTTTTTGTAAATACTCTTCGACGAGTCGAATTTGTTTGGACTTGCCAACCCCTTCGCACCCCTCGAAAGTAACGAACTTTCCTCTCATATAATCCTCTTATAAAATATTGCTACACAAGCTAACGATATCGTTCATAAATGATAACGACTCGAATTGCAAATGAGGTTGGTCTTCTAGAAAATCAAACGCCATAAGCACCAAATTTTCGCATTTACCGTTTGAAGTAAAAAATTCTTCCGGAGCATACTTTCCATCCGTCAACTTGTCCACTCTTATGCCGTAAGAGAGTTGTTCTTTGCCGTAACGATTTTGATTGCTTTGCTTGTTTTTGCTTAAGTTTGCCTCTGCGCTTGCGATATTTGCACTATTGCCAGAATCAAGCGCTTGCTCGTATTCTTGTTGTCCTAAAGTGTAGGTGTAGAAAATTTGAGAATGCTCTCTTAAAAGCATTTTAGCAAACGCTACCTCTTGGCAAAGTTTTTCAATTCGCATTCTTTCGTAGGTTTTGCCTTGCGCCTTTTGTTCATCTTTACGGAAACGGTTGTCGCCCTTTAGTCTCGTCGAAAATAGTTGGTCTATTTTTCCACAGTCCATTTGCGAATAATCATAACAAGCGTTAACGTCGCCTGCCGTTATTTTTTCAACGCCTGCTTTAAGTAGTTTTTCGAGATATTTATCTCCGTCTACGACTGCCTTTTCATAACTCCAAGGATTAAAACTTTCGGTAATGTAGTTAGCCCTAGTATACTTCGCTCCAGAATCGGTAGTTCTTTCTATATCGGTAGTAATAATAACGTCGCAATCCCTAGTTTCATATCTAACGCCAATCTCGTTTTCTATTCCAGCCGTCAAACCCTCTTTTCCAATTTCCAAAACGTCGAAACTATAAGTTCTCGCCTCGTTGTGCGTTACCACGACGATATCCTTTTCGTATTGCGATTCCACACCTTCGTCGTAAAGAATCTTAAAACTTTGACCACGAGTTGGCTTAACTGCAGTAACTGTGAAAAAAATTTCCCAAACGAGAATAGCCACTACTATGATTACCGTTATTAAAATCCAATCGTAAGATAAAAAGTCGGCAAAGCGTTTTTTAGTGATTTTATTATCCATTCGTCGATTTTTTATTTACCTTTTATTTTTTTATAGGTTTCATTGTTGGGAATAAAATTACGTCTCTTATAGACGCGCTATCAGTAAGTAGCATAACTAATCTGTCAACGCCAAAACCTAATCCACCCGTAGGAGGCATACCATATTCTAGAGCAGTAACGAAATCTTCGTCCACTTTAGCGTCGTTTCCACCTTTAGCACGCTTTGCCTCTACTTGCTTAACAAATCTTTCTTTTTGGTCGATTGGGTCGTTAAGTTCGGAGAACGCGTTACCCATTTCTCTTGCGTAAATGAAGTATTCAAATCTTTCGGTGAACGCTGGGTTAGATGGCTTTCTCTTTGCCAATGGAGAGTTCTCAACAGGATAATCGTAGATTATAGTTGGTTGAATAAGTTTTTCTTCAACGAATGCGTCGAAGAATGCGATTAGAACGTGACCCTTTGTAGCCTCGTCGCCTTCATCAACTTCAACGTGCATTTGTTTAGCAACTGCTCTCGCCTCTTCGTCGGTTTTCCAATCGTTATAATCAACGCCAGCGTATTTTTTAACGGCTTCTACCATAGTAAGTCTTTCCCATGGTTTGCCCATATCGATTTCTACGCCTTGGTAGTTAATAACGTCTTTTCCACACACTTCACGGGTAATTTCTTTATACATATTTTCGATTAAATTCATCATATCGAAATAATCGCTATATGCTTGATACATTTCTACCGTGGTGAATTCTGGGTTGTGCGAACGGTCCATACCTTCGTTTCTAAAAATTCTGCCCACTTCGTAAACTCTATCAAAGCCACCAACGATAAGTCTTTTTAGGTATAGTTCGGTTTCTATTCTTAAGAACATATCTATATCTAATGCGTTGTGGTGCGTTTTGAAAGGTCTTGCAGCAGCGCCAATTTCTAGTGGTTGTAATACAGGAGTATCAACTTCTAAATATCCAACGCCGTCTAGATAGTTTCTAATCGCCTTCATAATTTTAGAGCGAGCCTCGAAGGTGCGCTTAACCTCTGGATTAGCGATTAAATCTACTTCTCTTTGACGATATCTGGTATCTTCGTCTTTAAGTCCGTGATACTTTTCTGGTAATGGTAAAAGCGATTTTGATAAAAGTTCTACGCTTTGTGCGTGAACTGATACTTCGCCCGTTCTAGTAGTAAATACAAAACCCTTGATACCGATAATATCGCCGATATCGTATTCTTTGAACGCTAAGTAATCGTCCCCTAAGTCGTTAATTGATAAATACGATTGAATAGTTCCCTTGCCGTCTAAAATAACTGCAAAAGATGCCTTACCCATAATTCTTTTAGAAATTAATCTACCAGCAATACCAACGGTTTTTCCTTCGTATTCAGCGTAGTTTTCCTTAATATCTAAGGAAAAGGCAGTTCTATCGTATTTAACTTTTTCGTATGGATTTTTACCAGCCGATTTTAGTGCGTCTAGTTTTTCCCTTCTAATTCTTAAAATTTCGTTTAAGTCGAGTTCTTCCACAGGGGAATTTAAATTCTTTTCTTCCATAATTATATCCTTAAATAAGTAAAGTAAAAATTAGTAAACTTTTTTGATGGTAAGCGTAGTAACGCCTGCTGGAACTACTACTCTAACAACGTCGTTAACCTTTCTGCCTAGTAATGCGTTGCCGATTGGAGATTCGTTACTGATTCTGCCTTGTTCTACGTCTGCTTCGGTAGTTCCTACGATTTCATAGGTTACTAATTCGCCGAGTTCTTCGTCGATAAAATCAACCTTGCTACCAAGAGAAACTTGTCCCTTTTTGCTTTCTTTAATGATAACGGCACGTTTTAATTTTTCTTCGATTTCAAGAATTTCGCCCTCTATCATTGCTTGTTCGTTTTTAGCAGCGTCGTATTCAGCGTTTTCAGAAAGGTCGCCGAATTCTCTTGCAGTTTTGATTCTTTCGGTTATTTCTGCACGCTTTTCCATTTTAAGATAATCTAATCTTTTCTCTAACTCTTCTTTACCTTCTTTAGTAAGTAATACTTCATCAGCCATTTTTATAGCCCTCCATAAAAGCAGTTTTCCTGCAAAATTTTCTACCCTTAAATTATAGGTCTTTTTTGCAGAAAAGTCAACACCACTTGATTTCTCATCAAGATTTTACCCCTTATTTTACATATTTTGGAATTTATTTTGAAAATAAAATGAAAAAAATTATAATTTTTTGAAAAATTTTTTCAAAACCTATTGACTTATGTCAATTTTGTGCTAAAATTTATATTCGTAAGAGGGATTTTTAGTCGCATAGGCGATATAAGTGTATTTTCCAGAATAATATATAATAAGAAAAGAAAAAGGTTGCAAAACGGCAACCTTTTTCTTTTTCATTTATTTTAGTCTTTGATTAGAATTTTTCGCAAAAATCATCACAACAGGTGCAGTTTTCACCACAACTACAGTTTTTAGTAATTTTTACTTGTTCTAATTCACAACAACAGCCGTCTGTGTTGTGTCTGCAACTTGCAACGTCGCACTTAATACCACAATTTTTTTGCATATTCATTCTCCTTTTAATTTATTATTGGCTTTGTAAGGTTTTTTATACGCTTTGGTCTTGACTTTTTGCCTATTTTTATATAAAATATTTACGTAAAGACAAAGGAGATTAATAATGAAAGTTGTTTTAATAAAAGACGTTAAGGGTTCGGGAAAGGCTGGAGATATTATCGAGGCTAAAGATGGGTTTGCTCAAAACTTTTTAATCAAGCGTGGACTTGCTAAACCTGCCGACGCACAAGCGTTAAGTGAAAACAAAGGTCAAAAAGACGCTAAGGCTTTCCACAGAGCAGAAGAACTTAAGGCTAATAAGGAATTAAGAGAAAAAATCGACGGTGCAGAAGTAACTATTAAAGTTAAAACGGGTGAAAACGGAAAATTCTTCGGTAGCGTTACCAACAAGGAAATCGCCGATAGACTTTTTGAACTTGGATACGATATTGATAAAAAGAAGGTTATTCTTCAAACCAACATTAAAGCAACCGGCAGATACACCGTAACCGTTAAAATCTCACCAGAAGAAAGTGCAAAAATCACGGTCATTGTAGTTAATGCTTAATTAAATTATAGAAAAAACGCTTCGATTACTTCGAAGCGTTTTTTAATTTCTTTTTGAGTGCTAATTTTGCAATGTATGGAATTAACGGAATAAACACTCTTTTGTAAAATGCCGTTTTTTTACAGTCCTTTAAGAGTTTTGCGTCTTTACTTAAAGTTTCAATCATTTGAGATATAACTTGAGAGTTTGCATAGTCGCTTTTTTTGATAAAATATAGTAGCCCTACCAAATACCCTGCACGCATACTTGAAACGTAACTAGAAATTTCCTTGTCAAATGTTTCTGCGTCCTTTTTAATCTCGTCAAGATTAGTAATGATATCGAGCCTACTTTCGTTAAAGCCTAAATGCATTAAACTTTTTTTATGTTGAACGTAAAGGTAGGTTTTGCATGGACAAAAAACAACCTTTTTTACACACTTAAAATAATTGTATAGAAAATACGCCTCTTCGCCGTATCTAGTATTTAGAAACTTTGCACCACTTTCTTTTAAGATTTTAGTTGAGAAAACTTTATTCCATAAAACAAAGTCTAGTTTTTCTTGAGAAAGGTATTGGGTAAAACAATCTTTATCTTCAAAAATTTCTAGTTTATTTAAACCTTTGTGGTTAAAAGTAACCTTACTGGCCTTTTGTTCATTAACTTTCTTTATCCCACAAGCAGAAAGGTCTGCTTTTTCTTTTACTATAATATTAATAAGGTTTTCAAAATGATTAGGGGAAATAATATCGTCTGCGTCGTAAAAGGTAAAATATTCGCCGTCTATTAATTCTAAGCCTTTGTTTCTAGATGCGCCCACCCCTTGATTTTTGCCAGTTACAAAAATCGCACAAGACTTTTTGCTACAATACTCCTCTATTAACGACAAGGTTTTATCACTACTTCCGTCGTCGATAAATATAATTTGCAAATTAGAATAGGTTTGGCTATCTAGACAATTAAAGCAACTTGGCAAAAACTTTTGCGCATTATAGCAAGGTATAATTATAGATAATTTAGGATTATTAAAATTGCTCACACCTTTCTCCTTTTCCTTTTTTGCAAAATAAATTTTTATTATATTTTAGCATAAGCAATGCAAAAAGGCAATGAAAAATTCCCAAAAGGCTTTTTCTATTGACAAAGCAAGTTTATTAAACTATAATTATATGGTATGAAAAAAAGCAAAGAGCCTATTATTCAAAAGATAGAGTTCGACTCAAATACGCAAGAACCTATCACCATACAGCTCCGTGGAGACCAGGTGCCAGAGGCTATTAACCCAGAACCAGAGGTAAAAGAAGATTTTGAACTAGAAAAGTCTTCTCCTAAGCAAATCGTTATGTCTGGTATTCTAGGCATAGACACTACTACGGTAGATAAACGACAAAAGTTATATAAAAACATTTTTGCTTATCTTTTTATAGTAGTAATGGTTGGCGTTCTCGCTTGGACTGCTTATAACGACTTCTCGTCTGGCGAGCCTTTGCCTTCTTGGAAAGAGGTTTGGTTAACTCTTTCGGGAAACTGGTATTTTTTAGTTTTCGCTCTACTCGCTCTTTTTGGCTATTACTTCTTTAAGGCTCTTAAACTTTCAATCATGTGCAAGTCTATGACCGGTTCGTGGCATTTTAAAACGTGCATGGAAACTGCCGTTTTAGGCATTTACTATAATAACGTTACCCCTTTTGCCGTTGGTGGTCAGCCTTTTGAAATTTATTATCTTTCAAAGCACGGTGTGCACGGTGGAGTGGCAAGTTCACTTCCTATATCGACCTATTTTCTAAACCAAACGGCGTTCGTAATAATTGCATTTACAAGTATTTTCTTGTATTCCAAAAACACTCTTGGCGTTCCAGACGAAGTGGTTGGAATTTTACCAACTCTTCTTAATGTTGCCGCTATTATAGGCTTATCCTTTAGCCTAGTAATGCCTCTATTAGTAATAATGTTCTCGCTAATGCCGAGATTTACTTCTAAACTCGTTGCAGGACTATTACACTTAGGAAATAGACTTCGTCTTATTAAAGACCCTAAGAAAACGGCAATGAAAACCTATAAAACGGTTATTCATAATTCAAGATGTATTAAAAAGTTAGCAACTAGACCTACCGTGTTTGCATCTTCGTTCTTATTGAGTTTTTTAGAACATTTAAGTGGAACTTCTATCGCTTATTTCGTTTTGTGTTTCTTTGGCTTTAATTGGGGTGGTGGACTTATCGAATGGGCGCAAGTTATTCAAATTTGCGTGCTAATTAACGTTGCGATATCATTTATTCCTACCCCTGGAAACGCTGGCGCTGCAGACCTTTCGTTCTATCTATTATTCAAAACGGGACTAGGGCTTAGTGGAAACGAGCAAGTTAGTGGCTACGCCTTCCCTGCAATGCTTGTATGGAGAGTTTTGAGTTTCTATTCAACTATAATAATCGGTTTTACTTTTAATAAAATTAAAAAACGCAAGGATAAACGTAATAAAGATTAATAAAAATTAAAAAGTGGCTAGGATTTAGCCACTTTTTTTATTTTGATTTTTTTATCTCGTTTACGAATTCCGTGATTTTTTCTATTGCTAGAACTAAATTCTTCATTGAATAAGCGTAAGAACAACGAATGTAATCTCTGCCAAATTCGCCAAAAGCAACGCCCGGAACTACGGCAACGTTTTTACTTTCTAATAGTTTGGTTGCAAACTCTTCGCCCGTCATACCAAGCGAACTTACTTTAGGGAATATGTAAAAGCAACCCATGGGCTCGAAACACTCTAGCCCCATGTCGGTAAACGACTTATACATAAACTTTCTACGTCTATCGTATTCGGCGCACATTTCTAAAACCGTTTTATAGCCGTCCTCTCTGCCTTTTTTCAAGCCTTCAAGAGCAGCGTATTGAGAAAAGATAGGTGCGCATATCGTTGCGTATTGGTGAATTTTTAGCATTGTATTTAGAATAGGCTTTGGTGCGCATACGTAACCTACACGCCAACCCGTCATTGCAAAGGCTTTAGAAAAACCACTTATCAACACTACCCTATCCTTCATTTCAGGAAAACTTGCGATAGAACAATGCTCCTTGCCAAAAGTTAGTTCTGCATAAATCTCGTCGCTAATTACTAGTAGGTCGTGTTTTAGAATAACCGGAATAATCTCTTCGATACATTCCCTCTCCATAATTCCACCCGTTGGGTTGTTTGGGTAAGGGAAAATTATGGCTTTGGTTTTTGGCGTGATTACCTTTTCTAAACTTTGTGCCGTGAGTTTAAATCCGTTTTCCCCAGAGCAAGGAATAGACACCGATACACCACCTAAAAGTTCTACGCAAGGCTTATACGAAACGTAACTAGGGTCTGGAATTAAAATTTCGTCGTCTGGGTTTACCACGGCACGCAAAGTGATGTCGATTGCCTCGCTTGCACCCACAGTTATAATGGTGTCGTCAGCAGAAAAGTCAACCGAAAATCTTTCTTTTAGATATAAGGATACTTCTTGCCTTAATTCTTCTAAGCCTTTGTTAGAAGTATATTGCGTGTATCCGTTTTTAAGAGCGTTAATTCCTGCCCCCCTAATTTCCCAAGGGGTAATGAAGTCGGGTTCGCCAACGCCTAACGAAATAACGTCCTTACTTTTAGACGCTAAATCGAAAAACTTACGTATCCCAGATGGTGGAATATTCTTTGCTCTTTCGCTTAAAAAAGTCTCTCATGCGTGGAAAATTTGCCTTTTATTTTTTTGTGGTAGTCTTGTGATTTGACCTTCAACCTTGTATTTTTTTAGAATAAAGTGAGTTTGAACGCCTATAATTCCATCAATTATGCTTAATTTTTCCGAAACGAAGTTTGCAATGGCTGAAATGTCTTTACCCTCTACGAAAACGGCTAAATCAAAACCTCCACTCATAAGATATAAACTTTGAACTTCGCTAAAATGGTAGAGCTGCTCTGCATAAGCGTCGAAACCATTTAGTTTTTGTGGTGCAACCTTAACTTCGATAAGCGCCTGAACAGACTTATCTTTTAACACTTCGTTATTTATTATGGCGGCGTATTTAACGATAACGCCTTCTCTTTCTAAATCTTCCATAAGCGATTTAACCGTTTGCTCGTCTTGACCAAGCATACTAGCCATTTGAGATACGCTGTATCTAGCGTTTTCGCTTAGTAGTTTAATTATTCCATTTTTAATGCTATCCATAATACACCCCTTAAAGTATACGTTAATTTAACAATATTATTTTATTACAAGTCAACTTTGTCAAACTTTATCTTGCCTTTTTATCAAGGTCGTGATAAAATACTCTGGAGGTTGTTATGGTTAGAATTTGGGCAAAGGTTATGATAAAAGACAAAATAATACGCCAATGCGTGTTTGAAAAAGAGGGGGAAACCGATTACTCTATGTTTTTTGAATACGTTAGGGATATTTGTGAAACGCTAGATATTCCTACCCCCGTAATTATAAAAACCCACCTTTTTAACTACGCCAAATATAACACCTTGCGCTTCAAGAAAGACGATTTTGTTGAAAGCATTGAATTTGATAAACTAGTTTTAGAAAACGCTTTGTTATAATTGCAATAAATACTACGAGCGTCGGCAAATGGCGACGGCCGTCTTTAGTTGTTTATTTACTTTTCTTTAAAAAATTCGTTGGATA
>JAZRSF010000038.1:0-16349 GCA_045651365.1 Christensenellaceae bacterium
GTAGTGTTTGAAGACAAGAAGCTACTAAAAACAATTATTAAAACAAACAACATAGGGCGAAGTATTGAAGCACTACTAAACGAAAGAAAAGACTTTAGGGCTTTAACTATTAAAGTAGTAGAAATAAGCCAAGAACAAGCAGAAGCTTTATTAGAAGCAAAGAAAGGAAGTAGTAATAATGAGTAAATACGTGAACCTACCTAAAGACTTGCTAGAAGACGTAGAACTACAAACAGGGGCAGACTATAGCAACGAAGAAAACTTAACTAAACAATACCAAGAAGCACTTATAGACTTATACGAACTAATAATAACAATGAAGCTAAACCTTAACGAAATATTAAAGAACCCTAGCAAGTATAAAGTAGATGCAGAAACTAAGAAACTTATAGAAGAAATAATAAACTTTAAAAATAAAGAAAGGAAGTAAAGTTATGGAAAATAAAACAAGAGTTATAAGCTTAACAAACAATAAAGGGGGCGTAGGTAAAACTACAAGCACTTTAAACTTAGGCGTAGGACTTGCTAATAAAGGGAAGCGTGTTTTACTAATAGACTTAGACCCGCAAGCATCTTTAACTATATCTTTAGGACTTAATAGCAAAGACTTTTTAGAAGCTTCTATAGTGCAAGTCTTAGCAAGTGAAAAAGATATAAAAAACTGCATCCTAAAGCTTAAAGACAACGTCTACATAATACCTAGCAACAAGCTTTTAAATGATAAAGAAGACGTAATAAAAAACAAGCCTTTAAGTCAAGCGACATTAAAAGTAGCTTTAGAGCCTATTAAAAGTGTTTTTGACTACATTTTAATAGATTGTCCGCCAAGCTTAAACATATTTACGGACAACGGCTTAATAGCATCTAACGAAGTCTTTATACCTATAGAAGCAGAATACTTAGCACTACAGGGAACTAGCCAACTTGTAGACAAAGTTAACGAAATGAAAAACGTTAAACAAGCACTATTTAAAGAAGACTTAAAAATAACGGGCGTTTTTCTTACTAAATACGACCAAAGAAAGAACTTAAACAAACAAGTTAAGGACGTGCTAGAACAAACCTTTAAAGGCAAAGTCTTTAATACTAACATAAACACTAACGTAGCTTTAGCAGAAGCACCTAGCCACCAAAAAGACATTTTTAGTTATGAACCTACAAGCACAGGGGCTAGAGACTACGAAGCTTTAGCCGAAGAAGTAATAAAACAAGAAACGGGGGCTATAAATGAAGAAACAGAAACACTATACTAAAAGCCTAGAAGAAGTTAACAACGAAATAAAAGAAGACATATTAAGCTTTAACTTTGACGACATAGACTTAAACATAGACCTAGACGACGAAGCCTTTAACGTGGACTTTAGCGACCTAGACGAAGCAATAGACAACCTAAACAAAGACATAGACAACTTAGACTTAGACTTAAACCTAGAAGAGTTAGACAAAGTTTTAGAACCTATAGACGTAGACTTACAAAGCTTAGACTTTGAAGAAATATAGAAAGGAAAAAATATTATGAGTAAAAAAGAAAGTGCTTTAGGAAGCATCCCTACTTTTGAAAACGTAGCAAGAGCTACAGAAGACTTAGACTTATTTAAAGAAGAACCTAAAGCAAAAGAAAAAACTATAAGCCAAGAAGAGCTTAAAAAGAAAATCTTAGCGGATGCTATGAAAAAGAAAGAAGAACAAAGACCTAAACAAGAAACAGAAAGAAAGAAAATAGTAGAGACTATAACAAAGAACATAGAAGAAGAACCTACAACAGAAGCAGGACAAAAGCCTAGCACTAAAAAAGGCGTTAGAACAGGCTATAAAAGACAAACTTTTGTTATAAGGGACGACCTTTTAGAAATGATACAAGCTTTATGTAGTTATAACGACTTAATGCAAGTAGACCTTTTAGAAGCACTAATAGAAAAAGGCTTAGCAGATATAAGCGACGAAACTAAAGAAAAAGCCTTAGCATCATATAAGAAAGAACAAAACAAAGATAAAAAAGAAGAAACTAAAAAAGAAATAGCTAAGCTATTCAATTAAGAAAGGAAGTAGTATTATGAACGACAACACTTTTAAAGTTTACGACTTAAAAGAAGTATGTAGCATCTTGAAAATAAGCCTACAAGTGCTTAGAAGATATATTAAAAAAGGGGAAATAAAAGCAAGTAAAATAGGGCGTAAGTATGTTATAACTGCAGAAGCCTTAGAAGAATATATAAAGGGAAATACTAAAACAACTAACATAGTTTTAAATAATGAACCAAAAGAACCTTTAACAGATGCAGAAAAACAAACGCTAGAAACTTTGTTAGCATCTAATAAAGAAGTTATAGACTTAAACGACTATATTAAAGCAACAGGAAGAAAGAACCTTAAGGAAATAGAACTAAGAAAGAACTTAGAAACGTTATTAAACACTATAGCTACTATTAAAACAGAAGAGAAAGAAGAGACTTTTAACTTAATAGATAAATTAGAAATAATAACAGATAAAGAAACAGGCAAAACAACTTACAAAGTAGCTTTAAATGATACACTAAAAGAACAATTTAAAGAAAATATGCTACTAAACACTAATTTTATTAAGAAATAAGAGCCGTAGAACGCAACGAGAAACAAAAAGACGGGCTATTATACACTTAAAACGCTTAAAATGAACGTAAAAGAAAGGAAATAATAAGAAAATGGAACAAAAACTAACACAAAAAAAAGAAAATGAGTTAAAAACTTGTCCTAGATGCAAAAAGACTTATACAGGCTACCCCGCTATAAGTAGAAGAGACAATAAAACGGAAATATGTAGCGAGTGCGGAACTGCAGAAGCTTTAGAAGACTTTAGCAACTATGTTAAAGGGCAAGAAAAGGACAAGAAAGGAAACTAAACTATGGAACTAATAACTAAAGAGCTAGAAGAAGAGTTAGCAAAGCATCCACTTTATAGCAACGAAAACAAGCCACTTATAGAACAAGAAATAATAGTAAAATACTTTAACCCCTACGGCGTAGGAACGTGGCTTATAACAGAAGCAGAGAAACAAGAGAACGGGGACTACTTATTTTATGGACTAGCACACTTAATAGAGTGGGAAGCAGGCTACACAACTTTAAAACAATTAGAAGAAATTAGAGACAATAAAGAGTTAATGAGTATAGAAAGGGACTTATACTTAAAAGATAAAACTACTATAGGGGAATACCTAGAAGCAAACGACATAGAAACTTATAAAGAATACAAAGAACTAGCCGACAATATGAAGAAAGAACAAGAAGCAGAAGAAGACTAAAACGTAATAAGAATAGAAAGGGAAACTATTTTATGGAATATAAAGAAAAGTCTTTACTTGAAGACCTAAGGCAAGAACTTTTAGAAGAAAAAGCCTTAACTACTATTTTAGGCGACCATTTTAACATAAGAATAGAAAAGAACGGCGAGCCTAACACATACGAGCTTAAACACTACTTTGAAGAATACGCTATTTTAAATAGTATGCTAACAAGAAGACTAACAGAAACTATAACTAACTTAGATAAAGTTATTTATAAAGATGCTACGGCAGGAAAGGAAAGTAAAAAATAAAATAATGAAGCACAAAACACTTATAAGCTACTACGACTTGCTAACATTATTAAAAGACAAGAAGCAACCTAAAGAAGTGATGCTACACTATAACGATAAAATAAACTTAAGTTATAAGTGGGATGCAGAAAACGGCTACATAGTAAAAGATGCTAAATTATATTTTAGAAGCGAAAAGATTAAACGCTACTTTGACTACTACCTAAGCGACACTTTTTTAGACATAGACCGCTTTAACGAAAAAATAGAAATATTAGACTAAAAAAAACAAGTATAGCCGATAATATACAATAACGGCGATAGAAAAATAACTATAAAAAAGTGAAAAAAAGAGAAACAAAAAAAGACCAAGTTATTAAAAAAGTAAGGAAGTGAACTTATGGACGAAAAACTTAAAAAAGCTATTTTAGAAAATGAAGAACTATTAGAACTTCTTTTAGCGATACATTTTAATAATAAGTCTACAGAAGACGGAACGCCTAAGCTAACCTACTACGAAACAGACGGGGACTTAAGCCAACCTTTTAAAGATGCTTCTTACTATGATATAGAATACAATAAAGACTTACTTAATAAATGGAAAAATAGCGACGCAGAAGAAATGCTAAAGCAGGACTTAGAAGCTAATAAAGATAGAACATTTACAGAAGAAGAAATAAAACAGGCTAAGGCACAACTTGAAGAACTAGCAGAAGCAGAAAGGGGCTTATACAATGAAGAAGTAAAGCAACTATCTAAGCTACTTAGCACTACGTTTTTAAATAAAGCCTTTTTTGTAGTCTACGAAAGTGCTTTAACTTCTACTATAGTGTTTATAGGCTTCTTAACACGCTATTTTTACGCTATAGATAAATACAAAGGGACTAAACTAGCCGACACGTTAAGGGGATGCTTAGAACCTTTTATAAATGAAACAGAAGTTAACACTACTAACGTAGAAGTATTAAAAGAAGTAGCAAAACGTCCTAACTTTGATTATTCATACTTTAGCCACAATGTTAAAGTAGGACTTGCTTTTAGTGAAGTTATAATAAATGCTAGTAAAGGACATAGTTTTACACGTGAGAACTACGACAACTTTATAGAAAAATACAGGGAAGACAAAGGGAACGTTATAGAAGACCTTAGCAAGCCTAACGATACAGAAGAAGACAAAGCTACAAACCTTTTAGAAGCTATGTTAAACTACAATAGAATAGAAAAGCTTTTAGTAGAAATAAGAAGCTTCTTTGACTATTTATTAAGGGACTATGCAAAAGACAACGGCATAAAAGAACCTTTAACAGAAGAAGACTTAGACAAGTGCGGGGCTTTATCTACTAAGCTTCTAAATGAACTAATAACTACAGAAGTAGACTTTAAAGAAAGAACTAAGGACTTTAAAAACAATGCAGTTAAGTTATTTATAAGAACTTTTGCTATGGACGAAGAAACTAAAGAACTTGTAGCAGATGCAATAATAATAAGACCTACTAAAGAAGAAACAAGAAAAGGACACGCCTTAAACTTTGTAGAAAATGAAAACGTTAGCAAAGAGTGGGCTAAAGAGAACGTTAACCCTATAAACGCTTCTATAATGAACCAACACACAAGCCTAGCAACTTATAACGAAAATAACTTAGAACGTAAGGAACAGGAACTAAAAGAAGTTAACTATAAAATAAATAAGTTAGAAGAAAAGCTAGAAAAGAAAGGCTTAACGGATGCAGAAAGAAAAACCTATAACGAACTTATAGAAGAAGCAGAAGCAAAAGAAAACGACGTAAACGAAACTAAGAACCGCTTACAAAAGACTAAGGACGACATAGAAAAGCTTAAAGAAGACCTTAAAAACACTTCTAAGGAACTTTTAGACCTAGAAGAAGAACCTATAAGCGTAAGAGAAAAGGCAACTAAAAAACGCATCCTAAATAAGAAAGTAAGGGCTATAGAAACAGACATAAAACTAAAAGAAAAGTCCATAAATAACAGGGGCTTATTCTTACAACTAGCAATAGACGAAAGCGAACCCGTTTTAACTTCTACAGAAGAAGTAGCAGGGGGAAGCGTAAGCTTATTTATTAAAAATAGCGATAAAATAGAAAAGAAGTTTACTTATGAAGCTACAAAGCTTTTAAGATATTTACAAGATAAAATCTACTATATAGCTAAAGAAGACAACGACGACTATATTTTAATAGATATAGACGACTACACAGAAGAAACGGGAAGAAGTCCTAGAACCTATAAACACGTAAGACAACAACTTACAGAAGCAGTAGAACTATTGCAAGACGAATATTTTAGAGTTAGCGACATAAACATAGCAGGCTATAAAATAAGCCAAGTAGGGAAAATAATTTTAATAGACGGGGCTTTTTTAATAGAACCTACAGAAGAAATAGACGGCGTTTACAATGGAACACGCAAAACTACTTTAGCAATACACTTAGGAAAAGTTTACAGGCAACTACTTTTTAATGATAAAGTAATGCAGTGGGCTAGCATCCCTAGACTTATAAATAAAGTAAACGACAAACAAATAAAAAGCATAACAGACGGACAAGAAGCTATTTACAGGAACACTAACGCTTTATTAGTGCAAGAGTTAGCCTACTATCTTTATGAAGACTTAAGAAAGAACCTAAAGAAGAATACTTACTACAAGAAAACATTTTACATAAGAACTTTAGTTAATATTCTTACTAAAAGGGGCGTGTTAGCTACTAATACAAGCAACCGCTATAGCAGAAGAGTTATAGAACCATTAGAAGAGACTTTAAACTATCTTACAGACGAACTAAAGCTAATAGACTACGACACACAAGCTTTTATAATATATAACGGCTACTACGACGAAGAGACAGGAACTTACGTTAAAGGACTTGCAGGAAGTAGCGAAGCAGTAATAAAGAAAGCGTTTGAAGATGCTAAAATAACTATACATTTTAAAGTTTATGATAAAGAAACTTACGACAATATATTAGAAAATAACACTAAATACAAAGCACGAGCTAAGAAGCTTAAAGATGCTAGAGAAAAGAAACAACTAGCAAACCAATTAAAGCTTTTAGAAGATGCAGACTTTATAGAAAAATAATTTACTTATAATATTAGAAGCTATAGGCTTCTTTTTTTTGCTTACGATTATTTACGAAATAGCAAGAGAATAGCAAGAGAAAAAACACGCTTTAAGCAGTGAAGAAGCAGAGAAAAACTACTAAATTAGTGCAAATAAGTGCAAATAAAAAAAGACACCTTATTAGAAGCCGTTTTAAGCGTATTATAGCGACTTTTCTAACTGCAGGACTAAACTATTAAGAACAACGAAGAAACAACGGGAAAACACACGAAAAAGGCATAGTTTTTTTAAAAAAGTATTTTAGAAGCAAAACAACCCCTAAAACCTTATAGAAGTTAGTTAAAAGTTAGTTTTTCTTAGTGCAATATAACTTTATAATAATATTGCATCCGTTAAAATGATACATAATGATACAAAACGAAACACTTTTAGCAGGGCTAACAGATACAAACTAATACATAGAACCCTTTTAAATTGATACAAACTAATACAAATAGCACGGAATAGCACGAAGAAATTATAAAAAAGTGTCCTATATTGTCCTAAAGTGTTAGTTTTAGTGTATGAACTGCAAAAAATATTTATTTTATGTTAACTTTTAACCATTTAAGACATAAAAACGACCATTTAAGGCAAGTTTTAGTTTTTTCTACTAATTTTATGCTATGCTTGTAAGTTAGAAGAAAGGACGGGCTTATTATGTTTATTTATGATGCTATTTTATTTATAAAGTATAAATATTTAAAGAAGCAACGCTACTTAGAACCCTACTTACAGGACTTAGTAGCATCTAAAACAAGTTTTAAACCTTATAAAGTAAAACTACTTACTGCAGAAAAGAAAAACAAACACATAAACGACTTTAACTATTTTACTTTTAAATATGAGAACCTAACTTATGAACTATTAGACGACAAACTAAAAATAATTAGCGAATAGATGCAGGACTTTTAAAGCATCTTTTTTTATGAGTTAAACACTACCTTAACACGATATTAAGCTTTAACACCATATTAAACTTTAACACAATATTAAGGCACAAACTAAACACCGCTACGAATAGGCTTTAAACCCTTATAGATATTAGACAAAACGGCGTTTTTATGCTATAATATACTTAGTTAGAAATGGACTAAAAGCGACTAAAAAACTTACATTTTTAACTAGCATAGAAGAACGAGCTAGACACTACTAAAAAAGTAGTAGTCTTAATAATAACTATAGATATTATTATGATAGAAAGGAAGTTAGAAAGATGCTAAAACAAGTAGAAAAAGTTAACTATAGAATAGTTAGACCTTTAGGCGTGTTAAGTGTTAACGGGAACATATCTACAGAACTAAACTTAATAAGCTACAATAACTATAAGCCTAAGTTAGACTTAAGGAAGTGGGAAACTAAAGGCGACACTAAACTTTTACAACGTGGACTTACACTTACAACAGAAGAAGCAAGAGAACTAAAGAAAGCTTTAGACGAATACTTAGAACACGTAGACGAACTATTAGAAGCTAAAGAAAGTAAGGCGTAATGATGCAGAAGTTAACGACACAGGGAAAAAAACTTAACGAAAACGTTAGAAAGCAAGTTATAGGCGTTTACTTAGGATGCTTAAATTATAACTTAACTGCTAGACTTACAGGAATAGCACCTAATAGCGTTAAGAATATTATAGAAAGAGAAAAGAAAGAACACCCTAAAGAGTGGGCTAAAACACTAACAAGAGTTTATAAGAAATACAATAAACTTTTAGAAAGGGCTTTAGAAATAACACAGGACGACCAATTTATAAGTGCTAGTGCTTCTTTTATGGACTACCCTTATAGACTAAATCAATATATGAACCTACAGGACAGGCAACTTATAGAAAGAACTAAAGCCTTATATGAAGCTAAAAGGCAAGCTTTAACTTATGAAGCAGAAAGAATAGAAAGAGCCTTAAGACTTAAACAATACGACAAACTAAGTAAGCTAATAACACAAGCTAAGAAAGACACTAAACTTTACGAGCCTATAGACTTTGTCTTTTTAACTACACCCGCTTACTACGGCGTTAACTATCACGACCAAAAAATAACAGAAGAGCAGTTAGAAAAGTTTATAGAACAAATAGAACAAGACTTAGCTTATAAAGGCTATAACATAGAAGAAACTAACATAAGGGACTTTATAGCAGATGCTAAAGACTTTAATAACTACTACTATAGATAGAATAAGCCACTATTTTTAGACCCTTTAAAAATACGTTTTTTAAGTGTTAAAGTGGACTAAACCCTTATAGAACCTAAGAAAAACACATAAAGAACTTTGCTAAACTTTGCATAAAAATACTAAAAGGGCTAATAATAAACTAAAAAAGGGCATATTTTAAGACGCAGTTAAAACCCTTATAGCAACGAACGAACCCCTAGAAAAGTAGCTATTTTCATTAAAAGAAAGGAAACTATGTTATGAAGAATAACTACTATAGTGTTTATAGTAAAGGCAGAAACTATAAGAACCTAATAGACCTAAGAAGCAGACCTATAGAAGAACGTAGAGAAATAGCACGCTTAGGCGGACTAGCAAGACAAGAACAAAGACGGGAAACCTTTAGACTAAGAAAAGCTTTAAATAACTATATGCTTTTTGACGAAGTTATAAGCCAATATACAAGAAAGAATAGAAGAAATAGACTTAACTTTAGAAGTCTTAATAGTTTTTCTGCATCCTACGGAATAGCACTACAAGAAGACATAGCAGAAGCTAGAACTAATTTACTTAAAGAAATGGAAAAGGAAGAACTAAAAAGAATAGAACGCAAAAAAAAACAACGTAAAAAAATAAATCATAGGTATTATATGAAGCACAGAAAGAAGAAAAGTAAATAAGTCTTCTTTTTTTATTCAAACTTTTTCAAACTTAAACAGGCGACAAACAGGCGGAAAAAAGAAAATTGCACCGCTTCTACACCGCTTTAATTTTAAATGAACTGCAGACGAACTGCAGAAGAACAACTATAGAAGCATCTTTTTTTAGCGACATAATACGACAAAAAACGACAAAGTTATTTTAAGACATACACATAACACCTATAGCAACGGGCTTGCAGTGGAAAAACAGACTAAATAGACGAAAAAAGCCGAGCAAAAAAAAGAATATACTTTAACCCTAGAAGAACCCTAGAAAATTACTTAATAGCATCTAATAAAGCTATGCTAACTTTAGGAAACTATGGAACATAAAAAAAGGACTAAGCCTTAACGTGTTTTACTACTAGCTTAGTCTATATATAATTCTAAAATGAACGGAACGGGAAACAACCCTAACCCGACTTTTAGAACTTGCTAAGTAGCTAAGTGTTTTACTACTTGCTACAAGTAAATTATATCATAACAAGACTATTTTAGCAAAAACCTTAACACCTTTAACACGTTATTAAACTTTAATATGCTTAACACGTTATTAAACCTTAACACGCTTAACACGTTTTTAAGGAACTAGCAGGACACCGAAAACAAAGAACCCTTATTTTATAAGCCTTAACATAGTATTAAACTTTAACACGTATTAAACCTTAACACGTTATTAAAGTAGAACAAAAGGAACACACTACACACGCTAAAGGAACAAGCTAGACACTAAGGGGGAACAAGCTAGACACCGAAAAAAAATAAAAAGCCTTATTTTATAGGCGTTTGCGTGTTAGTGAAAGTGCTTAAATAGGTATAAATAGATTAAGAGACGCTAAAAAGGGACTTTTAGCAAGTCCTTTTTGCTATAATGTTTACAAGAAAAGCGACGACTAGCGACTAAATGAAGCAGTAGGACTATGAACCATAAGAACACCCTAAGACTTCTTTAGAAGCATAGAAGCTTTTTAGAATATAACAGAAGAAAGGAAGTAAAAGGAAATGTTAGACTTAACAATAGCAGAGCTAGAAACTTTAAAGAATATCTTAGAACCTAGAAAAGAAGAACAGGAAATAACACTACTTTATAACAAAGTTATAAATGCTTTTATTAAAAAAGTAGAAGAGTTAAAGGAAAAATAGAAAGGAAGTAATACTATGAACGAAAACAAAGACCAAGTTAAAGAACTAATAAAAGAACATTTAAAAGACTATGCAGAAGAAACAGGAAGACCTACAGGAAGAAAGCTTTTTAATTGCTTTATACACGACGACACAAACGCATCTATGCAATTTAAAGGAACTTACTATAAATGTTATGGATGCAATAAAACTTACGATATTTTTAGCTTATATGCTTTAGACAATAACTTAGACGAAAAGGCAGACTTTAGCAGAATAAAACAAGAACTAGCTAGAAAATATAGCATCCCTTTAAACTACACAAAAAGCACTTTAACAGAGAACGAACAGAGAAAAACAAAGAAAAAAGACAATAACATAGACTACACTAACTACTATAAAACAAGTGCTAAAACAATAGGGGAAACTAACTACTTACAAGAAAGGGGCTTAAGTAATGAAGTTATAAAAAAATATAACTTAGGCTACGACAAGAAAAAGGGCTACGTAGTGCTACCCGTTAGCAAAAGTTTTTATATTCTTAGAGACACACAAGAACTAACAGAAGAAGAACGAAAAGCTAAAGGACGTTTGCGTTATGATATACCTAAAGGGGCAGTAATAGAACTTTTTAACTTAAAGAACCTAGAAGAAGCAGACTTTAAAAGCGTTATATTCATAACAGAAAGCGTAATAGATGCACTTAGCTTAGAAACTGCAGAACCTAAAATAAAAACAATAGCACTAAACGGAATAGCTAACGCTAATAGACTTACAGAAGAAGCAATAAAGAACAACTTTAAAGGCTACTTTGTTTTATGCTTAGACAACGACGACAAACTTAGCGGACAAAAAGCAAGTAGAGACCTAAAAGAAGACTTAGAAAAACACGGCTTTAGGACTTATGCTTTAAATGATATAGGAAAACAAAAAGAAGATATTTACAAAGGAAATAAGGACATAAACGACTACTTAAGAGCAGATGCAGAAGCACTAAAAAGAGAAATAGGCTACTTTAACGACACTTTAACTAAGTCTTTAGAAGCAGAAGCTAAAAAAGTGTTAGAACAAGAAAACGCCTTAAGCTACTTAAGAGACTTTAACGAACTTACTTTAGACAAAGAACTAAATAAACCTTTAAGCACAGGAATAGAAAGGCTAGACGCTTCTTTATACGGCGGACTATTTAAAAAGAACTTAGTTATTTTAGGGGCAAGTAGTGGAATAGGAAAAACTACACTAGCACTACAAATAGCAGATAATATAGCATCTACAGGACAAGACGCACTTATTTTTAGCTTAGAAATGAGTAAAGAAGAACTAATAGCTAAAAGTCTTAGTAGGCTTATGTTTTTAGAAGATAAAAAAGCAAACCACTACACAACGGCTAAGAACTGCTTAAGTAGTAGGGCTATTCTAACAGGGGCTATGTATAACGCATCTAAAGAAACGCAAGAACTTTATAGCAAAGCATATACTAACTACAGGGACAACATAGCTAAGCATATTTTTATAAATGAGTGCAACGACAAGAACGAAATAACTATAGAAGAAATAGAAGCAACTATAAAAAGACATATTGCTATAACGGATGCTAAGCCTTTTATAGTTATAGACTACTTACAAATAATAGAAAATAAACAAAAAGGGCTAACAGATATTCAAGCAGTAAGTAAAATAGTTAAAGACTTAAAAAGAATAGCTAGAAAATACGAGCTAACTATCTTAGTTATTAGTGCTTTTAACAGGACTTCTAACTACCAAGAAGCAGACTACACAAGCTTTAGGGACACTTCTACAATAGAATACACGGCAGACGTTTTACTATCTTTTCACTATAGCGTTTTAGACGGAAGAGACGACGAAGACATAACTAGCAACGCTAAAGCAGAAGCAGAAAAGAAGAAAACTAAAAAGCTTGTAAATGATGCTATGGAAGAAGACATAAAGAAACTTACTTTAACAATACTTAAGAACAGAAACGGCAAAAAGAAAAAAGTAAAGTTTATAGACTTCTACGGGGCTAATAACTATATGGACTTTAGGACTTACGACTACAATAACAAAGAGATTAAAGACTAATAGCTACTAAAAAGCCATTTAAAGCCATTTTTAGACGTTTTAAGCGTTTATAGTATAATTGCACTAAGAAAGTTATAACGTTGCTAGAATAGGCTAAAAAGTGGAAATAACAAAGGAATAGAAAGGAAGTAAAAGAACTATGCTTAAATCTTGTAGCAAGTGCGGAAAAATACACGACTTTAACTATATATGCAAAGTTAATAATAGAAGCAAGCCTAAGAAGACAGAACAACGAACCTTTAGGAATAGGAACAAGTGGCACGAGAAAGCAGAAGAAATAAAAAAGCGTGCTTGTTATCTTTGCGAAGTATGTAGACAAGAAAACATTTACACTTACGACAACTTAGAAACGCACCACATAACACCTTTAGAAGAAGACATAGACAAAGGCTTAGACAACTATAACTTAATTGTTTTATGTAGTAGGCATCATAAAGACGCAGAAGCAGGACTAATAAAAAAGGAATACTTAGAAGAACTAGCTAGAATAAGGGAAGACGGGACACCTTAGAGCATCCCCCCTACCTATAGGCTAGTCTTTTTTTTAACTTTTTCAAAACCAACCCGCCACCTTAAAACACAAAAAATATTTTTTTCATAAGTTTTTTTGGAAAATGTTTTACTAAGGCTTAGAAATGCTAAGCGTTTTTTGGATGCTTTACTATACGAAACTATACGACTTAATAAAGTGTTAAACGTGTTAAAGATATTAAACCTTAATACAATGTTAAACCTTAATAACGTGTTAAACTTTAATACTTTACACTATTTTTTTATTTTATGAAAAACCCTTATTTTACTAAGAAAAACAAACAAAAGTTAGTTAATAGTTATTCAATAGTTATTAAAAAGTTATCAAAAACTATTGCAAAAGAAAAAAGCTTATGCTATCATATAATTAGCTAAGGACAGGAACGACCTAGCTAGAAAGGACGGGAAGCTATGAAAAGAACACATAAAATAGTTATAGACGATAAAATAGCAATAATGCTTAGACCTAAAAGCAAAAGCTACGAAGTCTACGCTATAGCAGACAAAGAACCTTTACTAATACAAACATTTAAAACAAGCCTACAGGATGCTATAGACTATGCTTTAAACCTAATAGAAAGTAAAAGATAGACTTAGACCAAGTTAAAAGAAAGGAAGTAATATTATGGACTATGCTTTAGAACCTATTAAGACTTACGAACTAAACACTTTAGAAGCGATAAAAGAAGCAGTTATAAACGAAAAAAGACTAACACCTACAGAAGAAATAAGCGAAAAGTTTTTAGCATCTTTAAAAGGCGTTAGTGATAAAACAAGAGAAAGCTACAGAAAGGGCGTTAAGAACTTCTTTAAATACTGCGAACTACACAACATAGAAAGAGTAGAAGAAGACGACATAACTAACTACTACAATAGCTTAGTAGAAAGAATAGGAAAAGAACATAACGGCTTAACTATAAATAGTGTTAACTTGTTTATTGTATCACTTAGAAAGCTTTATAAGTTTTTAGAAAAGAAAGGCATAAAGAACCTAGCAAGCGACATTAAAAGCGTAAAAACTACAAGACAACCTAAAAAAGACCCGTTAACAAAAGAACAGGCTTTAGAACTTCTTAGAAGCATAGACACTACTACAGAAGTAGGGAAAAGGGACTACGCTATTATAACTTTACTTTTACACGCAGGACTAAGAACTATAGAGCTAGAAAGGGCTAACGTAGAAGACCTTAGAACCTTAGGAAGTAAGCAAGTCTTACAAGTGCAGGGAAAAGGACATAAAGAGAAAGACGACTACGTTAAACTAACACTAGCACCTTATAACGCTATTATGGACTATTTAAGCGTAAGAAAAAATGTTAAGTCTACAGATGCTTTATTTACTTCTTTAAGTGATAGAAGCAACGGACAAAGACTTAAAACAAGAAGCATAAGGGAAATAGTAAAGAACAGACTTAAAGCAATAAACATAAATACAGACAGAATAACAACGCATAGCCTTAGACATAGTGCTATAACTTTTGCACTTTTAGGCGGGGCTACTATTCAAGAAGCACAAGCAATAGCAAGACACGAAAGAATAGACACTACACTTATTTACGCACACAACTTAGACAAGCTAAAAAGCAACTACGAAGAAAGCATAGACAACTACTTAGCAAGTTAGAAAGTGCGAAAAAGTGCGAACAAAAAAAAGAATAATAAGAAAGGAAATAATTTTATGAAGCTATTAAGAGTTAAGACGGAAAACTTACTAGCTTTTCTATATATACCCTACGCAGTATTAAACATAACTAAAGCAGATGCAGACTTTATGCTAATTGCTATAGTAATGCACTTTATTTTAGTAGCGGGCTTATTCTACGGAATAAGAGAAACAAGACACGAACTTATAGCAGATATTAAAGCGGGCGTGTATGAAGAAGAGTTAGAAGAAATAAAAGAAGCTATAGCATCCTTTAGAAGAGTTAAGAACACTATAGCTAACACATTTAAAAACATAAAAAAAGAAGTTATACGAAGCGAACTAAAAACGACCAAGTTAAAAGATGCTTTTTAAAATATAACTTCTAACTAAGTATAACACAAAACTTAGCTAGAAACAAGACGAACAGGCAAAGAACAGGCATAAAAAAGGGAAACGAAGCTAGAACGAAGCAAGAAAAAACAATAGAAAGGAAATAAACTTATGAACCAAGAAGAAAAAATAAGGGCTTTAAGGGATGCAGTAATAAACGCTAACACTAAAGCAACTTATGGACTATACAGACTTAAAAATAAAATAGTAGACGCTAGCGACTTAGACACGCTAACAGAAGCTTTAGACATATTAGAAGCAGGCTTTAACTTAAAAAACTTTTTGCTTACAGATAGACAAAAGGAACTTTTAAAAGCCTACGAAATAGACATAGAACAGGGACAAACAATTAGCAAAGATAATATAGACAAAGTAGCAGAAGAAAGGAAGTAAACTTATGGACTACAAAGAACTAAAAGAGAAACAGGGAAAAGAAGTTAACGACTTCTTAAATAAATATAGCTTCTTTGCTTTTAGTGAAGAACAATTTAAAGACGGATGCAAGAAGCTTAACCTAGATGCAGAAAAGGACTTAAACAAGTTAGTAGGAATAGTAGGCGGGGGCTACTTATTAAAAGAACATAAAGACGAATACATAGCACTAAGTAAGAAAATAGCAAAGGAAATAGAAGACGAAATAAAGAAAGACACTACAGGACTTAACTTTTGTTATAGTATGTTTGCTTATGAGTTAGCTAACCACGAATACGGCTACACTTACGAGCTAGAAGACACTTTAGACGCTTTAGACTTAACCTTAGAAAGAATAAACAAAGAACCAAACTTAAAAGCAGGGCTAGACAAAGCTTTAGCAGAATATAAAGAAGACTAAGAAAGGAAGTTATGTTATGGAAAACGGAAAAGTAGAAATAGAAGTAAATAACGGATGCAAGCTTATAGTAGAACTAAAAGACAGAAGACTTATTTTTACTAAGTTAGATGCTAAAGGAAATGTAGAAAGACGGGACGCAGTTTTAGACGGCGAAATAGTCTTACTATACGACTACATACTACACCAAAGGGACAACGACTTAGAACTATTTTAGAAAGGAA
>JAZRSF010000039.1:0-7484 GCA_045651365.1 Christensenellaceae bacterium
CCTTTCTTTGTTCGGGTGTATATTTGTTAAATTTTTGTCCTTTTTTTGCCATAGAAAAAACCTCCTATGTAAATTATATCATAGAAGGTTTTATTTTTTTGGCTTTTTATTGTGTGAACTAAATGGGGTTCACTTCAAAATGGTAGTGGTTTTTTAACAAAGAAGATGGGATTCGGTGGTGTAGCCACTACCGGAGCATGTTATGCGTAGGTAACCTTGTTCGTTATCACATCTTCGTAGAGAACAAAAAAGCACGAGCAGGGCTTTAGCCGGTGTCGTGCTTTTGGTTGGCGGGCAAGTAGTGCTTGCGTTTGAACTTTTTATTTTTTTGTATTTTTGTATGAAATTAATTCTCCAATACTAGTAGTCATTTCTTTTAATTTCTCTTTCTTATTGTTTGGATTGTAATATTTTTTTGGGTTAAGTGTATAATGGTCATCATCTTGTTTGTTTAAATAACAAGTTTTTACAATTAAATTATTAGACTTTACGGCAAGTGCCGTGCAAATATCATTTCCCTCCTTATACTTATTACGCACTACAATTTTAACAATCTTATCATCTTCCGTATCCACCTCAAATATAAATCCTTTTTTTAGGAAATCAAGGGTAATAATTGTTAAGTCGTAAATTCTTTTCTCTTCTTTGTATTGATTTTCTTTTACGTGATTAGTTAGGATAATTTTTTTAATATTATGATTCTCAAAAAAAGCATCAAACCTTGCTTCCCAAAATATATTTCTATGATATCTTCTAAACTCCATTTAATAATTCTCCTTCTTGTAAGTTGAGTTGATGTTAATAACTAATTGCAAAGTATTATATCACTTTATTATTGAAAGATAAAGAAATTATGTCTTAATTCTTTCAAAATCTAAAATAATACCTGCATTTCCTTTAATTAAGATATATTTAATTATGGCAATAGAAAATGCGACTCTATTTGGGTTCAATTAGAATCGCTCTTAGTGGAGAAGATTGGATACTCGTCCGCTACACTCCCGAGCCCTTGTCCGTCTAGGCAAGTCCGTCATATGACGGGCGAACGATGGGTTCGAATCAATCCACCATTCCACAAACAAAAAACCTAAAACAAACTAAAGTCCGTTTTAGGTTTTCCGTGGCGGAGAAGATGGGATTCGAACCCATGTGCCGAGAACTCGGCAAAACGATTTCGAGTCGTTCTCGTTATGACCACTTCGATACTTCTCCAAAGGTCTTTATTATTATACACTTTATTCTTGATTTTAGCAATTATTTTTTGACTGCTGAAATATATATTATTGACTTTTTTTGTTTTGTAATATATAATAATGTTTAATAGGAGATTCGTATGTATAACAAAGCATTATTTACGATATTTGGCAAGGGTGTTTATCCTTACGGTATATGTATTGGTCTTGGACTTATTGCTTGTATTTTGGTTTTATATTTTTATACAAAAAAGAAAAATATGCCAGAATGCGTTCAGGATTTTATCTTTATAGTTGCAATTGTTGCCGTTGCTCTCGGCTTTCTATCTGCAAAACTCTTTCAAGCCTTCTACGACTATCTAGCAAGTGGAGAATGGGATTTTGCAGGCGCAGGAATAACCGTTATGGGTGGTTTAATCGGTGGTGCTGCAGCCTTCTTGCTTACCTATTTTGTGGGTGGTAAATTCTATTTTAGAAGAAAGTTTGAGGGGCTACATAAAAAGCATTTTAACACCTTGCTTTTAGTTGCGCCTATTTGTATTACGATTGCTCATGGATTTGGACGTATAGGTTGTCTTATGGCTGGTTGTTGCCACGGCAAGTATCTTGGGCGAAACTACGTGTTTGGGGGCATTAAAATGGACCCATACGACGGATTTAAGGGTTATTACGTTCCAACCCAATTATATGAGGCTTTATTCTTATTTGCATTATTTGGAGTGTTGACTTATTTGTATTTCCATAGAAGCAATATCTTAATGCACATTTATCTAATCGCCTACGGCGTTTGGAGAATCTTTATCGAATTCTTTAGAACGGACTACGTTGGTGGCTCGGCTGACGCTTTCTTTAGGCCTTCTCAAGTAACCTCGTTCATATTTATAGGCATAGGACTTGTTTTGTTGCTTGTGTATTATTTGCTAAAAATTCCTTACGTTTTACCAAAAGAGAAAGATTAATTGAAACGTAACCCACTAGAAATCTAGTGGGTTTAATTTTTTTAATATAAAAAACAGCATTGCAGGGCAATGCTGTTTTGTTTTAATAAAATAAATTATTCAGCGTCTGCTACTTTTTTAGCAGGAGCTTTTTTTGCAGTAGTAGTTTTTTTAGCAGTGGAAGTGGTCTTCTTTGCAGGAGCTTTTTTAACAGGTGCTTCTACCGGAGCTTCTACCTTAACTTCTTCTTTAACTTCTACAACTTCTTCTTTAGCAGGAACTTCGGTAACTGCTACGCCGTTTGCCTTAAGTGCAGCGTCAACTTTCTTGGCAAGTTTTGCTTTCTTGTTAGCAGCGTTGTTCTTGTGGAAGATGTTTTTAGAACAAGCAGAATCGATAGCAGAGAAAGCGCAAGATAATTGAGCTTTGATATCTTCTAACTTGTTTTCCTTTATTAAAAGTTCTACCTTTTTGATTTCGGTTTTAACAGCAGAACGAATTGCTTTATTTTGTTCGTTTTTCTTTTCGTTAACTAATACTCTTTTTTTAGCTGATTTAATGTTTGGCATTTCCTATGCACTCCTTAGTTGCTTTTTTTACGCTAATCATTTTAGCACAAAAAATAATTAATTGCAACTACATTTAAGCTAATTTTGAACTTTTTAATATTATTTACACTTTTTTCTACGGAAAAATCATACATTTAAATATGGAAGAAGGGTATATTGCAGTAATTGATAGTGGGATTGGGGGTCTTTCAGTTCTTTATGAGCTTATAAAAGAACTGCCAAATGAAAAGTTTATTTACTACGGAGATAATGACAATGCACCTTATGGGAATCGAACGACGACAAATCTATTGGAGTTGACAGTAAATATTATAAACGAATTAAGCTATTATAACCTTAAGGCAATAGTTCTTGGTTGCAACACGCTAAGCGTTACCGTATTGCAAAAAATAAAATATTATTTTCCTAATCTAAAAATATTCGGCGTATTTCCACCGGTAGAAATTCTTACTTTGCGAAAGCGAAAAACCTTACTGCTTTGCACTGCAAACACTAGTAGGTTATATAAGAACACCAATTATTTAACGGTTTTACCTATGCAAGGATTGGCTAGCGATATTGAGAAAAACGTTTTTAATCTAGATTTAATAGATGTCGAAAATCATGTAGGAGAAAGCTTAAATAGTTTTTGTAAGAATTTGACCACTTTTGATACCACTTTAACCACTAGAAAAGAAGATTTTAGCTTTGACCACCAAAAAGGTCGATTTAAGGTAATTGTTTTAGGTTGCACACACTATTTTTTTATCAAAAATAAAATTTTCAACCACTTTCAACCACAATTAATTGTTAGAGGGGAAACTTTTACGGCAAATAAGGTTAAGCGAGAACTTAAAGAATTAAAATCGATAGTAAAATTCAAAGGAAATAAAGTATTATTTTTTGGTAAAAATTCTTCTTATAATAAAAAAGTTTTTGATTTATTAATGGATAATAATTCAAAAATCTTAAAAAATTTGCAAAAAAATTAATTTTTTTTCAAAAAAAGGGTTGACGGTGGTCAAACATTATGATATACTGATGCTACGATACTAAAAAAGGGGGAAGTCTGTATATGACCGGTAAGAATTATTCGCATCAACTCGACGCAAAAAACAGAATGAGAATTCCGGCCAAACTACGAGAGGAACTCGGTGCCGATTATTCGGTAACAGTTGGCTCTGGTGGTTGTCTTTACGTTTATTCAAAAGAGCAGACAATAGCCCTCAAAGAAAAACTTAACTCGATTAACTCTTATAAGGAAGAACATCTTAAAGCGGCACGTTTTGTTTTGTATAACATTTGGGAGGCAGTTGAGGACAAGCAAGGTAGAATTCTTCTTCCTGAAAATTTAAGAAACTACGCAAAACTAGAAAAGAACGTCGTTGTAGTTAAAGGACCTAACTGTGTTGAAATTTGGAGCGAAGAAGTTTGGAATGCATACTTCAAAGACGTTAACATTTCAGTTCTTGCAGAGGCTATGAATTTCTAGGAACCAAGATGTTAGAGTTAAAGCATTTTTCGGTAATGTTAGAAGAGTGTATGCAAGGGCTTAACGTTAAACCTGGTGGCGTTTACTTTGATGGAACGCTCGGTGGTGGTGGACATTCTCATAGAATATTAGAGTTGTCTTCTCCAGACGGAAAACTCGTTGCAACCGATTTAGACGATTATGCTCTATGTAGAGCAAGTGATAGATTAAAAGAATTTGAAAACAGATTTACCTTAGTTAAAGATAATTTCAAGAACTTTTTAGAAGTTAAAAACAACTTAAATATCCAAGAATTCGATGGAATATTGTTAGATTTAGGCGTTTCAAGTTTTCAGCTTGACGATAAAAGCAGAGGCTTTTCTTACCTTGGTAATGAACAAGACCTTGATATGAGAATGGATAATACGAGTGGTTTTTCTGCAAAAACAATCGTAAACACCTACGAGGAAAGGGACTTAAAAAGAATACTAGCCGATTATGGCGAAGAAAGATTTGCTTCTATAATCGCTAAAAACGTAGTTAATGCAAGAAAGCTAAAACCTATTGAAAAGGTTGGCGAACTTAACCAGATTATAGAAAAAAGTATTCCTGCTAAGTTTAAAAACGACGGACATCCGTCTAAAAGAACTTTTCAGGCGTTAAGAATTGAAGTAAACGGAGAGTTGAGCCGTCTTTATGAAACCATAAAGGAAATGGCTTTGTCTTTAAAAAAAAGTGGAAGAATCGCTATTATTTCTTTCCACTCGTTAGAAGATAGAATCGTAAAAAGTGCATTCAAAGAATTAGAAGTTGATTGCATTTGCGATAAAAGCTTGCCGATTTGCACTTGTGGTAAGAGAAAGGAAGTTGAAATATTAACAAAACACCCAATAGTTGCAAGTGAGCATGAATTAAAAATTAACAGCCGTTCAAAGAGCGCAAAATTGCGAGTTGCCGAAAGGGTATAAACAATACGTAAAGGAGAAATGTCTTATGGTTACTACGAAACGTGTAGAAAATTCAAGAAGTTCTTTCTATAGCGAAAGTTCAGTTAGTAGCGTTGGGGTTTTAGAAAGAAATGCCCCTGCGTCTTATGACGATTACATGAGAGGGGATATCGAAACTCAAGAAAGTTTTGACCAAACCAAGGCTAGAATGAGAAGAAATCTCGACATGCTATTAAACTACGATAAAGCTGATGAAGTTCAAGACGTAGTAATCGAGACGCAAGATGAAACTCAAACAGAAGTTCAAGCAATCACTCTTCAAGACGACGATATTCGTCCTACCTTGACGACTATGCAATTTGGCGACGTTGATATAGACGAGGTTCGTGCAGAAATGCGCACTAGCGAAAAAGAAAGAAAACAATATCGCTTAAGTGGAAAGGGTAAACTCGCTATTATATTATACGCATTGACTGTCGTTGCGATTTTAGCGTTAATAGTAATTAATACGGGTGTGTTATCCTCTCTAAACAAACAAAATCTAGCAAGCGCTCAAACTTTACAAGGCTACGAGGCTCAATATAACGCTTTATCTGCTGAAATTGAAAGTGCTTCTTCAAATTCAACCGTAATTGATAAAGCCGTTAACGATTTTGGTATGAGTAAATAGTAATATATTACGTTTCCCAAGAATATTTTATATTAAATTATTAAAAGGGGAAACGATTATTAAAAAAGATTTTTCAATATCGACACTACGAAAGAGGTTATTTGCAATCTTACTTGCAGTAACCTTTTTATTTTTTATCATTTTAGTTAGACTGTTGTATATTCAGGTAATTTGGGGGGTGGAATTACAAACCAAAGCACTAGACCAATGGACAAGGGAAATTCCTATAATTGCAGAAAGAGGAATCATTACTGATTGTAATGGGGTAGTCTTAGTGTCTAACGACGATACCTATTCGGTTTTTGTTAGAAAAAGTGCGATAAAGAGCGCTAAAGAGGTTTCGTTATTCTTAGCAGATGCGCTCGATTTAGAGTATGAATACGTCTATAGTCGTTTAACGAACACAACTTCTAGTGAGGTAACTGTGAAAAAACAGGCAACTAAGGCGCAAATAGATAAATTATTGCTTAAGCCACACGACGGAGTGTATTACTCGAGAGATAATTCTAGGGTTTATCCTTACGGTGATTTTCTAACTAGCACACTTGGTTTTACGTCGGTTGATGGAAAAGGGCAATCAGGGTTAGAACTTTACTATGATAAATACTTAAGTGGAATGAATGGAGAAATTCTATACCAAACGGATATTATAGGTGTCGAAATAGAGGGCTCGACTGCTGAATATATCCCTGCAACAGACGGATTAAATTTAGAGTTAACTATAGACTACGACGTTCAAGCATTGTGTGAAAGCGCAATGACTAAGGCGATGCAAGTTCATAACGCAAAATCGGCGCAAATGATAGTCCTAGACCCTCAAAGTGGGGCGATTAGAGCGTTATGCATAAAACCTTCGTTCGACCTAAATGAAGTTCCTAGAGACGATTTAATCCTCTTAAACCAACTAACTAGAAACAATATTTTTTGCGACGTATACGAACCAGGTTCAACATTTAAAATTTTAACTACTGCAGCAAATATACAAGAGTATTTAGACGGAAATCCAAACGCTTATTCAATTAATCACGTTTTTTCTTCTTCTAGATACAGATATATTAGTGGGCAAAGGGTAAAATGTTGGAATAATCATGCAAACGGAAAACATTCGAACCTAGATATACAAGGTGGGTTATTAAACAGTTGTAATCCTATATTCGTAGACATGGCTATGTCCTTAGGTAAAGACGTTATGTATGAATATCTTGAAAAATTTAATTATGGCAAGGTTACGGGTGTTGATTTTAACGGCGAATCGCAAGGAATGGTGTTGCCTAAATCTTCCGTTTTAGACGTTGATTTGGCAAGAATAGCTTTTGGCCAAACGGTTGCCGTAACTGCAATTCAACTAGCTAGCGCCACGGCGTCAGCGATAAACGGAGGAAAATACTACACGCCGTATTTAGTTAATAAAATCTATGATAAAAACGGGATAATAGTAGAGAATAAATCTCCGGTAATGAAGAATACGACCATTTCAAAGCAAGCATCTACTATTATCAATGAAATGCTAGAGGGTGTAGTTGCCGACGGCTCTGGAAAACACGCTTATATTGAGGGATATAGAGTTGCAGGTAAAACAGGAACTGCTCAAAAATATCAAGACGGAAAAATAGTTGGAGGGAAATATATATCTTCTTTCGTGGGTTATTTTCCAGCAAACGACCCAAAATATTTAGCATTGGTAATTATAGATGAGCCTGTTGGCGAATATTATGGA
>JAZRSF010000040.1:0-5254 GCA_045651365.1 Christensenellaceae bacterium
TGAAAGCCCGTTCTGGCAAGGTTATGAAGTTTTGTTTCCAGCATCGAGTAAGTATGCTGGATATAAAACTAAAATTTCCGAGTATTTTATTTCGGAAACGCCAGAGTATTTTTTGCTAAAGAGAATATTTGAAAACGCAACGTTTACGTTGGAGAAGGCGGAGCGTGAGCAGGGCAAACGCTATAAAAGATATGAAATTAGTTGGGGCGAACTTTATACAGAACTAGGCGAGTATAACGAAATGTTTAGCCGAGAAGGACTACCAACGGCGTTAGTAATGTATAACGAGTATGAATATTCTAAACGGGGTGTTGAATTATGGCGTTATACTCTAATTCTTTTGGGTAAACACACTAATATCTGGTGTTACACAACAGATAGCAGGGGAAACGAAGAACGTCATAGAATTTCTGCAAAGCGTTTTAGAATAGTCAAAGACAATCTAACGTCTGCGGAAATTAAAAGGTTTACCGAGTTGCTACAAGAAAGAAGCGACATAGAAAACGACCTTTTAGGTTTAGATAAAATCGAAAACGAGTTTTATAAACTAGACACTTCTTTAGAAGAAGAAAAATTTGCAAGGTTGTCTTGCAAATGGGACGAGTTTAAAGAAGAATTTGCTTTGCTAACTAAAGAAAAGTTAGATAGGCTAAAAGCAATTATGATAGAACTAGGCATCGAAGAGAGCGGTGCTGGTGGCGGACAAGGTTAAATATGTAAGAAAAAGGAGATGTAAGATGTTAGAACAATTTAAAAAATCGTTAAAAGTTATAGAAAACAAGGAAAATTATTATGCAAATTTTTGGGCGGTTATGGAACATTGTGTATTAGCATTTTATCTAAAAAACAAGTTGTGGGGTAGTGGTGTAATCGGAGATAATGAATTACATAATTATACGGAAAGGATACAACTTGCTAGGAAAGAAGCAATACAAACACATAAGGAATACACAATTAAAGTATTAAAAGAAAATGAAGAACGACACACCATAGAAAGTGTAGTAAGTAGTGTATATGCAGACGTTTATCATTTATAGCAAAAGGAAGAATATGCAAGAAAAAGATTTTTTATTGTGTTGCGAGAAGATTTTAGGTTTTCACGCTACAATTTTAGATGTTAAAACGCCTAAAATCTGTATAGTTGTTCCTTCTGATATGCCAACACCGACAACGCAGTCGGCTGTTAGTTTGACTGGGGATATTGCAATAAACAGAGATTTTATAGAACTTTTTTTACAAAAGCCGTTGCAATTAGAGATGGTTTTGGCACACGAAGTAAGACACGTTTATCAAATAGAGAAGAAACAGGTGTTGTTGCAACAATATTCTGATAATCACAAAAATTTAACCGATTATAATTCGCAGGAAGCGGAAATTGATGCGTGGGCTTATTCGTTTGCTTATATGGGGTTTTATTATAGAGTAGAACCACAAATCAACGTTTTATCTAAAGAAGTTAAAAGTCAAATTAGAAATTTGGCAAAAGAATTACTTTGTTTATTTATGGAAAAATAGGAAAATATTATAAAATTAAATAGGGGGTTGTTTTATGAAAAATGAAGCACACATTTTTGGTAAAAGCCTAAAGAAGAGCCGAAATAAGAGCAAGGTAACAAGTCGCCTTACTAATAAACAGGTTGAAAAAATAGTTAAAGACTATTTAGACAGGAAAGGGCTGGAGAACAAAGACAATGAACTCAAGACGTTGCGCAGAATTTGGGCAATACAATTTCAACATACTGCCGAAAAGAACAAACTTCTGGACTGTATTACGTGGTTGGTGGAATTGTTAAACGAGAACAACGGTACGCTTTGTGAACGTTGTCAAAACAATACTAACAATTCTTGCAGTCTGTACGACGAAAAGGGCAGTATTGCTTGCGCTAAAGGAATAATTTGTTTTTGCTTAAATCAAAAAGATAATTGACAAAAAAAGAAAAATTTGATACAATAAATACGACGCAATAAGGAAAGGTGTATTTTGCTGTTGTTTTATTTATTACACCAATCTTTTTTGCGTCTTTTTCTTTTTATAAAAAAGGAGAGAGAGTATGTTATATGGGACTAAAGAAGTAGAAGGGAGATTACTATACTGCGAGATAGAAAATAGGTTTGTTTTCGCAGTAGAAGATAAATGGTTATACGACGGTTGGATATACAATGGTTATCATTGTGGCGACGTTGTTAAAATTTGTTATCAAGGCAAATGGATAGACAGTAGTTTTGAAATGAATAGTAAAAACGAGTGGTATTTAACAGGAACGACGCTCAAAGGGGTGGCGGTTAATGGAACGCCAGCAAAGGTTAAAATTTATCCAGAACATTTAAAAAAAATAAACTAGGACAAGGAGAAGAACTATGGACTTTCAAGAATTAAAAAATAAAATGCAAATGTCCTTAAAAGGAATTAGCGAGTTTTTTGGCATAGACTATAAAACTATCCAAAAGTGGAATACTGGTTATAGAACAGCACCAGACTATGTTATTTCACTTATGAATTACAAGTGGGAACATAAAGACTGTAACGTTGTTGTAGAAAGAGTTTCTACGGGGGCAGAGTTGTTTGAGAAAATTGCAATATCTATAAACGCAATTAGTGAGTTTTTTGGTATTCCTTCCAGAACCATTTATGGTTGGACAAATGGTAGTAGAACAGCACCAGACTACATTATTTCACTTATGAATTACAAGTGGGACTGCGAAAACAAAAAATAAGAAAAAATCATTACCTTAACACTAACAACGTTAAGGTAATTTCATTTTAAAACGGCATTTTAAGGCTCAAAAACGGGGCAAATTTCGATTTTAAGAATTTTTATAAGGCTTGCTTAAAATAAAATTTTTTTATCTAAAGCAAAAAATTATTTGCAAATTTTTCGTTTCTGTGTTATTCTTATTTTAGCACTCAACAATAACTATAGTCCGATTAAACATTACTAGCGGTAATAGGTGTTTGTCGTTTAATCGGTGGTTGTTGTGTGCTAGCGTTCTACAGAACGTTCAATAATCAAAACACTTATTATAAGTGGCGAACAAGAAATTGTGCGCCACTTTTTTTATATTCCTTTGATGCCCGGCAACGAGTGTAGAATCTAAAGAGAATCTACCTAACGTTGCCGGAGAGCAGAGCGCATCGGCAGAAGTCTAACGATGCACGCCTTCTAGCCAGCGCCAAGAAAAACGCACGTCGTTTTTAGGGGAAAGAACCGCACCGGCAAGCCGGTGGCGGTTACACTTTTAATTTCAGAGTACGAAATTTTAGTACACTAAATTTTCGCCCCATAAGATATATAAATATTAAGATATATATTATTTAATTATATAAACACAAAGATAAAAAACTTAAGATTATTATATAATATATTGCGTGAATTATGTACAAAAAGGAAGGGGAGTTTACGGGGGGAAAACTGGGTGTCCCCCCGTTTATTTTGAGTAGTATGTAACGTTAGATTTAGGGTAGCGTTGAATTACAAGTTTCTTTGTAAACAAGTTTTTTGGATAGAAATAATTTCAGAGTACTAAAATTTCGTACTCTGAAATTTACCCTTCTATTTAAAGATTTTTTATTTTTTGGATAGAAACTCTTGTTTCGCTTGACAACCCCTATATTTTGTGCTATATTTATACTATCAACAGCAATTTAGGGGGTAAAGCCTATGGCTAGACCAAAAAAATATCTTACACCAATGAAAGATTTTCATATTCTTTTAGCCGAAGATTTTGTTAAGCGTGCTATGGAGCGTGCTTCTTCTTTAAATTTATGTTTTAAGGACTATGTGCAAAAACTTATTGCCGACGATATTTTTGTTTGGGAACACGAAGAGCGTCAGAAACTTCTTAAAAGTTTGAAGGGGGAGCAATAGTATGTCAGAACCTATCGTGAAAGCACCACGTATAACTTCTTACACTTTACATTACGACCAATACTCTATGATACCCGATGCGTTCTGGTTTGGTCGCTATCGTTCTCTTTCGTATTTGGCAGTTCTTTTATATGGACAATTAACTAAACGTTTAAAACTTGCTTATGAAAATGGTTGGTATAACGAAAAACACGAGATTTACATAAAAGTAAAACGTACTAAAATGGCTAATATTTTACACGCAAATCGAGATACGCTACGCAAAGCATACGCCCAACTAGAAGAGTTAGATTTAATAGAAATAGACAAAAAAGGACAGCACGAAATAGACGAAATTTATGTAAAAGCACCAGTAAACGAGCCATTAACACCAGAAGAACTAGACCTTTGTGATTTAACTATTAAGGAGTAATTTATATGAACGGGGAACTTATAACTAAAGAAAATTTTATGTCTACTGGGGGGCTTGATAATATCCCTGTATTTCACGTATTAAGGTTTGGTAAGTATCGTAATTTAAGGTCAACTGGTAGAATTTTATATGGCGTGCTATATTCGTATTTACATATTTCAGAAGAAAAGGGTTACGTTAATAAACATAAAGACAATGCTTTATATGTAAAAATGAGTAGGGATAGTTTGTGGAAATTTATGCACATCTCATCTAACACTTTACATAAATATTTACAAATGTTAGAAGAATTAAACTTAATTGAAATAGACAGAAAGCCGTCGAGAATAATAGACGAAATTTACCTTCGTTATCCAGTAAGGCACGGGCATTTATCGGAGAAAGAAGAAGCCTTTTTAAGAGCAGAAGAACAAGGACTTGATTTTCCAGATATTGACTAAAGAAGGACACTTAAAAGATTTCGCAAAATACTTGTTTTACGAAAATTGAGTGAAAAAACAACATAAAAATTTAACCACAGACTAGAAAACAAATCTAATCTGTGGTTTTTTTATAGTTCTAAAGAACGTCGCCAGCCGTTACAATCTCAAAGGAGAATCTAACGTCTTGCTCAAGAGATTTCGCAAAAATTATAACGGAAAGTTTGGCACAATTTTTGCTATAAGAAAACCCCCGTTTAACCAGGAGAAAAAGTCTGGCTAAACAGGGGTTTATTTTTCCTTGTAAACAAGTTTGCTTACAAATAAGTATTATTTTAAACGTTTCTTTAACGGGTTACGTTTAAAGATACCTTTAAACAAAGGAATACACACAGCAAGGGAAAGAAGAACGCCAAGCGTTGATGCAAAAATAATCGTACCAGTCGTAGAACCGGCAAACATATTTTTTAAAATATTGTTTTTATTGACGTTTGTTTGTGTTGGTTCGTCCAGTATTTTAACAGTATAAGTGTTAGATAGTCCGTATTCGTTAGTTA
>JAZRSF010000041.1:0-24521 GCA_045651365.1 Christensenellaceae bacterium
TGATTGTCTAAAATTTCATATTTTCCCTGCAATAAATCCGACCTTAAACGGGCTTCATAGCCTATTACTTCATCTTGTGAACCAGCTTTAAAGCATCTATCATATTGAACCCCATTTTTAACGAATTTAAAGCAGCAGTTACCTGTTCTTTTATCTTTATAAACGCTCATTATGTGAAAAATATACAAAAAAAAATCCAGACGGGCAAGATTAAGCCGTCTGGAATATAAATTTTAAAAGTTCTTCTTTGTTAAAAAGCCAATATTTTCCGTGTTGCCCACAAACACCTTTTGGATATTTGCCTTCTTTTGCATTTTTTTGAACTGTTCTTACTTCTGAATGTAGTAATTTTGCTACTTCTGCAGTTGTTAAAATTTCCATTATATATTTTCCTTTCTTTAAATTTTCTTAATAAAAAGAGCCTATTTCTAGGCTCGAGTCAAACAGGATATGTGTCTATAAATATCTATAATGTTTCCCGTAAACACTTTTATTATCTTTAATATAATTCTGTATTGTTTTTGGAGTTTTATTTATTATCATTGCTAAATCGTTTATACTTTGGAAAATTTCGCTTGTTTCAACACATAAAACTCTTTTCTTACTTTTTGATTTTTTCTTTAATTTAAAAATAATATATCTTTTCCAATTTTCTTCTTCTGCTTCAGTCATAGAAGTAAATGATTTCCACTGGTCTTCTATCCAACCAAATTGAGAATGACATATTGGATTGTCAAAATCTTTAAAATCTACCATATTCCCTCCACCACCGAGGGCAAGCTTTCTCGGTGGGTTTACCATTATTTATATCGGATACAAGTAGAACTGCTTGCCGTACTACAAAGAGGGTTTAACCCTTTGCCTATGGGAAATCGGTCATAGGACTTAATTCTGCGTAAATAATAGGATAGCCTTTCATCTTCTGATTTCCGTAATTAATTAGAGTTAATTCTTGTTTTCTACGCAAAAGTTTAAGGCGATTTTTTCGAATTGAGCTTTTGCGTAATTTAAACGTGCTTCTGAATCGCAATCTTTGCATTTTAAAGTTAAAATTCTGTAGTATTCATCTGTCATTGCTTTATAGTCAATCACCATTGCGTGATATTCTTCTTTCATTTCTGCTAATAGGTTTATTCTGTCTTTTTCTGACAACCAGCAGAAATCGTTTTTATCAAAATCTTTTAATTTTTTGTTATTACTTCCATACGGAGTAATTAAATCAAATCCCTTTTCTAATAAATCCATCTCTAACCCCTATTTAACAACTTCAATCTCTATTTTATACTGTGCCTCAATTAGCTTTTTCTTAAGGCGAAAAAGTGGAGTTTCTACCCCTTTTACATCAATATAATGGTGAACTCCGTCTTGGTCGTCATACTCAAAATCTGGCTTATATGTAAAAATCTTTTTTCCTTCAAAGATAAAGGGTAAAGATGTTTGCATTTTGAGGTTTTTAATAACTTCTGCTTTTTCCATAGCAGAGTAAATCTGATAATATTTAGCCTCTAATTTAGAGGCAAAAGTAAAGCCGTCAACAATTGTTTTAACGGCTTTATATTTTGAAAATCTCACAATTCCACATCCTTTACATAACAAACTATACACGCAGTAATTATTGCAGATACGATAAATATTCCTATGATGTCTGGCATTAGTTGTCCTTTATCAATTCAAATTCTATGTCGTAAACAGCCTTGTCTATATCTAAATCAGTATTTTTTCCATATTTTGATGTTATAGAAATACATCTTGCTAATATTTTTTTATCTGTATATCCCAAAACAAAAGCTATTGGTAATTGATGTTCTAAATATAATTTGCCAGTTAATATTGTTCTTATATCTTCTTCAAATAAATCAAAATAATTTACTAAGCGTTTAGTCCAAAATGGTTTAATTTGTCTATACTCGTGTGTTTTCTCGCCTGATTTGATTTTCTCAAACCACTCTTTTTTAAGGTTGAATGTTAGCATCTAGCACCTCTTTTATTCTATGTCTTATAACAGATACCATATTGGCTACACTTTCAGGATGTTGACTGTCGGTTTGACAGCTTATTTTGTATATCTCTTGCAAGGCTTGTGAGTATTTTAATGCTTTTTCTGATGATTTAAAGATTTGCTTTTTGTATATTTTTGAAAGCTCTATTGCATTGTTGAATTCTTCCTCTTTTTGTTTGAGTTGTTCTGCTAAAGCTTTACAACTTTCGCATTTTTCATTGATTATCATTTTATTATTTCCTTTAATTTGCTACACATAAGACAAGCCAACATTTTTAGCATTTTGTACCTGCTGCATTTTGCCATACATTTTTTATATTCTTCTTCAGTCATTTTGTTGCTCCATTTCTGCTAGATGAAGTCCTTTAATACAATTAAATTGGCTATATGCATTTGCACATTGTGGGTATTTTTTTAAACCTATTGCTAATACTTTGTTTTCTATTTCTAATTGTTTTTTAATTCCACAATAAAGCCCAAACCCAATTATAAATCCGAGTAATGCAACTATAATAAATACAATATTTTTCATTCCAATATCCTCTTAATTTCTGCTTTCTGCTCATCTGTCAAATCTTGCCAAAGTTCGCATACTAAGCCTGCTAAGGATTGGGGGAAGTCTTTTTGAATATTTTTATATCCTTTAGATTTTGAGTACCATTCAACTGAAATAGTCCACAAAAAAACATCTGTAAACTTTGGTATTTCTCCATTTATGTCAAGAAAAAAATCTTCTGAACTACAAAGCAATTTAATTATGTTTAATTGTCTTTTTTCATCAAAGATTATTCTATATTCAAATATTTCTTTGTCATAATTCCAAAACTTTGGAACTTTCGCCAATTCGTACAAACGTTCAATATTATTAGTCATTGTCTGTGTCCTTATTAATTGAGTCGTATATTTCTCTGTGCATAAATATTTCAAAGCCACAAAGTTCATTTAGTTTATCAGTTTGAAGTTTGCAATCTTCAATATCCACGTATTCGTCAGCAGTTGTGCAATACATCATTGTCTTCCCATCAACTTTACACAACATAAAAGATGGCATTTTTACTGCGTGTGGTTTTTCAAAATCAACATCTTTAAATGCTAAACATCTTAGAATATCACCATAAGCGATTTTTTCACCTTTTCTATCGTAATAACGACTATATACTATTGTCATTGTTCACCTCATTAATATTTTTTTGCATTTATAATGTCATTCATTTTGACTGCGTTATATGCTGTTTTGTCAGTAATGCAACTTTTTAAAAATAATCTAAATTGGTCATTTAAATTTTCATCATCAGAATTTTTTATAAATTCTTCAATAGTTTCTTTTGCAGAAAATGTAAGAAAAATCATACTCATCACTCGCACTCCTGTATTTCTAGCATTGATAGAATATCTATTGCCGTATAGTCTAATAGTTCTGCTTTTTTCTTACACTTTTTAACTATCTGCTTTAACAAACAATCAGATTCTTTGCAAGGGTTAACAAATGCTATATTGTCTTTTTGAAATTCACAATAATAGCCATCATCCTCATAGTAATAACAGTTTTCGCAATTCTTTATTATGTATTTAGTCATTGTCGCACTCCTGTAATAGCCATTGTTTGATACCATTGTGGCAATTTGTTTCAGTACATCCAACATCACAATTATATGGACAAACCAAACAAGAAGTTGAAATTACTTTCGCCATTTCATCAACTGACATTTTTTTAATTCTTTGAAAATTTGTAGGCTTTTTACCCAAAAAAGCAAAATATTTCTTCCTTCCCTGTCCTAATCTTGTTTGAAACGGCATTTCTTCACATATATTTTTGAATTTCTTTCTTAATTTATAAGCAGAGAAACCAAAGTTTTCATTTAATAAATCTACTGGTAATTCAACAAACTTGTTGTCATCAAAATATTTGTAATTCTCTTTTTTGATTGAGTTTTTGTAATATACTTCAAGAAACTTATACAACTCTCTTTCTTCAAAATTCATAACAACTCCTTATTTTCGTAAATATTGCCGATTACTTCTAAATTTTCTAAATCATCTAATAATTCAAACCAATGATAATCGCCCTCACAAGCAAAACAATCATCTTTATAAAAGCATTGAAAAGATTTACAACTATCACAATATTTAATGATGAAATTGCCACAAGGAACATTAACAATATCCCCCTCATAAATCAGCTTGCCGTTCTTGTCTTTTGAGCCAGTGCATTGCATAAATTCAGCATTTTCATAAATTTTATTTTTTCGTATATGTGCACAAATATTTCCTACTATATTTTCATAAATTTCTACTTGAACAATAACTCCGTTAATATTGCAAAAATTATAATTTGAAGCAGGAAATAACATTTTATTTTGATTTTTATCCCAAATTCGACACTTAAATCTATCGTTCATCATTCCACCTCTAAAATGTTTAAAATCTTATTGTTATCTTCTGGAGTTCTTGACCGCAACGCAGATACTATCTGCTTTATTATGCATTGATTTTTTTCACACTCTGCAAATTTAGATTTTATCCAGATGCAATTGTTTTGATTTGACATAAACGCTGGGCAATTCTTAACAATCATTAGTAACTACCTCATAAACCTTGTAATTACGTTTAACTGTAACGATTTCGCCATTATCGTTGAACATCTTTTCTTCCTTAGTGGCTCGTGATTCTTTAAACTCAAATCTCAATCGTTTTAACTCTCTCAATATTGAGTATGAGCAATTAGAACCAGTCACAATCAAAATATCTTTGTGAGTAAATGTCTTTAGCCCACGTTCTAAACGGCTTTTTAGCCAATAAGCAAATCTATTAACATCTGAAATATGCTTTCTCATAAAACTAACCCTCTTTTATCTGTTTAATCAAAAATCCCTCTTTCTCAAGCCATTTCTTTGACTTTTCAAGGTTTGGTGCTTGTCCTCCAAAGGCAAACTCATAATCTATCCCACTCTTACTCGCTATTATGCTACCAGTCCAGACTTTGTCTTTGTCTTTCTCTTCTGCTTTATCTTGTTTGTATGTGATTTTATCAACAAACCAAGCAGGCTTTGGGGCAGTTGAGCCTGAATATTCAAAAATCAGTTTGTTAAACAATGTCTCAAAGTCTGCATTAGTTGGCAAAACCCTTTTGTAAGCATCTAGCCAAAGAGAAGCATTTGCAGAAGTAAAAGACGTTTTGTAAAGGTCGAAAAATTTACTTAAAAACTTTTCTCTGTCGTATGATGGTTGCGTTATGTTGTTTATCACGAGAAATCTAACTCCTCAATCTTAAAATCAGTTTCACTTACATATTTTCCGTTTGAAATGCCAATGTGATTCCGTATCATTGACTTAAAGTCTATCGGCTTATTAGCTATTAAACGGAGTTTATTTGCGTTTTCACACAGTTCTTTAAAGTACCCTATGTCGCAGTCAATCTCTTGTAGAAATTGCGTTAATTCCTCTCGTAATTGTTTATTACGTGGCTCAAAACCTAATTTCAACAAGTTAGGGCAGTTTTCCTTGTAAAGAGAAAAACAATCATCAATCAATGGATTTGTGAATGGGTCAATTTTTTTAATTTCGTCAAAATTTTCTTCAATAATTAAATTATTATTGTTATTTACTTTAACCTTATCCTTAACCTTAACCTTAACTTGTAAACTTCCATTGGAAGTATTACATTGTAAGTCTTGGCAAGGGTCTTTAAGGGTTAGAAAACCATTATATTTATTGAGTTTTTTAAGTATTCCCTTATGAACTGAATAATTAGGATTTAACTCTTCTATAGTCACACCATTTTGAAATTTAATAAAATCTTCAACAAAAACAGTATTTTCATCAATAAATCTTATTTGCTTTAATCCGACAAAATCTTCTTTTGTAATTTTTTCGCCAAAGACAAAAGATAAAGTCCTAAAAGAAATTTCTAAAAAACCTGCGATGTCGCAATTATCAAAAACATATTTAACAAGCAGCTTTTGTTTTATAGATAAATCTAAAAACCAGTCCTTGTTCCATAATTCAGAATCTGTAAATCTTTTTGCCATTTTAAACCTCTCTTGGCTTCCCTAACTTTGCGAATTTGAATAAAACGTGTTTAAACAAATTGCAGTTTTTTATTTTGTAAATTTCATAAATGCTACAACTTTTACACCCTGTTGAAAGTTTACAGTTATAACACTCTATCTCTTGTCTGTTCCACCTCATAACTCCTCCTAGTAAAAAAAGAAAGAGTGGTCATTATGGGTATGATAGTTATCTAAACACGAGATATGAAGTGTGCCGTGCCACTCTCACGGCTAAAATTAAAGAAAAACGGCAGACGTTAGTTTATTTGGCCTGGTTAAGATAACGAAAAGTAATATGCAGATTCTGCCGTTGGTTAGTGTGTAATTAGTCTTTTTTAGTTGGTTTGAAAAGTTCAACTCTATAATATGGTGAGTTTTCTTTTCTTTCAGACTCATCAATTTCAAATAAATTTAATTTTAATGTTTTAAAAATTGGATATATTTCTTTGAACTCTTCATTAAAATTGATAGTTAAATATGAATTTCCTTTATCAGAAATATTTGCAAATGCTACACCTGCGTTCATTAATCAATCTCCTCTAATCTATAAATCTTTACTTCGTAGCCATATTCATTCAAGGCTTTGTTTTTTTCTTTTTCTGCTTCTTCCAAAGTCGCAAATGGTAAAACCATTTCTTGCCATTCTGACTTTAGATGAACTGCGAATTTAAAATCTTCCATTCTTTCTTTCCTTATGCCGACTTAATACGAGTTGTTAGTTTTGGGTTGTTTTTCTGGCATTTAAAGCACAAAGGCTTTCCGTATGTATCACGTGAGAAACTATGTACTTTTTCAGAAATTTCACATCCACAATCTGCACAAGTTCGTTTGTTTTGCTCAAGCCCTAATTGCTCGTCTATTTGATTATTAATATCATCTTGAGAAACTGGCTTTTTTATTGGAGTAGTTTTTTTAGGTTTTTCTTCTTGGTTTTTAATTGCGTTTAACACTTCGTCAGCAGATGCGATTGAAGTATCAATACCAATACCCAAGTTTCCTAAAGCACGACCCCAAGCAGATGTTTCACAGTTTTCAATAAAAGAAGTTTTGTTGATAAAGCTACTATCTTCTTTTTCTTGAGCAAAACCAGTAGCAACTACAACACCATTTGCATTAGAAATAATTGCTTTAATGGTACAAATACCATTTTCTAACTGAATTAATTCTGAAACTAAGGAAAAACCATCATATTTTGAATTTGAGCGAAATTCTTTTAATCTCTCATTTACCTCAATATATGCTTTCCCTTTAATATCAATAGTTTTCATCTTTCACCTCTATTCATATTTTGGATAACGTTGTTGAAACACATAATCAACGGCAGAGATGAAACGTGCTACACCAGTTTCAACTGCCGTTTCCCAATATTTGATTAATTCTTCTTTGCTATCAATCAAAGAAAGTGAATTAATGCTAAATACTGCGTTTAATTCCTTTACGGAATAAGTTTTATTTTGTATAATTAAGTTATGCTCTTGGTACAGTTGCGGGATTGTTTCAAGGGCTTTCTTATTGCGTTTTCTCATCTGTATAACCTCCAATCTTCATTTGCTTCGTGCTCTAACACGATTCTAGTAATTAATTGTTCTCTAAGTTCTTCATTTTCTATTGTCATTGGGTCTACACCTTTCCAATAAAGCTTTTCAACTTCTTTTGAATAATCTTTAGGTGGTGGAGTTGGTTTAATTGGCTCTAATCTAATATCAAATCTTTTTTGCTTATAATCAGGGCAAGTTTTTTTCTTAAAAACAAAAGAACATTTCTTATTCCAACAATTGCCGTAATTACAAAGCAAGCCGATGTTTGATAATTCTTCATACAAACAAACCATTATCTCGCAACCTTTACTTGTTTCACATAACCACGTCTAAGAGGTATTACTTTTGCTTTTTGTTTTGGTTTGTAAAAAATAGATTTAATTCTATCTGTTGCAATTTCCCAAATTGTCTGGAATGTTAGCAAAAAGCCATAAGCTAAACATCCACAAAAAAGTAAAATAAAAATATTATTAATTTGTGCAATCGTCATATATTGCTCCTTTCTGTTTTAAAAAAAAGAGGCTCGGGGAAATGAGAGCCTCAAATTAAGATTATTGTTTAAAAAATTCTTTAAAAGTTTCGTATCCATATTGTCCTTTTGTTGCGGTCAAAACTTCGTTTAAAGTCATTTGAGATTTGTATTTTTCTTTATTATTTTCTAAAAAATTATTAGTCCCAAAAGAACAAGCACCCGTGATTGTTCTATATGCTAAAACCCAATATTCAAGTGGCTTTAATTCTTTGTTCTTTAAATTTTTATATTCGTTTACATCTCGTTCTGATGTTTTAAAAAGCCAATCAAAATATGCTTGTTTTGCATTTTTTCCGTGTGCTGAAACATTGTTTTTGGTAAAAATAAAACAATTATCTTTTTCTATTAAAGTAACTCCTTTTTTTATAAAGTTTTTTTCTTTTAAAATAACAGTCGGAATTCCATCAATAAATTCTACTCGTTGAAATTCTTTATCAAAAAGAGTATAATATTCATTTTCTTTAATTCTTTCACCATCAACAAATTCGGTTTTGACAAACTCTACAATGTATTTATTTTCGGACTTGTCAAACTTATATTCTGCCAAAGTAACCCAAGACCCTTTAAGTGCTTTAACAATAGAATTGACACCGATTGCCGAAATTACCGAATTATGACCAGTTGAATCGATTTTAGCAGAGTCACCAGAACTGCCGATTTTAGCAGAGTCACCAGAACTGCCGATTTTAGCAGAGTCACCAGAACTGCCGATTTGAGCATAGTAACCAGAACTGCCGATTTTAGCATAGTAACCAGAACTGCCGATTTGAGCATAGTAACCAGAACTGCCGATTTTAGCATAGTAACCAGAACTGCCGATTTTAGCAGAGTCACCAGAACTGCCGATTTTAGCATAGTAACCAGAACTGCCGATTTGAGCAGAGTAACCAGAACTGCCGATTTGAGCAGAGTCACCAGAACTGCCGATTTGAGCAGAGTAACCAGAACTGCCGATTTTAGCAGAGTCACCAGAACTGCCGATTTTAGCAGAGTCACCAGAACTGCCGATTTGAGCAGAGTCACCAGAACTGCCGATTTGAGCAGAGTCACCAGAACTTTTTATAATATCATCGTCTTTGCTGCTATTTTTGGTTTTTGTTGTGCTTTTAAATTTTGCAATTTCATTAATTAAACGGGTTACATTTGTTGCAAGTTCAAATGTATCTTTTAAACTTTCCATTAATTCGCTCATTTTAAATCCTTTCACTTAAACTCTTTAGGCTATCCACCTCATCGATGGATAGTTAAAAAATTCTTTTGTAAAATTTTGATTAAATAAGGTTGAAAGTCATGAAATGTAATGATTTCATAACTATATGAATGAATTTTTAGAAAATGATTTAAAAAGAATTGAAATAGCATTTGAAAATTATCATAATTCAGAAGATGGGGATGGCAACCTCGTAGAAGAACTAAACTTTGATATTTATTTAATTTTAAATAATGGAGAAAAATTTAATTTCCCATTATCTCAGTTATATTGGGTTAATTATCAAAGGCAAGTAATATTATTACGTGCAAATGGTTCGTTCCACGAGATAGCCTTTTCTAACATCAAACGAATTGTTTATTAATCTGCATATTGAGAAAAAAATAAAATATTTTCATTTTTATCGTTAGAAATTTCAATCCTAATATTAATTTTTTCGCCGATATAATTTTCAATTTCATTGACTTTAATTCCGACGAAATCCATTATTTCTTCTTTTGTTTTCATATTTACTCCTTACTTAATATGCTCTCTTCTGTTATAGAGCCACTCCGCCGCTGAACGAGGTTTACGGATGTGTGCCTTTTTGACTTATTACACGCTGTCAGGCAAGTTCGGACAGTCCGTGAGGGTTTCCCCTTATTCAATTTATAAATTTTGTATGCTTTTTATCGCACTAAAATTAGTGCCGATAGTCTATATCAGTCTTAAATTTGATGACTTAAAAAGTATTAGTAAAGTGTATTACTATAATAATACATTGTGTTAATAAAGTCAAACACTTTTTTAGTAAAATACTAAAACTTGTTTTAATGTGTTGTTTTTGCTATATTTTTTATATGGCAATAAAAGACACAAACAAACAAATGATGATAGTAATTTCTAAAGAAGATTATGCACGCTTGGAAGCAATAGCTAAGCGAGAATGTCGCTCTGTTTCTAAACAAGCATTACTCTTTCTTTTAAATGGCATCAACTCTGAGGAAAAGAGGGACAATTAAGTCATCTCTATTTATTTTTGATGTCCCTCAGAGAAAACTGATATTAAACTGTCAAAGTTCGATTTGTTGTCTTTGTAAACTTGAGCATTACAAATTAACCTGCTCGAGGTTTACTTTTTTATCTTTTTCGTTTACAATTTCAGATGAAGAATAAAAAATTGTAATTAGGTTGAATATTCTTGAAAGAATTTTTTTAAGATTCTTTCCAAAATATCAGATAGCGTTCTTTCTTCTTTTTGAGCTAAATCTGATACTTTGTCTTTAATAGTAGGGTCAACACGACCACAAATGACTACTTTCATTATTAACTCCTTTTGATAGTATTCATTGTATACCAAACAAGAAACAATGTCAACTAACAAATACAAAATTCTTAAAAATAATTACAAAGAAGAATAAAAACTAAAAAATCAAAGGTTCGAAAATATGAATTATGTGCAACTTTGTGCATTTCTTCAATTCGTGAAGAATGACACAGTTACCTTTGCCGATATTGCAAGGGTGCGAGGCGTTGAAAGACAAGCGATTGCCAAAAGTAAACAAAAAGAATTATCTCAAGATGAAGTTATTGAGATTTGTAAAGAATTTGATGTTAAGCCGCCATTAAATGTCGATAACATATCATTTGATTCTTGCGATTTTAATATGTCGCAAAAGATTAAAATCCCATATTGGGAGGGGTGCGAAGAAAACCCGCAACTTTTAAAAAGTCCTTTAATTTCTACTGTGAAATTGGAAGATATGGAAATTATTCAAAATAAATGGAACAAAAACCCAGAAAATTTGAGAATAATTGCAATGCCAAGCGATAAGATGAATGGCAATAATGGCGATAATATACCACCATTTAATTTAGGCGATATATTATTGATTGATATTTCGCAAAATGACATCAATTCTTCTGGAATTTATGCATTTACGACAAATAATGGAGTATTTATTAACAGAATTTCAAAACGCTTTGATAATTCAGTAGTTTTTAGTTTCTCAAATCCATTGGAACAAGATGTAGTTATTTCTTTAGAGGAGTTAGAGAAATTAGAGTTCAAAGTAATTGGCAGAGTATTTTTAAATTATTTTTATAGTTATGTTTAAAGAAGATATAAAAGGATTAGCGATAGTATTGACGATAGCAGGGCTATTTTATTTGCTATTGAAAATGTGGGGCTAAATGATATTAAAACTATTAAAACTTATATTTTTTCCATATTGGTATGTGAGAGAAGAGATAAATAAAAAAGAGGCTTAATTGCCTCTTTTTTTTTCTTTTAGTTTTTCTAATACTTCATCTAGAATTTTAACCCATTCTGGTTTTATTCGTCGATGATAACAAACAGTCTTCTCTTTGTTACAAGGGCGACCAGCACCCTCTCTTTTTCCACCACGAGTCATATTATAAAACCTCTACTTCACAAAAATTAGCAGTCCAAGAATAAAACCAAGTGATAGATGTATCATCACAATTTGAAAGAAGCACTTTGCCACTTCCAATAATTAAATTATCTTCATCTATTTCATATTCACCTACTGAAATGTTATAATATACATCGCAGTTAGATTTTGCATATTCCTTTGCTTCTTCTAAATTTTCAAATAATTGTGATAATGTGTTTTCATCTGATTCGAAGCCATTGTTAAATTCTACTAAATACATATTTAAATCCTTTCGTTTGAACCTTATATTATTATTATAACACATTATTAGAATAACGCAACCATTTATCTTATATAATATTACAATTTGTTTACAAATATTGACGAATAAAAAAAGGTTAATTTTATTGGGTTTCAGTTTTTGAAGTCCTTTTTTCTTGTGCTTGTTTTCCTACTTACAAAAGGCTTTTAACGATTTATTAAAAGTCTTAATAATTTTTTAGGCTCAATTTTAAAATTAAATTAGGGAACGCAAAGCCCGTTTTGGAAAGGAATAACATATAAAAGGTGGAGTAGATTATGGCGTTGAATATGGAATTTAACCAGACAAAACTCTTTCTAATTAAAAATGAAAAGGTGAATCTATCAGAGGATGATAGACCGATTGTCAAACGATTAAAGCCGAGTTCTGACGAGGCACAGTATGATAAATTTTATTCGCTATATGCTTTTGATGAGATAGGCTATCACAGAGAACTTAAAAAGATTATCGAGGAAAGGAATTTAAAAGGGGTTTATTGTCTGCCACTTGCAGAAAGAAAGGAAATAAGAAAGAAACATTATGTTTTAGACATTTATGGCGAAAAGATGTCGAAAAGTGATGAAAATCACATTTTTAGAATTTCCGTTTTGCATAAGATTTATAATAATATCTACTCTCAATTTTTGTTTAAATACGCATTATGCGAGGATGTAACCAATATAGACGGGCTTTTGTTTTACCAGGAAGAGTTACAATGCGAAATAGACGGGTTTCAGATGAAATCATTGAAAGTTAGAGTATTGGCGCACTTGGAATTATTAAGGTTATTAAAAAAAGGTTATGACATTAAAGAGTGTGTTAATAGGGTTAAAGAGAAATTTATATTAAAGTAATACAAAAGTAATATAGAAAGTTTTAAAATGCCATTTAAAAAAGGTCAAAAAAAACTTCCAAATGCAGGAAGAAAAAAAGGAACACCGAACAAAAAAACACTTAATTTTAAAGAAAAGTTAGGTAATTTTGACACTGTTGAAGAATTAAAAAATTTATTCCTTTCAACAGAGGACGAAAACTTAAAATATTCTATTTGTAAAGAATTTATGAAATATGAGTATCCTCAAAGAAAGGCTATTGATATAGATACAACTAGCGACAAAAGTTTTGCAATCGTTGTAGCCGATAAGCAACATAAAAAAATGCTAGAGGACTTATAATGCTTCAATGTACAAAGGTTTTTGACTATAATTATGACGCTTACAAGCAAAATTATCGCTACATTGTTAATCAAGGTGGCACTTCATCAAGCAAAACCTTTTCAACATTGCAATTATTAGTTGCTATTTGTTTAAAATATGAAAAACAAATTGATATTGTTGGGCTTTCAGTTCCACATCTTAAAAGTGGTGTTTTAAATGATATGCCTTTTGTCTGCGAGCAATTTGGCATAAACTTTGATAGTAATTATTCTGCAAGCGATAGAGTTTTAAAAATAGGCAAAGGCAAAATGAATTTTCTTGCCTTTGATAAATTAGGCAAAGCACACGGCGGTCGTCGTGATTTATTGTATATGAATGAGGCTAACCACTTAAATTATAATATCGTTGAACAATTGATGGTTAGAACTCGTGAAAATATCTTTATTGACTATAACCCCACAAATGAATTTTGGGTACATACAAAGTTAATGCGTGATGAACCTGAAAAAACAAAACTTATAAAATCAACTTACAAAGACAATCAGTATCTTGAGCAAACAATTATTGATATGATTGAAAGTAAAAAGGGTAACAATAACTTTTGGCGTGTTTATGGCTTAGGTGAGTTAGGTATTGCAGAGGGGCTTGTTTTTGATAATTTCGAGGTTGAAGAATTTGATAAAAATAGATTTTCTCGTTATTACAACGGCTTAGACTGGGGTTTTTCAAATGACCCTTTTGCTTGTGTGCGTGTAGCAGTTGAAAACGATATTTTATATGTTTGTGATGAAATTTATCAAAAGAAGTTATTAAATAAAGACTCTGCACCTCTGGTAAAGAACTTAATAGAAAATGAGTATGTTTATTGTGATAGTGCAGAGCCTAAATCAATAGCAGAGTTTAGAAGTTTAGGTGTTAATGCTCTTGAGTGTAAAAAGGGTGCAGGAAGTGTTGAAAGCGGAATTAAATATATGCAATCTTTTAAAAAGATTGTAATCCATCCAACTTGTCCTAATACTGCATCAGAATTTAGAAATTACGAATGGAAAACAGACAAAAACGGCGATTATTTGCCAATGCCTATTGATGCGTTTAACCACGCAATAGATGCTATTAGATATGCTCTAAACGATTTAATTGGTCAAGATACAATATCAGTAATAAAAGGTTTGAGGTTATAAAACCTCGTTTTTACAAGAATTATCATTGTTTTAAGGGAGATTTACAATGATATATCAAGTAATGGCTGATAATACAGAAATTAACGCTAATAATGTTAAAGAGTGGTTGCGAATTTTCCAAAGCGAAATTTTGCCAGCACGCAAGAAATTTGGTGATTACTATGACGGAAAAAACAGTATAGTCAAACAAGGGGCGGTTAAAGGTCGTCCTAACTACTCAATCAATGTAAATATGGCTAAGTATATTATTGATGTAGCGACTGGATACGCGTTTGGCAATCCTGTTAAGTATTCAACAGATTCAACCAATGCGAAAACTATTCTTGAAAAATTACAATATGTTCATAAAAATTGCAATATTGCCGAATTAGATTTTCAACAAGGTGGTGATATGGCGACTTTTGGCGTGGCTTATCACCTCATTATGGTTCAAGGCGTTGAGGGTGCTATCGAAAATAGAATTTTAATAAAATCTTTAAATCCTTTGCAAACTTTTTTTGTTACAGATAACACAATATTAGAAACTCCTCTTTGTGCTGTGTATTTTTATTCTTATACAGAAAACAAAACAGATAAAATTAAAATCTATGTGTATGATGAAGAAAATTTATATGTGTTTGTTGGTTCTAACGAGTCTATTAGCCTTGTTGAAGAGGAAACAAAACCACATAATATGGGAGCTATTCCTGTTGTTGCTTGTTTGAATAATGACGACGCATTTTCTGATATTCAATGTGTAACGGATTTATTAGATAGTTTGAGCCTTGCAATTTCGAATAGTACTGACAATTTACAATCTATCGCAAATGCAATATTAGCCGTTTCAGGTGGCAAACTATCTGAAACAGAGATACAGGAATTAAACACTTACAAGGTTGCCAATATGCCTATCGGTGCGACTATGGAATGGATAATAAAAAATGTTGACCCAACTGCAGAACAGCAACAAGTTGATAACTTGCTTAATTTTATATTTCAAATATCGCAAGTTCCAGACTTAACAGAAGATGCCTTTGGCGGTAATCAATCAGGTGTTGCAATGCAATATAAATTGTGGGGCTTAGACCAATTATGGGTAACCAAAACAACAAAATATAAAAAAGCGATTGTTCAAAGGTTAAAAATCCTTATGCATTTGTTGCAATACCAATTTGACAATACAGTGCAAATGCTTGATGAAATCAATATCACATTTGATAAGAACCTGCCAAAAGATAATTCTGCAGAATATGCAATGGTTCAAGCATTAAAAGATGTTGTTTCAAAGAAAACATTGCTTGAAAATATTTCTATTGTAGATGATGTTGAAGCAGAGCTTGAAGAACTAGACAAAGAAGCAGAGAAAAACGCAGATTTGTACGGATTTAACAATAATCAAGCATTAAATGGCGGTGACAATGCCGAAGAAGAACAATAGTCAAGAGTATTGGGCTAAACGTAGGCAACAAGATAAAATAAAGGTTATTAATACTGGCGAAAATGGTATAAATAACCTTAAAAAACTGTTAAAAAATAACCTTGATGATGTTGAAAAACAAATTACTAAGTATTTTGAAAAATACGCAGATAAAAAAGAAAATCTATCACCAAAAGAACTATTAGCATATAAGAAAAAGTTAAAAGATGCAGTTAAAAAAGTTCCAAACGATAAGATTTTAAAAAAGTTGCTTATAGAAGACGCTCCAAAATATAAAATAGAGCGTTTAAGAGCCTTGCAAACGGATTTACAACTAACTTTAACAGAGGCAACTATTGCTCAAGAAAAAGGTATTGCAAATACTTTAGACGATGTTGCAAAGGTTTCTCAAAGTGTTTTAGCAAAGTCAATGAAAGATGCAATCGGTTTAAGTTTTAATACTATCGCAAGTAAAAAATTAAAACAAATACTTTCTTCTGATTGGTCAGGTGCTACTTGGTCAGATAGACTTTGGAAAGATAGAGAACTTGTAGGCAAAAAACTTACTGATATTCTTGAGCGTGGTATGGTTCAAGGTACATCATTACAAACAATGTCAAGAGAACTAAAACAAGTAACAGGGCAAAGTTTTAACAATGCCTTTAGGCTTATAAGAACAGAAACAAGCCATATTGACGGGCAAGTAACGCTTGAGGGATATAAACAGGCAGGAGAAGAATTAGGGCTTGAATATTACGAATATGATGCTTTCTTAGACAGTAGAACTTCTACTATTTGCCGAGAACTTGATAAAAAACGATTCAAAGTATCAGAAGCAAAAGTTGGGGTAAATTATCCACCAATGCACCCTAACTGCAGGTCAACTACGCAATTAGTGTTAGATGAGGATTATAAGCAGGAAGAGAGCCGTTCGGAAAATCCGAACAACTCAAGAGAAGAACAAAAAATACAAAAACCAATAGGGAATGAAAATGTTGATTTTAGTAATGTTGTTGAGATAGTAAGGTGGAAAAATACAGGGGAAGATTTTAAGGGCAACATTATTGCAAGTACTATTGATGAAGCACAAAAAATTGCTGAACAAAATGGTGTTATAGTAGCAAATTTTGAAAAAATGTCCTTAGAACAGGCAAACGAAATAAATAAAGCTTTAGTATTATTACCAAGAAACACCAGACCTGATTATATTGCAGATGCAAAAACTTTAATTGATAAAAATTTATTAAGTAAATCAAGAGGTTTAAAATCTTTTTATGGTGTATCTTTACAATATCCTACTGCGGTAAAAAATCAATATGGTAAATATGTAGAAATTGACCATATTGTAGGCTATAACACTACAATATATAAAACATTTAAGGCAATAGAAAAAACAAAACAAGAATTTAACAAGCAAATTGCTGAAAGTTATGCAAAAGGGCAACAAAAATTTAGGGGCACTTCTTGGACGGGTGAAAGATGGTATTTTAACACTCAAGGCAACGCAACAATTTATCACGAGTTGGCACACAGCTACGCAAATAAAAAAGGTATTCCACAAGGATTCGAAGAATTAGGCAAGAGATGGGCTAAAGAAAGTAATATTGGACAAATCCAAACTATAAACGAAGCTTGGGCAGAAGCTTTTGCAGGTTATCATATACAAAATACAGAATTGCCTGATTATATTAGAAATTATATGAAAGGATTAGTATTATAATGAGCGATGTAATTCCACAATGTATAACTTGCAAATTTAACCCTTGTAAGTGGTTTAACAAAAAAGAACGAGAAAAAATTAATACTAGCTATGTTTTATGTAAGTATTTTAAAGAAGCTAGTTTTGTTGCTGAACTACACAAAAATATTGATAAAATTATTAATGAGTAACATAAGCCTTGCAAAAGCAGGGTTTTTTTTATGCCAAAACCTCGTTTTTCAATCTGTCATAGTTTAGTTATGCGTTACTCACGCAGTAAATATAGAGGTTTGAGCGTACTCTCGCTTTGTAAGAGGTAGAAAAGGAAACTATATGACAGACACACAACCAACAGAAAAAACATTTACTCAAGCAGACATTGACACAATGAAAGCAGAACATCAAAAGGCAATGGACGATTTAGCAAGTAAATTGCGTTCAGAGTTCAAAGAAAAAGAGGCTAAAGCAAAGGCAGAAGCCGAAAAGGTTGCTAAGCAAGCGAATATGTCAGAACTTGAAAAAGCAAGCGAAAAAATCAAAGAACTTGAGGGGTTATATCAGGCAGAGGCAGACAAAAACGCTTTGACGGTTCAAAAAGATGAAACACGCAAGCTAATGGCTGAAATGGGAGTAGATGAAAAGTGTCTTGAATATGTTTTTATTCCAAAAGACACAGACGGTACAAAGGCAAAGATTAAAGCATTCAAAGAGTACATTGATTCAGTGAAAAAAGAAACTTTTGAAAAGAATGTTAAATCAACAGTGCCTGGTGCAGGTGGTGGAGCAGGTAATACAGATTTAGCAGCTTGGAGAAAGGCTGCAGGATTAAAAGAATAATAGGAGATTTTAAATTATGGCAACTAATAATATTGAATTAGTAAACGCACAAACAGCTATCGTAGATGAAATCTACCAAAGTGAAGCTGTAACAAAAGTATTAGAAGCACCAAGCGAATTAGTAAGATATACTGGTGGTAAATCATTCCAAATCGCTAATATGGCTTTAACAGGCTTAGGTGATTACTCTAGAGTTAATGGTTACCCAGAAGGCGGAGTAACTCTTGAATGGAAAACTTACGAATTCACTAACGACAGAGGTACTCGTTTTTCTGTTGATAGAATGGATAACGAAGAATCATTCGGTATTGTTGCTAGCAGATTAAACGGCGACTTCACAAGAGATTACTTAGTTCCAGAAGTTGATGCTTATCGTTTCGCTAAAATTGCTAACAAAGCTGGTAAAGTAGTTGCAGCTAACTTAGACAAAGAAACAGCAATCGATGCTATCGATGAAGCTATGGTAACTTTAACAGACAACAAAGTGCCTCTTTCAAGAGCTATCTTGTTTGTAACACCACGCACAGCTTTAGCAATCAACAAAAACATCACTCGTTCAACTGGTAATGGTGAAGGTGCTATCAACAACATTGTAAATTCTTATAACAACGTTCCTGTTATTGTAGTTCCACAAGACAGATTCTACACAGGTATTGAATTATTACCGGGCACTGGTGAAGACCAATTCGGTTACGAAAAAGCTGCAGATGCTAAAGAAATCAACTTCATCTTGATGGATAAAACAGCTTCTGTGAACATCGGTAAATTAGGTATGCTTAAATACTTCTCGCCTGACGAAAACCAAAAGAAAGATGCTCACCAATGGGATTACAGATTATATCACGAATCATTTGTATTTGATAACAAAAAAGCTGGTATTTACGTTCACACTAAAGCTTAAGGGGGGTTAGATGATTAAAGTTAGAAAAGACGGAATCACAAAACACATCGTAGAAAGAGACCTCCAAAAGTTCAAAGATATGGGTTTTGAGAAAGTGGAAGTAAAACCACACAAGCCAGAGCCAATGGTTATCGAAGAAGAACCAAAAGCAAAAACTAAAAAATAGTTTGGGGAGAGGGGGAGCAATCCCCCTTTTTCTAAAAGGAGTAAAAATGATAGAAAATTTTGATACTATTAAAAATTATGTAATTACTTTGGGCGGATTTGAAGAAAGCGACAAGCTAAATCTTCAAATTGAAATGTTAATCAATGAATGTTTGGCTTATTGCTATCGTTCAACAGTTCCAGTACAAATGGAATTACCACTAGCAGATGTTATTGTAAATGAGATAAATAAACGTGGCTTACTTGGTTTAGATGGTGATGTTTCAAGCTATTCAGAGGGTGATATGTCTGTTTCTTTTGGTGGAAATAGTAATATTTCAACTGCTAAACAATTTTACAACGGCAAACTAGAACCATTTAAACAAATTATTGGAGTAGTTAAAAATGTTTAGAGATGACAGATGTACTATTAAGCGACCTATTGCCATTGAAGAAGAGGGCGAAACTATCGGATATGATGAAGAGATTGTAGCAGTTGATTTGCCTTGTCATTTATCAGTACAAAGTATTAGTGCAGTAAATCAAACACAAAGCACCGCTTCTGTTTTGCTCGATTATGTCTTATATATTGATACTAAACACAAAATTTCAATAAAGCCAAATGATGAAATAATAGTTACAACTAAATTTAACCAAGTGTACGAATTAAGAGCAGGTGAAAGCCATATTTATAACTTAACAACTCAAACACATTGCGAGGTTATAAAAACTGCTTAATGTTTGATGAATACTATAAAAAATTAAAAGATTTAGAACAAAATGTACCAGAAATTTTTAAAAAGGTAGCCAAAAAAGGTGCTATTAAGTTCGTCAATGAGGCAAAGAAAAGAACTGATAAAGAAAAGTTAGTTGATACTGGTAATTATCGTAGAAATTGGAATGCAGAAGTTATAGAACCATTGCCAGAAACTTATGGAGTCCAATGTGAAAACAATGTTGAATATGCTTCTTTTCTTGAGTTTGGACACAGAACTAGAGCAGGAAATAAAGTCAAAGGTAAATTCGTTGGGGAACTTGCTTTAGAAGATGCTAGATTTTATTGTCTTGAACAATTAGAAGATGCTTTAGACAAAGCATACAAACAGAAATAGTCCGTTTTTTAAACTGTCATAATTCACTTATGGCAATAATATTAGACATAAAAAACGCTATTAGAAAAGCGATATATTCAAAAGATGAAACTATTAATTTCTTTTTTAATGAGATTTTAAAAGTTCAATATCCTTATGTGTTTTTTTATATCCCATCATACAAACTAGATAAGGCAATAGATAATAGTCATTGGGCTAAATTGTCTTTGATGTGTGTTATTGAATACGCAAAGTCAGAAGATAACACAACAACTCAATTATGGGAATATGCCGACACTTTGGCTGAAACATATGAAGTATTTGAGTTTTTAGATACAAAAATTTCAGCGTTAAACACAGAGTTTAAAATTGTTGAGGGTGTTTTGCAAATGACTTTTGATTTAGAGGTTTATGTAAAACAATCAGATTTTGACGAATACGAGTTAATGCAAGAGTTAGATTTAACAATAGAGGAGATTAAACAATGGTAGCAACTCAACCAACTTTTGATGTTGTATTCAAGGAATTGGCAGTTACTGCCATTCAAAGAATGCAACGTGGAACAGTCATTATGATACTTAATGACGACACAAACGCTTTGATTGATAAAGCAATTTACACAGGCTTAGGCGATGTAAACAAAGCAGATTTCACAGCTGCAAATTATGATTTATTAACTCTTTGCTTTATGGGTAATCCTTATAAAGTAGTAGTTATTAAAGCGAGTGCAACAATAGCAGATACTTTAAAAAAATTAGAAGTTTATAACAATTACATTCTTTGTTATCCAGATGCAGAGGCTTCTGATTTCACAGCTATTCAAAACTATATTAAAGGTATTAGAGCAAAAAATAACTATTCTAAAGCAATTTTTGGCGGTGCTTTATCACCAGATGCAGAATATATTATTAACTTTGCTACAGAGGGTATTAAAGCGAATGTAAATGGAGAGGTTAAATCATTTACTACTGGCGAATATACTGCAAGAATTGCTGGTGCATTAAGTGGTTTATCTTCAAGCCGTTCATTAACATTCTTTGAATTACCAGAGGTTGTTGAATGTACATTGTCAGAAGATGCTGATGCAGATGTTGAAGATGGAAAACTTGTAATAATTCACCAAGATGGCTCATTTAAACTTGGTCGTGGTGTAAATTCATTAGTTACTTTAACTGATGGAGTAACAGAGGCTTTCCAAAAAATCAGAGTAATGGATATCTTAGACACTATTGCAAATGATATTGTTTCTACTTTTAGACTTTACTATGTTGGCAAATACACTAATAATTTTGTAAATAAAAACAGACTTATTGCTGCAATCAATGCTTATTTAGAAACTTTAGCAGCAGAGGGATTATTAGAGTCTGAAAATGACAATAAAGTTTATTTATCTGTTGAAAAAATAAAAGCATATCTAAAAGGAAAAGGTAACGATACATCTGATATGACAACAAAAGAAATCGAAAGAGCAAACACAGGCTCTCGTGTTTTGTTGGATGGTGTATGTTCACCAACTGATGCAATGGAAGATTTAAACTTAGGTATGTATTTATTCCAAGCATTAGAGCAAGCAGCTTAATTAACGAGGAGATAATAAAATGGCTAAAACAACAGCAAGCGATGTTTTAAAGGGTACATTTGCAAGATTATTTTTAGATGGTGATGAAATCGCAACATTTACAAATATTGAGGCAACTGTTACACCTAACTATGAAGATGTTTTAATTGGCTTTGATGTTGATAGAACTGCAGTTTCTTGGACTGGTGAGGGTACTCTATCAATGCAAGCGACTAATTCAATAACTACTAAATTATTTAATAAGTTAAAGGCAAATAAAGAAGCAAGATTCACTATTGAAGCAGAATTAACAAAGAAATCAACAGGCGAAACTCAATTTACTTCATTGCCTAACTGCACATTAGATAGTTTACCTTTAGTTGCGTGGGAAAAAGGTGCTTTAGTTGAAAATGAAATCGGCTTTAGATTCTTACCAAGTGAAGTACAAACACCACAAACAATTGACTAAAATTACAAGAGCCTCCTTGTCCCCTTTTTTAAGGGGGCTTGGTGGCATTACAAGGAGGATTTATGGCAAACTTAGACAAATTATTAAAAAAAATTGAAAAAAACAAAGAAACAGCAGAGGAAATAAAAACATTTCCTTTAACTATTGCGGGTGAAACTTTTGAAGTTAAAACAATGACTCGCAGAGAAAAAAGAGAGTTCTTTTATGCTCAAGAAGCAGGAAAAACAAACTTTACGGCTGGCGATTTAATTAAAAAGATGAAACCTTTTATTTACAAGGCTTTAGACTTAAAAGAACTTGCAGTAAAAGCAAAAGAACAAGAACTAATCACATCTTATTATGATGTAGTTGAGGCACTTTTTGAACCAGATGAAATACTTGAAATAATTAACTTTATTGTAGAAATTAACAATATTTCAGCAACAAATGCAGAAAGTGAACTTGACGATATAAAAAAGCAATAGAAACGGATTTAGACCTTTTACTTTGTGCATATTATTTGCAAAAGGGAATAAGTCCAGAAACTATTTTAAATCTATCACCAAGAGAAAAAATGTTTTATTTAGCATCAATTCAATGGTGGAGTGAAAAAAACCAAATAGAGGTGTAAAATGGCACGTTACGAAGACGTTTTTTTACTGAAAGATAAAGTATCAGATACGTTATTAAATATGACTGCGAGTATGGAAAAGTTTAATAAAAAACTTGGAAATACTCAAGAAAGACTTGAATTTTTTAGAAAAGAAACCGAAAACATCGCTAAACTTGGCAACAAGATAAAAAGTATCGGTCAAGGAATGACAGTAGGTATCACATTGCCAGTAATTGCCGCAGGTGGTGCTATGGTTAAAATGGCTTCTGATATGGAAGAAACATTAAACAAAGTTGATGTTTCTTTTGGTAAGAACTCTCAAACTGTTAAAGATTGGGCGAAAACTTCAATCAAATCAATGGGGCTTTCTCAACAATCAGCCTTAGATAGTGCTGCTTTATATGGTGATATGGCAACTGGTATGGGTTTAAGTCAAGAAAAAGCCTCACAAATGGCAATGTCATTAACTCAACTAGGTGCTGATTTAGCATCGTTTAAAAATATTTCAAATGATATGGCACAAACTGCTTTAAAATCTATATTTACAGGTGAAACAGAAAGCCTTAAAAATCTTGGTGTAGTTATGACAGAAACAAATTTAAAACAATTTGCAATGTCTAAAGGCATAAGAAAAAACATTAAGAATATGACGGAACAAGAAAAAATACAACTCCGTTATAACTATGTAATGGAAAAAACTAAAAACGCACACGGCGATTTTATCCGTACTGGTGGCGGTGCTTCTAACCAGATGAGAATGTTTCAAGAAAACTTAAAAGAATTAGGTGCTACTTTTGGTCAATACATTTTGCCTTACTTTACAAAAGCAGTAATCAAATTAAATGAAATGCTAGTCAAGTTTAACGAGTTATCACCGAATGTAAAAAAGGGGATATTAGTATTTGCTGCCATTTTAGCAGTAATTGGTCCTGTAGTTACTGTTATTGGCTCATTAATTGCCTCAATAAATGGGTTATTAGTAGTCTTTAGTTTTCTTGCCGCGCATCCAGTTGTTTTAACTATTATCACAATTGTTGCTGCTATTGCTGCACTTGTTGCAATCACTAAAGCATTATGGAAGAATTGGGAAAAAATACCAAATTGGCTTAAAGGTTTAATGGGGGCTTTAATGCCAATTGTCGGAGTTATTGAACTTATTATTGCAGGTATTAAAAAAGTTCAAGAATGGCGAAACAAAGATAAGGTATTAGTTGAAGAAACTAACAAAAAAATGAAATCAAATAAAAGTAGTGGCAATAATAACTCTGTTAATAATAGTAACAATGTTACAACAACAAACAACAATTACACAACTAATAATTATGGTGGTGCTGGAGTTGCACAATTAACCGCTAGTGCAAAATACGCAATATAAAGTATTTAAAAATCTATAAAAAACAAAGAAAATGGACTTAAAAGGAGTCCATTTTTATGTTTGATTTTTTAAAAAACTTTTTAAAAAAAAATAAAATTAAAAAAAGAACTAAAGAAT
>JAZRSF010000042.1:0-6702 GCA_045651365.1 Christensenellaceae bacterium
GGTTACCTTGTTGACGGCGTACTTGTTGATGAATTAGAACTTGAAGTTATTATTTCTAATTATGAAATCATTGGATATAATAATAAAGGTGAAACGTTATACAAAAACCAAGGTCGTGATAGAGCCGTTGATACAGCACAACAAGTTGTAGTTGTTGTTGGTGGTGTGGAATATACTTTAACTAACGTATATGCATACACAAAACTTATTGACGAGGCAGAAGACCTTAACTTCTTCATTATGGACGATGTAAGGGAACGCAACGAAATTGACGGTTACTTCATTTTAACTAAAAATATTGATGCAACTGACTTAGACCTTAATGAACACGTATTCCAAAACAAAAAAGCAGACGGAACTTCTCAAATTTACCCTGGTAACGGTTATAATACCGATATTGGTTTCAGAGGTGTTCTTGACGGTCAAGGTTACACAATTGACGGTTTAACAGCTAAATCTTGTGGTTTATTTGCAAGTATGACCGCAGCAGTTGTTAAAAACATTGCATTTACAAACACTAAACTTACCGGTTATTATGTTTCGTTATTTGCTAAGAACTACTTGAGAGGTAAAGGTTACGAAAACGAATTTAATAATATGGAAGGTTTATTCCAAAACGTATACATTTCGATTAGTGACATTGATTACTACTTAAGTAACGGTGCAATTGGTGTGTTAACTCAAGGTGTATTACCTGGTACTGTACTTATCGAGAATGTTATTATTGAATATACAAACGTATCTGATGTCGTTCAAGCTAAAATTAATGCTGGTAACCAATTCTACTTGTTTGGTTCATCTACAGCATCAGCGGCAAATGCAACTAACAGATTTAAAAACAGCTATGCAATCTCTACTGCTCCTATATTACAATTAGCTAAAATGCCAGGCTTTGCTGAAAACCAAGTAGAATATACTTTAACAGGAAGCAAAGTAACAGCAGTAGGCGCGATTTTAGACTCACAAGTTTCAGAAGTATTAGCAAGATGTAATGAAGACCAACAAACATTAACTGTTGACCACGTACTCGTAGGTGTTCGTGCTTATGATGATTACGCAGCACTTGCAGCAGATACTTCAGAAAGAAATCTTGCAAGCCTTGCAACGTTTGATAGTACTTACTGGATAATCGTAGACGGTGTTCCTCTTTGGAAGTCTTATTTCTTGGAAAACCACGAACACAAAAGCGTTACAGACAAGGGTTATAATCCTACTTGTACTCAAGAAGGTTTAACTGACGGCGCACATTGCTCGATTTGTGGCGAAGTTTTAGTTGAACAAAATGTAATTCCTGCTTTAGGTCACAATTATAGTAAAGAAGTAACTGCACCTACTTGTGAAGATAAGGGTTATACTACTTACACTTGTACGTGCGGAGATTCTTACATAGATAACTACGTAGATGCTATAGGTCATAATTACGGTGAGTTTACTTCAAACGGCAATGGTACACACAGCAAAGTTTGTGCAAACGATGAAAATCACGTAGTTACAGAAAACTGTAGCGGTGGTACTGCTACTTGTACGGATAATGCCGTTTGTCAAGTATGTAAAGCCGATTACATTGATGCTTTAGGTCACACTGAAGTAATAGATAAAGCGGTAGCACCTACTTGTACTACAACAGGTTTAACGCAAGGCTCACATTGTAGCGTATGTAACGAAGTACTCGTACCACAAACAGTAGTTGATGCTTTAGGTCACAACTACGGCGAATTTACTTCAAACGGTAACGATACGCACAGCAAAGTTTGTGCAAACGATAAAACTCACGTAGTTACAGAAAACTGTAACGGTGGCATTGCTACTTGTACAGAAAAAGCAGTATGTAAAGATTGTAATGCTGAGTATGGTGAAGAACCTTCTCACAAACACAACCCTACAATAGTACCTGCATCTTGCGAACAACGTGGATACACTATTTATGAATGCTATTGCGGTGATATATATATAGATAACTACGTTGATGCAATCGGTCACAATTACGGCGAATTTACTTCAAACGGTAACAACACACACAGCAAAGTTTGTGCAAACGATAAAACTCACGTAATTACTGAAGATTGTCGCGGTGGCGAAGCAACTATCAACAACAAAGCAATTTGTGAAGTTTGTCATACTGCTTACGGCGAAGTTCTTGACCATGAACATAGTTATACTAAGCAAAACGTAGATGAAAAATATTTATTTACCCCTGCAACTTGTGATGATAAAGCAGTTTACTACTACTCTTGCACTTGCGGGGCAGTAGGTGTAGAAACTTTTGAATACGGCGATGCGTTAGGTCACAAATTAGGTGATATTATTTCTAACGGAAACGGTACTCACGAAGTATACTGTGCTAACGATAGAACTCATAAAGTAACGCAAAGTTGTATGGGCGAAATCCCTGAAGACCCTACGGAACCTATAGTTTGTTCGTTATGTCACGAAATTTACGCAGTAGCGATTATGCCTGAAGTTTCATTTAAAAACGACAGCTTTGAATTAGACATTGGCGAATCGGTTGTAGCATACGTTGATAAAAACTACATTGAAGGTTTAAAAGTTGAATATTACAGTGAAGATGAAAACGTTGCAACAGTAGATAAATACGGTAGAATTACTGCTGTATATTCTGGTACAACTAACATCGTAGCGGTATACGGTAGCGCAACTGCTAAATGTTCTGTAACTGTTATTGCAAGTAATCCAACACCTGTAATTATCGACCTTTACGGATTTGAAGAAAACTATAACCTTTACAAGAATAGTTCGTTTACTTTCTATCCTGCTATTAAGTACGATGGTCAAATCTTTACCGACGGTGAATTTACTTTCGTTTCAACAGATACTAATATCGCAACCTTTGAAGGTAACGTATTAAAAACTAAAAACGTTAGCGGTACTGTTAACTGTTACGTTGAAGGTGTTTGGAAAGGTCTTGATGCTAACAGCGTTACTACTTTAAGGCACGACTTTACTATTACAATAGTAAAAGAAGCGTATATCACGTTAAAAGACACTTCAAAAGACTTCATTGACCTTTATACACGTTCAGAATTAGAAGGAAAGACTTACCAAAAATCAAGCGAGTTTATCCCTGAATTCTACGTAGAAAACAAAAAGGTTGAAAATGTTGAATTTAACTATACAGTTAGCGATAATTCAATCATTAATTTTGCAGGCGATAATATCATTGCAAATTCTTACGGTGCAGTTCAAATAGATATTTCTTGCACTTATGAAGGCTTTGAATATATTAAATGCATTTACGTAACTGTTACTCGCCCTGAAGCCGATTATGATATAGAAATAAAGAACTTCTCTTCTTCATTAGGTACTTTCAAAGACGCTAACAATAACTACGAAGAAAAAACAATCGTAGAAGAAATTTACGGCAGTAATGACGTTACTATCGTAGAAGCATATCAAGGCGGTAAAAAACTTACGATTGAAGGCAATAAGATTTTAAACGTATACGGTATTAGAGATACTATGTTTAGTACTGTAATTACCCTTTACACGGAAACTGAAATTTATAACGTTCCTGTAGAAGTTTACGGTTTATATATCACTAAAGCCGAAGACCTTGGATATTTCTCGTTAAAAGCCGAATATCCTGATTATTACTACTTAGCTAATGATATTGATGCATCTAATTACAAAATGCCATTATACGGTTCTTCTTCGTACGGTGATGCTCGTGAAAACGGTTTAATTGGTGTGTTTGAAGGTAACGGTTACGTTATTTCAGGTCTTACAGTTAATTCAAGGGGTATCTTTGGTGGTATTAACGGTGGTGTTATTCAAAACGTAGCATTTACTGACGTTAAACTTACCGGTTACTATTCTTGCTTAATCGGTCATACTGAAGAAGGTTTAACTAAACTTAAAAACATGTACGTTCAAATCACTTCTATTGATAAGAGGGGTGGTGGTTTATATCAACAAAAAATGTCCGTTACAGCAACTCACGAAAATATCATTGTTGAATACGGCATTTCTAAAGAAGATATAATGAGTAGAATTAACGCTTACTCTGATAACCAAGCAAATATTTCTACTTATGCACCACAAAGAAGTCAAGTTTGGAACGACACGATGTTTAGTAACTGTTACTCAATCTCGTACGCTCCTATCGGTTTATCAAGCCCTCACGGAACAGACTACTCATGGTCTTCATTCGTAGTTGCTGAAAACCAAGTTATTCAAACAGAAAATACAACAACAGGCAATATCGACCTTACTTTCGTTGATGACTGGATGCAAAATACTTTATTACCTGCAACTACTTTCAGTGCAGTTAAGAAGGTAAAAGCAAACACTAATGCTATTGAAGTTGCTACTGGTATTAAAGCATACGGCACCGTTCAAGATATGGCTAACGATGCTACTGCAAATGCTAAGAGCTTAGCTACTTTCGATAGTAATTACTGGATTATTTCTAATGGTGTTCCTTATTGGAGAGGTTTAGTTCATAAACAACATACGTACGTTTCTACAGTAGTAGAAGCAGAGTGTGGTAAAGTAGGTTATACCGTTCATACTTGTGAATGTGGTGATTCTTACAAAGATAACTTTACTCAACCATTATCACATAATTACGTTAAAGAAGTATACGCTCCTACTTGTAAAAATACAGGCTTTACAATTTACACTTGCGTTAAGTGTCAATCATCTTACGTAGATGATTACGTAGATGCGTTAGGTCACAACGTTGTAAACGGTACTTGTACGGTATGTAACGAAACTTCAGTTGAAGAAAAGGTGTTATATTCTGAATTTGATAAGGCTTTAGATTTACCTTCTCTTAAATTGGCGCTTTCTAACCAAAACGTTAGGATTTCTTCCCTTGACGATATCGATAGTTATATCGTAAACGGCGTAGAATCCGACGTATTAGAACTTGACGTTATTATTACACAAAACGGTAATTATAGGTCTCAAAGATACGTTGATACTGCTCAAACAGTTATAATTGTTATTGACGGTAAACAATATACTTTAACTAACGTATACGCTTATACAAGACTTATCGACGACCTTGCGGATTTAGACTGGTTCTCACGTCCTAAAGAACTTTCTGAAGACGGTGAAACTTACCTTTACGATGAATACCCTGGTTATTACCTCTTAACTAAAAACATTACTGGTAAAGACCTTGGTTTAACAAGTAAAGATTATACTTTAGCTGGTGTTCAAAACTATACTCAAGACAAAACTGGTTTAACTGGTGTGTTTGACGGTAACGGTTATACAATTTCTAACGTTGTTGTACAATCACGCGGTATATTCGTTAAGATTTCAGGTGGTGTAGTTAAAAACGTTGGTTTCAAAGACGTTTCATTATCAGGTTACTATGCTTGCTTAATTTCTCACTCTGCTCAATACTTAGGTGCAAATAGAGAAGTTAACTTCCCAGGTTTCTACAACATCTACGTTGAAGGAACTAAGTTCATGTATAACACAGGAAACAAAGAAACTGCTATCTTATTCCAAAATAACTTCTATGGCTTTAGTGAAAACATAGTGGTTAAACACACGATGTCTGACGTTGAAAAAGTACACGTTTCAAGCGGGGCTCGTTCAGGTGTATTCTCTAACCAATATCACGCATATAATGGTTACGCTGCAAATAGCGGTATTCAAAAGCAATATAAGAATTGGTTTGTTATCGGTGATATTCCACTTGCATACAGCGAATCTTCTACAACTAACTGGAATAAGTTTGCTTTTGCTGATAACGTGCTTAAATCGTCTGGTAGTGGAGCGGATGCAACTTACTCAATTAAAGATGCTACTGCCTTCGCGTTTATGAATTCACTTCTTCAAAAAACGAAAGACGGTGGGCTCCTTTGGTCACCTACGTTAAATACAAGTGATACGTTATTCGCGCTTGACCGCTACAAAGGTATTAAACAATATATCGATGAAAGCGCAATGGCGGCAGATTTAAGTTCAAACTCTTCAATTCTTTCTACGTTTGATAGTAAGTATTGGACTGTTTCTAACGGTGTTACTATTTGGAAAACTGCTGGTGACGTTGTAGTTCACGAACATACTATTATCGTAGATAAGGGTGTTGAAGCTACTTGTACGGAATCAGGTATGTCAGACGGTAAAGTTTGCTCAATCTGTCATAAAGTTCTTTCAGTAAAAGAAGCAATTCATGCTACAGGTCATAACTACGGCGAATGGATTTTAGGTTCAGACGGTAAGTACTATAGCGAATGTATTAACGATTCATCTCATAGAATTTACGCTGAAGACGCTATTGACGGTAAGGTTTTATATTCTGCTCTTGATAAATCTTTAGATTTATATTCACTTAATCAAGCCCTTAACCAAGCAGGCGAATCAAGTATTACTTTTGCTGATATAAGCGGTTACTACGTTGGCAATAACGTAGAACTTGTTAGAAGCTTAAATCTTGAAGTAATCATTTCAGGAATTGGCCGTTCAAGGGTTGTTGATACAGCACAAAAAGTTGCTATCGTAATTGATGATAAGATTTACATCTTAACTAACGTTTACGCTTATACTAAAGTTATTGATGAAGCAGAAGACCTTAAAGTATTTACTTTAACTGGTGCTACTGATGAAAATCCTTATAACGAAGTTGACGGTTACTATATCGTAACTAAAAATATTGATGCAAGTCAGTTAGTTCTTGACGCTCACGTATTTATGTCAGGTGCAAGTTACCCAGGTAACGGTTAT
>JAZRSF010000043.1:0-2647 GCA_045651365.1 Christensenellaceae bacterium
ATTCAGGAAACTAGAGGCGAAAAATCCGGTATACGTAAGACAGATGGCAGACAGTATGTGTGCATATCTAGACGAATTATTTGGAATAGATAAAATGCCACTTTGTAAAGAGGCAATAAGAGTTATAGAGCAAAATATTTAATTAAAGGAAACTTGTTATGGGTAAAGTTGACGTTTACTATAGGGCGTTTAAGAACTATCGTGGCGAAACGCTAAACGTAAAGGAATGCGTAAAAGATAGAAATCTTATAAAACTTTCAAAGGTTGAAAATGATAAACTAACTTCAACCAAATATCTATGCCTCATCGACGAGGAATGGGTTAAAGAGATTGAAGAGGGTCTAAAATACGTTCAAAAAGCAATTGAAGAAGGTAGACAGTTTATTAGAACAAACAGCGAAGTTGTTCCTATTGAAAAAGTGAAGAGAATTTCAAGAGAATCGGTTGAGCATCTAGCAAAGCACAGCGATTTAATAACGCACGTTCCTGAAAACCCAGAGGACGATTTGATTCCTGACCAAATTTTAATGCTTGAAAAGTTAACCGATTATGCAGTATATGAAAATAGGTTTCTATACTTGTTGCTTGTTTACTTAATCAATTTTATTGATTTTAGACTTAATAAAATTGAGAAGCTTAGGTCAATGTATCTATGTGAATTTAATATTGACAAGACTATTAAGACAAAAGGTCTTAATTACGACGTAAAAATTACTCTAAAGGAAAACAGAACTAATAACCCATATCCACTAATCGATAATAGAGCAGATGGTCTTTTAAGAAGAGTTAATGATTGTAAACAAATAGTTAATTCTTTGCTTAACACTGAATTAATGACGGAGGTTGCTAAAGCACCAATGATTAAACCTCCAATTACCAAGACTAACGTTCTTAAGATGAATAATAACTTTAAGCGTTCTCTTGCTCTTTACGAATACGTTGCATCCTACAAGGGAGAGGGCTTTACCTCTGAAGAAATCACGAGGGAGTATCATCCTTTTGTAGAAGATAAGGGTGAAGAAATCGCTGAAATTGTTAATCTAACTGAGTTTGTTTCCTATAACTACGGAAATGAAATTTCTTCCATTTTAGAACTCGAGTATCAACGCGAAGAACTAAGACGAAAAGAAGAAGAGGCAAAGCGTATAGTAGAGCAAATTAGAAGGCTTAAAAAACGTGTCGCCGAGTCGGGAATGAGCATGGAAGAGTATATGGTTATGCTTGAAAATCGTAACAAAGAGTTAGAGTCTGCCGAAGAGGACCTTATAAAGGCGAAGGAAAGAATAGTTGAACTTAACGACAATATAGATAAACTTACTAAGGAAAGAGAGTTGTTAAATCAAGAAATTATCGAATTAAACGATAAGATTCAAGCTCAAGAACAAGATATTGCACAACTAAACGAAAAGTATGCTACTGACATGGAAAATTTAAGGAGCACCCATTTCAATGAAGTTGATGCGTTAAATAAACAAAGAGACCTTGATTTTAACAACGTCGTATTATTGCACGCTGGAGAATTAGACGAACTTAAAAATAAGCATGATGCCGATAGAGTGGCGTTAGGCGAAGAGTATAAAGACAAAATTCTAGCGTTATCTAATGAGGTTGACAATCAAGTAGCCTTAAGAGCGAAAACTATTGAGGACTACAAAAAGAAACTTGGTATAATAGTTGCTGGGTTTGACAAAAAGGTTGCCGACCTTGAAAATCAATTAAAACAATCTAGAGATGAACGTACTATGTTATTATATGACTTCGAAAACAAACTTAAGCATATGGAGTCAAATTATAACGATATGGCTGAAAAGTCTAAAAATCTTTTCCAAGCAGAGATTGATGGTCTTAAGGCAGAAAACAAAGCTCTTAAGAGTTACGCAACCTTCTTCAAGGGTGAGTTGACAGCTATAAAAGTCCAACAAGGCATTTTAACCCCTTGTGATGACTTTACTTCGAAAGAAAGATTTAGACAACTCGAAGAAGAATACGTTGCGTTTAGGTCATTCTTTAAATCTCAATGGAAGAAAACCAATCGTTCAATTAGAAATTCTATTAAAGATTAATATTTGGAGTTTTTGTGAAAAAAGAAAAAAAATTAAAAACCCTATCGCCAATAATTTTACTCGTTTCTTTAGTTGTTTTTTGCTTATTGGGGTTAACGATATGGGTTAATTACGACAATTTAATAAATTTTTTCGCTATTAACGATTATTTATCCTACCTTCTTTTAGGTTCTATAGGTTTTCTTATAGTGCTTCTTATTATTTTTATATGTCTATCGTTTAAAGCTAAGGTTCACGTTAAACATTATTCAAAAGATGGGCTTAACGTAGATTTTAGTGAGGAAAGAAAACTTATTTCTCTTGACGAAAAATACGTAGGATATAAAAAAGAATTAGAAATTAAATCTGCTTCATTAAATAACGCTATAGAAGGTTCTTGGCATAAGTCATTACATAATACGAATCCTGTTGAGCCCAAAGAGCAATCACAAGAGAGCGACGATAAAGAAAAAGAAGTAAAAGGCGCAGGGAACAGATTCTACATGCTATCTCAAATAGATAAGGACATGGAAAACTACGTTGCGCCAAAGTATGAAAAAGGAATGACCTTGCAAAGTATATGTGAAAGTTTTAGAAACTTTTCA
>JAZRSF010000044.1:0-9411 GCA_045651365.1 Christensenellaceae bacterium
TGGCTCACAGAACGACATGGCTACGATCCGACTTTAGCTTACGACAGTTATAGGGGCAAAAATTTAAGTGGTCAGTATGGTAAAGACACGTTTATTATTCAAGAAAGCGTGTTTATGAATTTTGATATTATTCAGTTAACTTTCAACAAGGAAGGCGTTTATACGGTAATACCCGTTGTTAGCGACCCGATAGATATTTACAACGACATAACCATTCCAGACGTAGTTGGTTTAGCGTGGTGGCAAATACTTCTTGCTATATTGCTTATTATTCTTTTAGTTATCATTCTATGGCCGATTATGCCTTACATTGTTAGGTTCGTTTGGTGGCTAATTTGCTTGCCTTTCAAACTTATTACGTGGCTTATTCAAAGCATAAGTAAAAGCGTTAAAAAACGTAAAGAAAAAAAGAAACAAAAACAACTAAACAAGGAGGAATAAAATGAAAACGGTAAAAAGCATTCTTGCTGTATTCCTTCTTATCCTTACGGTGGCTCTGGTTGGCTATCTAATATTTACGGGTAGCCAACTATCTACTACCGATACAGGAGGTATATATGAAACGATTAAGAGTATTTAACATAACTCTTACGGTTCTATTATCTTTGTTTTTTATATTGCTTGGCATATTCCATTTTAGTTCTTCATACCTACGTTTATTTGAAAGTTTATGCGATTTGTGGCAGTCCATAAGATACTTTGTTTGTAGAATTTTTGGGCTGAATTACAACGTTATTCCTATTGTAAACAATTACTCGGAGATACTGAAATGGGATATTTTTTTACCAGAAGATTTTGAGGCTTTTAAGGCGCAAGCATCCTCTTATTTTTCCTTGCTTTTTAGTAAAGAGAATTTGGTTGCTTACGGCAGTTTAATAGTAGATATCTTACTCAATTTAGCGAAGATTTTGGCTGTTGCAATACCGTGTGTTTTAATACTCGTTTTTGCTCTAAAAAGGATATATAAAAGTAATAACAATAAGCATAACAAAGATACTATTCCGTTAAGGGTTTTTAAGTGGTTATCTAAGATAATTTATCACCCGATTAAACGACTTATAGAGGCATATATTGCATTCTTAAAAAGGCATAATTGGATATGGATTTTATGGTTAGTTTTATGGGCTATACAATTAAATTTAGCAACGATAATTATAGCGTTTTTTGCGTTCTATTTTTACTTCGTTGTATCGTTCAATTTGGAAACAATTTACATACAAGTATGTAAATTATTCATTGATTTACAGGTCTTATTAAAGGTCTTCCCATTATGGTGCTTAGGCATTATTGCTTACGTTATTTTTTGTCGTTTCAGAAAGAAGATTGCACTAAATAAATTGCACCGTTTTGAAGCACGAAATTGTGGGTTTATAAACGAACTTCCTATCGTGTCAATGACGTGTGGCTCTATGGGTAAAAAGAAGACTACAATCATAACGGATATGGCTCTTTCACAAGCAGTAATGTTCCGTCAAAAAGCGTTTGAATTATTGCAGAAAAACGATATGAAATTCCCTCATTTCCCGTGGATATCTTTTGAGTTAGATTTGCGTAATTGTATGCACTATGGAACGGTATATAATCTTGCTACTGTTAAAGAGTGGGTAAACAAAAAATGGTTACGTTTTGAGCGTAACGGTTGCCCCAAAACTAAACTTTACGGCTATGATTTTGAGCGATATGGTATGACTTATGATGACGGTTTAAGAGTGTGGAATTTACACGAAATCTTGACTACGTATGCGCAATTATACTTCATTTACGTCATAGAAAGCAGTCTATTAGTTTCTAATTATTCTATCCGTGAAGATAGCCATTTTTTAGATGATGGTAACTTCCCGATTTGGGTCAACAATTTCTTCCCAGAACAAACGGCTATGGAAGGCAATCACGCCCATATTTTAGACTTTGACGTGCTACGTCTTGGTAAGAAAGTTATAGAGAATAATCCTAAGATTGGCAGTTTTGAATTTGGGGTTGTAGTTATATCCGAAGTTGGTAAAGAACGTGGCAACAATTTAGAACTTAGAGATGTCAAAAAATCGCAAGAAGAAACGAACCAAAAGAACGATTTATTTAACTCGTGGCTTAAAATGTGTCGCCACTCTGCTACAGTAGATAATTTTCCGTTTGTAAAGGTTTTTACAGATGAGCAACGCCCTGAGTCTTGGGGTGCTGATGCAAGAGATTTATGCGATATTATTCACATTGCATCTTCCGGCAACCAACGGCTTACTTTACCGTTTTACACCATAGAAGAAATGATTTCAGAGTGGGCGTTTAACGGGTTTATCAACCTATACTACGACTTTAGATTTAGACGTGGCGACAACACCTTATTGGTGCATATCTTAAAAACTATAACTGCGTGGATATATAAACGCAATTCAAGAATTTATAACAAGTATGGATACTCTATCTCACATATTGAAAAAGAACACGGAACAATGGATGGCAAGATAGAGAAAAAGAAGTATTACGTAATGAACAAAAAGATTTATAGCAGGAGGTTTTCTACGGACTGTTTCAGTGACTATTTTAACGATATGGCAAAGAAAACAAAAGTTGGACTTAACGACTATATGGAATACGCCACTGAAAAAGCAACTATTGATGAGTTAAAAGAGCAAAACAGTTACTTTATTAACTCATTATACAAATAAATACAAGGAGGTTAAAAATGGCTTTTGGAGAATGTAAAGTTTATAGCGATGGCAGTCATTATATTGCTATCCCACCAAGCACAAACCCTAAGAAACGGCGTCCTAAACCACCAGAAGAACAAATAGTGATTATGGATGATGCTGATAACTTTACTGAAACTGAGCAACAAAACGACCTTGCTGAAAAGCACGATTTCAATGATGAGGTCGTGCCTTTTGGCGAGCCTACTGTTGACGAAGTTGAAAAACCCAAAAAGACAAGAACATTAACTAAACAAGAATACTTTGAAGAATTATACGGTCAAACGACTAACTTAAAAAAGCGTGAAAGAAAAGCATACATTGTTGAGAAAATGCGACCATACTTCAAAGATTTAGATAAAACTAAAGAATACGTAAAAATTCAATTTGATAGAAAGTTAAGAAACCTTATTTGTCGTAGGGTTCGTTTATCTAGGAAAACATATTTAGCAAATTTTAATTATTTCTGCACTTTTACCTATGACGGTTCAAAGCACACCGAAGAATCGTTTAGAAGAAAACTTATGGATACGTTCAAGAAAATGGTATATAGACGTAATTGGAAATACGAAGGTGTTTGGGAACGTTCACCCGAAAAGAAAAGATTACACTTTCACGGGCTATTTGAGATACCAGACGGAACTATGCCGGGCGAACTCATAACGGTTAAAGACTATTCGCCCTTTAAGAAGAAAGTTCAAGTAACAAATCAAAGCACATATTTCAATGAAAGGTTTGGAAGAACTACGTTTGAAGAATTAGACACTCAGACGTTAGGGGCAGCCATTGCATATTTGATTAAATACATAGAAAAGACTGGTGAAAAAATTGTGTATAGTAAAAACTTGCCACAATATTTCATATCAGACATTATGGATGAAGACATTGTTTGCACTATCGGTCAAGAGGATAAGAAACTACTGTTGTTTGATAATTTTAACTGCTGGGACGAGGGTTGTCTTATGGGGCAAGTTAGCCCCGAGGTTATAAAACAAATGCGTAAGGCTAATTAAAAGATTTAGAACTGCGATTAGATTAAGGCGTTAAAATAAAAAATCAGCACGACGGTCAGGCGAAAGATTTCGCCAACGGTTTAGTGCGAAACTTCGCCCCGTCTGTGCTTTTATTTTCTTTATCTTGCTTTCTTTTCTTTTTGTGGCGTGTGCTTGTCGTGTCGGAGCGTAGCGACGACACTCTCGTATCAAGACAAGCACACGCCACAGTGCCAAACATTCTTTTTACGCCTCTTTTGAAGGCTAATTTGTTGCTTGTAAACTTAATAACCCCTTTTGGTAAAAGTACGAACTTTTACAATTATTTTTTGTGATATAATAAAATTTTTTAATTATGACAGATATTGTCATCTTTAGTGTTTTATAATAGAAATTATAAAAACTTAAATACATTGCCTATTGTTATTGCCAAAGTTGCATAAAAGTAGTATAATAGTTGCATAACTTTATTTTCAGAGGTTTTGTATGGAATTTAAGGATAAGGTAAAATTTGCAAGAGAAAAGTTGCATCTAAGTCAAATGGAATTAGCAAAGGCTTGTGGTGTTGCTTTTAATACTCTTAATAGGTGGGAAAATGGGATACGTAAACCTACCTATGTAGCAATGAGAAAGTTTTATAGTTTTTGTGAGTCAAAAGGAATATTTTTTGAAGATTAGTTTTACAAGGGAAGAATAAAATGGATAATGTAAACAACATTTATTATGTTTGTTCAAAAAGAGTTAAGTTTTTGAAAAGACAAGTATTGGATAATGTAATAGAATTTTTTGAAAAACAGAAAGATAGAAATCTACTTATAGATGACATTTATGTTTATTTGCAAAAAAAGTTAAATGTAACTTCTGTAAATAAACAAAATTTGAAAGTTTTCTTAAAAGCAAATCCTGCCGGATATGTTTCTTTTAATGATGTTCAAGACATTAGTAGGCTTTACCCTAATTTAGAGAAAAAGGAAGAAAAGTCTATTCATTTTTCTTTATCATGTTTACAACGTTTGAAAGAGTCTATCGTTACTCTAGGACTTGATAACGTAATTGCTTTGTTAAAAACAAACGGTTCTTCAATTTATAATGCTTGCGAATTGTTGCAATCTCTTCCTGCGACACCTTTTACATATAATATTTTTTCTGATACTCATCATATTTTTGCAAAATTTTTAGAATCGTTTTCTGAAAGTGATTTGTTTTTGCTTATGGAAGATGAAAATGCTTTTAATGATTTGTATCAAATTTTTATTGAAGAAAACAAAGAACAAGAAAAAGTTAAAAACTATACTACTAACGTAAGAAATTTAATCTCAAATATTCATAACGACAATAAAAAAATGCGATTAAGTTTTATGCTTAATAACGAAGTCAATAAATTACTTGTTGGTATGAACGTTTTAAGGGTTGCTGACCTTGTTAATTTAACCGATGAAAATATTGCTGAAATGTATAAGTCTTCTTATGCTAAAACATATTGTTTGGTTTTTGATAAATTAAAATACAGTTTATCGGAAGCATTACGCAAGGACTTCTTTGACATATTGGTATTTAAGACAAAAAGTGGCAGACCTATTCAAGAGTGGGAAAAATATATTGAAATTATAACTAAACGTGTAAATGGCGAAACTTTATCAAGCGCTGGCGAAGAATACGGTTTATCTAGAGAAAGAGTTAGACAAATAGAAAAACGTTATTCTACTGCTTTTAATAATTTCTATTCTAATACTCGTGGAAGTATATCGGGCATAATTCACGCTTTTGCTAATAGTAAACATTATATATCAGTTCAAGAATTAACTGAAATATTTGGTGAACATACAAATATCTTTACTTATTATCTTAAGCAGGTTGAATATGATGATATGGATTATATTCCCGAATTAGATATTTTCGCATACGAAGGCGTTTTGAATTGGTATGAAGAACTTGTAAAGATGGGAAATGATTTACCAGAGTCTATTTCTGTTGCACAAGTTGAAAAAATTACCCAAGATACAACGGCAATGTTTGCTGATTTAGATATTGATTTACCTTATGAGTATGTTAAAACCATTTTAATTGCCGATTATAAGTTAAACGGTGTGATATACTCTCGTTCAAGGATGCCTTTAACGAAAAAATACGATATCGTATTAAGAAAATACTTCCCAGATGGTATTTATATCTATGAAAAAGAAGATATGAATAAATTTAGGGACTGCTATGCAAAAGTGTTTGATGATGCAGATAAACTTCCAGAAAACGATAGAGCGTTATACGGAAGAATTTCTGCTGTTACAATACTTTGTGATAGAGGCAAATATATTAGTAGACCAGATAAACTTCTTTCTGATGACCTACTTAAAGAAATTTGTGATTACATAGATACAAGTGAAAAGGAAATATTTATTACAAATACGATATTTAACTTATTTGAGGATAAATTAAGGGCTGAAGGTATTAACAATAAGTATCATTTACAAGGTGTATTACACGCTTTAGTTCCTAACAAGTATTTCTTCAAGAGAGATTACGTAAGTAAGTCTAAAGATATTACTTCTATGTATACTGAAATAACTAAATACGTAATTCAAAGCGATAAACCTGTAACTAAGGCACAAATTAGACAAGAGTTTCCGGGAGTTACAGATATTGTTATATCTTTCGCTATGCAAGATGAAAACATTATTTGTGGTTTTTCTGTTTATATGTCTAAAGACTTCATTGCTAGCCAAAGCGATAATGTTGAAACCTTAAGAGAAATTATATCAGAAATGGTCGCAGATGGCGAAATACACAAATCTGAAGATTTAATGTCAATATTAAGTTTGATGCATCCTGAAATAATAGAAGAATTTGAAATTGAGTCAAGATATACTTTATTTAGCATTGTTGAGGCATTATTTAAGGATGAGTTCTCTCTATCTCGCCCATTCTTCGCATTGAAAGGCGTTGAAATTGGTAAACAAGAAGAACGTATGCGTGATTACTTAGAAGGCAAAGACGAAGTTGATATTGACGAATTTATGGAATTTGTTAGAGATAATTCGTTTGTAGTATGGAACATATTAACGCAATTAAACGCATTTAACGATATATATTTACTTAAAAATAAAAATACTCTTATAAGCATTGATTCAACGGGTTTAAACAGATATAAAGCAGAATACGTTGAAGAATATATTGATGAAATTATCAAAGGCAACGAAGTTCTTGTATTAAATAACCTTAATTACTCTCTCTTGCCTAAAATCAATATTCAATGGAATGATTGGCTCGTTTACAGCGTTATCAATAAATGGTCTAATAAATATAAGGTTATGATGAGTTCATCTCAGTTTAGATACTCTGTTCCTATTATTTACAGATTAGAAGAAGAACCAAAAGATTTAGAAGAATTGCTTAACATTATTAAACGTAAGCGTGGTTTTGATGATACGCAAATGGCAATTTATATGAGAGAAAGGAACTTGATTTTCTAATATTTCAATAATATTTTGAAAATATTTGCAAAATATTTGAAAGATATGTTGACAATATTCTTTTATGATGCTATAATTTACCTGATAAAATTAACTGTGAGGTAGTATTTTATGCAAGAAACTAAAAAGGAAAAATTTGTTAGACTTGCCGAAAATAGGACTAATAAAGTTCTTGAAATGATTAGACTAATTGGCAATTTAGCAAACAAATCAGTATATGACTATACTGATGCAGACGTAGAAAAGATTTTTAAGGCTATTGAAACTGAAACGGCTCTCGCCAAAAAGCAGTTCACCGATATCGGTGGGCCTGATAAATTTAAGTTGATTTAGGAGGAATATATAATGAGTATTAGTAAATGGTGTTTTCCTTCTAATAGTGGTGGAGATGAACAAGGGTTAAATAACTCTTTGATTGAAACCTTTAACGATTCGCCGATTAAATCATTGGCAAGAGAAATAGTTCAAAACTCTTTGGATGCTGCATTAAGTGGCAAGCAAGCAATAGTTGAATTTAAGTCATTTAACTTAAACCGTGATGCCTTCCCGGGCTACATTGAATTAAGTGAAATTATGACTAAATGTAAAGAGTTTGCAAGGAACGAAAAAACAGTTAAATTCTTTGAAGATGCTACAAATGTTTTAGCGTCTGATAAAATACATTTTTTAAGAATTAGTGACTTTAACACGAAAGGTTTACGTGGTTCTGATAAAGAACGTGGAACAGATTGGAGCAATCTTGTTAGGTCAACGGGTTCTTCTGATAAAAATGGTGAAAAAGGTGGCAGTTTTGGTATAGGCAAAGGTGCTCCTTTCGCTTGCTCTTCTTTAAGAACAGTATTTTATAGCACATTAGATTGCGAAGGTAAAAAAGCCAGCCAAGGTGTATCTCGTTTAACCTCTTTTAAGTTAGGTCAATTTGAAGACGGTTCTGACGATATTGCACAAGGTGTTGGCTATTTTGGCATTCAAGAACCTCACAAAATACTACCAAACAACGAAATGCTTGTTTTAGACGAGTCTTTTAGAAGAGAAACGTCTGGAACTGATATTTATATTGCAGGTTTAAGAGAAAATATCTATCAAGATACAAACGAATTACAAGCAACTATTATCAACGAAGTTCTTGATGGTTTTATTATTGCTATTTGGAACGAAAAACTTGAAGTTAGAGTAAATTCGTTTGTTATCAATAAGGATACTCTCCCTACCATTGTAGAAAAGTTTAAGAGCAAATTAAGTCCTTCTACTATAATGAATTTTGAATTACTTTCAAAAGACGTTAAGTGGGAAACTATTGATATTAGCATTTCTAATGTTAAAATCGGTTCTCTTAAATTAGCGATTTCTTTAAGACATGATGGCAACAACAAAATTTCTATGATTAGAAGTACGGGTATGAAAATTCTTGATAAAGATAAATTGTGCCCTACGATGCGTTTTGTAGGTATTGCTGTTGTTGAAGGTAAAGTTCTCAATGAAAGACTTATTAAGTTAGAAAATCCTTCTCATAACAAGTGGGAGCCGAAACGCTATGACCCTGCTACCTCTCAAAAGTTGCTTAATACAATGTATGACCTTATCAAAGATAAGTTAAATGAGTTTGCAGAAAAAACGTTTAGTTCTACCGTTGATATTGAAGGTGCTGGTGAGTTCTTACCTGATGATATAAGTGCTGGCGAAGAAAAGCAACCTACCAAGAAAACTGAAGTTATCAATAGAATAGTTAATATTGAAAAGAAAGTTAAGACTAAAGTTGATAGCGTTGCAAATCTCTCTACTTTTGAAATTGGTGAAGATTTAAGAGAAAAAGTTGATTCTGAAGGCAATATCATTGAAGGAACTGATGAAGAAGGCTTTATGCATCACGGTGGTAAATCTCACGGTGAAGGTGAACGAGATTCTGAAGAAGTTTCTTTTGAAGAAGGCGATGGCAATACGGGTAAAAAAGTCGTTCTTGTTAAGGCAAAACACTTTAGAATATTCTGTATTGATAAGAAAAATCAATTCTATCGTTTGATTTTCACACCAAACGAAAGTAGTAAAAAAGCATATTTAGCAATCAATAAAATTGCTGAATTATCAGAAAAAGAACCTGTTAAGGTTTTATCAGTAAAAGGAATTGATAATCCTACGATTATTAAAAATAAAGTTGGCTACGTTGAACTTGAAGAAGGTTTAACAAAATCAATAGACGTTCAAATTGAAGGTCAAGACTACTGCTCTATGGAGGTAAAGATATATGCATATAAAGGCTAAATTATATCC
>JAZRSF010000045.1:0-10276 GCA_045651365.1 Christensenellaceae bacterium
GCCGTTTGTGGACGAGAACGATACCGAGTTGCAACGAAAAACTTAACCCTTTCCCGATACCATACCCCACTACAAACGTGTGAGAGTGTGGCAAAAACGCCCAAATTTACACGGTTTAATACAAAAGCAAAGAAAAATGGAGAAAAATTTATGTTTGACAATGAAAGATACATAACGTGCGGAATTAGTAATAGAGTGCCCGAAGATTTACAGGTTGCGATATGGTCTGCAATAGAATTACAAAAAAAGTTTTGTAGTAAACTAGACTATCTACAAGTGTTTACCTTCCAAAAAATCGGTGAAGATACGCTTGCGATAAGACAAACCCAAGAAAACCCAAACTTTGGTACAACTCACTATACTAACTATAAGCAAGAATACGAAGAAATATTAAACGAAAAAATCTTCGTTATTGATGATGGCGACCACAGCACAATGCTGTTTGCAAAAGAATATTAAGGAGAAAAATTATGGCAAAAACTACTACCAAAAAGAAAAAAGCAACCAAAACAATCAAAGCACCTGTTAAAACAATAGACCAACTAACTTTTGCGAGAATAATCGCTCAAAAATACGAATTACCTATTAACACGGTGTTAAACATTATTCTTGAAGAACAAAAACTTACTATGAAATACGTTGATGACGGATATAAGGTAATCAAGAAAAATTACCTTACTATGGAGCCAAGAAGTTATGAAGGTAAAACGTGGATAAGTCCATTAGACCATAAAACTTATGAAATGGCAGATAGAAAAAGGGTTATAGTACGTGTTGGCGAAGGTTTTAAGAACTACTTAAACGGCAAGAAAAACCCCGAAGATAAACTATGTAGATTTGTTGTAAGTCCCGAAAGAGAGAAAAATTTACAAGATTTAATAGAAATTTCTTAAAATCGCTTTACAAAGAGGTTTTCTATGTGTTATATTATTATAATATTTTGATAACAAGCGTTTTTTGGAGGTGAAATAATAAACGCTTATTGTCTGTTGGTTAAAACTACTACTAATCAACTTAATTTATTATTTTATCTAAAATGTATTTAATTTAATCGAAACATATATTGACGAGGAAAAATGTTCCCGTTGCGAGTCGAAAGGTTCTTTCGGCTTGACTTCGTGCGTTCATTTCCTCGTTTTTTTAATGTTTCAATACTCTATTATTAAACAACAAAGGAGACTTATATGCCTAAAAAACCTATGTTTACGACCTACGATATTGTATTAAAAGTTGCGCCCGATGTAATTCAATATTGTTGGCAAATTGTAGAAAACCATAAACAACTTTTTGAAAACCCAGATTATTTACAAGTGTTTAAGTTTGAAGCAAGCAACGATATGCTCATAATAAAAGTATTTCAAGAAGAATATCCCACTACAATTTATTTTTATGACTATCGGGAAGAATTCAAGAACTTTATAAATGAAACAATATATTTCTTTGAATACCCCGATTCTTACCAAGTACTGTTTTCATACGAATACTAATTTATACTAAAAGTACAAACTTAGAGCCTTTAAGCACAAATACCCTTACCGCCGTGCTTAAAGGGCTCTACAAGGTAAAGGCTTATATCTAAATTAGATATAATGAAATAAAAAGCCACCTTTGAATGAAAGATTGGAAACCTATTCCCTGTTTTTGTACTCCAAATAAGGAGAATAAATATGTTAAATCCAAACAAAAACAATGACTCTTTCAATTATGAAGGGAGAGAAGTTTCAATACCAGATGATTGCCCGTTTTTTAGAGTTCAATCTTTAATAAAAAACATCACGGCAAACGAAGAAGATTCTATTTTATTATATGTAAACGATAGAGGCAAAGAATTCAATGCAGAAATTCCGACAAGTTTATTAAACGACCTTTCAAACTTAATAAAAGCATTAAACGCCAACAACATTTTTGCAAAACATTATCAAGTTCACGATATATCAATGTTATTAACCCACCAAGCAAGGGTTGCTTTCACTTCAAATTATTATCAACTATATCATACCAAACTTGGTTGGCATAATATAGACGGACAATACTATTTCTTATACGACCAAACCAACATAAACGGAAAAGTATCAGAGTGTAAACGTGATTTCTTATTCCAAGCGGGAGATGTTAACAAATACCAAGAAATGCTTAATAAACACGTTTTTCCCCGAAAGGAACTTGCCCTTGCTTACTGTCTCGGTTTTAGTGCCGTTGTAATATCTCTAATCAACAAACTACGAATTGCAGACTTGGGAACAATAGTTCTAAATGTAAGCGGAAAATCTTCAACGGGCAAAAGCACTATGGAACAACTACTATTAAGTCCGTTCGGCTCCCCCGTCTTCACAAAACACGGTTTAGGACTTCCACATTCTGGCACGTTAAACGGTTTCCTTGACGCTTTGGAAGGAATACACGGTCTGCCAAGAGTAATAGACGACTTGCAACAAAACTCAAACATCAACTTAACCGAACTACTTTATACGATATCACAAGAAGAAACTAAAATGCGTTGCGGTGAAAAGTGGAATAGAAATATTGACGGTTGGTCGGGAATAGTAATTGCAAGTTCAGAAACCCCGTTAATGGAATCAATGAAAGTTCAACAAGGTACCTATCCAAGACTGTTAAATGCAACAAACGTTCAATGGACGGAATCGGCAGAAAGTGCGGAAGAAATAAAAACAATAGCAAACGCCAACTATGGCTTAACGGGAAAAACCTTTATAGACTATATAGTAAGTATGCCCATAGAAACGCTTAAAAGCGAATATGAAAAAGCACTTAATAAGGTTAAACCTTTGATGACAAAGAAAGACGGGTTAAGCGATAGAATTGCAACAAGACTTGCTTCAATATATCTATCTTGCGAACTTGTAAAACAATGTTTCAATTCCCCGTTTACTTGGACTACCGAAGAACTTATAGAGCCGTTAATTGAAAGCGAACAAGATACCGTTGACGATAGAAACCCCGCCGAAAAACTGTTAAACATTATAAAAACTTATGCACAAGAATATAAATATTCACGCTTTGACGTTAATTATCTTAAAACTCATTATAAAGGAAACGGTACTTTTTCTAACGAAACCATAGCAAAACAAACTAATGAAGGTATTATCAATATAAAAGATGACGAATGGACTGTAATAATACACGAAGACCGCTTAAAAAAGATTTTGAAAGCGGAAGGCTTTAACGAATGGGGCACCGCCACCAACGAATTGAAAAAACGTGGAATTCTAATCGGAACGGAAGAAAAGAAAAAGAACGGAAAAACTACCATTAGAACAAGAAAACTTATCAATGGTATATGGTGCAACGTTTTCAAATTCAAAATGGAATCGGAACAAATTCAAGAAGATTTAACGGAAGAAAATCAACCTAAAAAGCCAGTCCAACTCGAAATGAAAGTTGATAATACAAATTGGAATGATGACGATTCAATAAATGACTTCTTCAAGGGAGATGACGATAATGCGTAAATATATCTTCCCCCGAAAAGTAATAACCGAAAAAAACGGTAATATTCCATTAACAAACACCAAAAGAACATTGTGCTCAAACGAAAGAATTAACGTTGTCAATGAATTATTGATAGAAATCCTTGCACATCAGGAGGACGGCGATAATGCGACAACTTGAACCCAAAGAATTAACGTTAATGCAAACCGTCCTTATTACAAAACAGTTTAATAATTCTAACAAGAAAAAATTAGAAACTGCAATATATGCAAGAAAATCTTCCGAAGATAAGACAGCAACGTCAATAGAAACCCAAATTACCGACTGTAAAAGCCTAATATCTAACTACCCCAGCCTACTTAACTTACAAGACTGTCATATCTATAAAGACGAAGCAAAAAGCGGTATGTTTACAGATAATAGAGATGGCTTAACCAAAATGATGAAAGAAGTCAAAAACGGTAATATAGACGTTATAGTTCTATACCACCACGAAAGATTAACCCGAAACATTGGCGACTTTGACAACATTAAAAAAGAACTTGAACAGTACAAAGTGTTTTTAATCTTCGGCAACGTGTACTACGAAAATTCAAATATGGGCGAATTCTACTCAAACTTATGCTTTGCAATGGCTCAATTTGAAGCAAGAACAGCAGCAACGAAAACGGCTCAAACCCTACACTTACGTGCTCAAAGCGGAAAATCAGCAGGCGGAAGAGCCCCTTACGGTCTAAAATGCATCGGAAAGCAATTTGATATAGAGCCTAACGAAGCACCCGCCATTAAACTGTTATTCGACCTTGCAGTAAAGAAAACCCCTTATCAAGAAATAATTACAACACTAACTGCAAACGGATACTTAACCCGTTCGGGCGAGCCGTTCAAACAGTCCACCATAAGCGATATGCTCCGAAACTGGAAATATGCGGGAATATACGTTTACTGCCGAAAGGATAAGAACGGAAACCCCGTTAACCGAAAGAAACGGAGAGTATTGCTCGGAGAACAAGCAGAAGTTAGAAACGATAACACCGTTTTAAGAGCAATAGTAAGCAAAAAGTTATTCCTTGAAGTACAAGACCTTTTAGATGAAAGGGAAATCGGAAGAAACAAGCAGAACGCTCACCCCGAATACTTACTATCAGGAATAATTGAGTGCGAGTGCGGAAAAAAAGTATTTGGTGAAACGACTAAAAGCAAGCGTGGAAAAAAAGAATACCGATATTACGTGTGTTCGGATAGCAGAAGAAAAAACGATTGTAAGGTCAAGAAAATCAATGCGGAACACCTTGAAAACACCGTTAAGAAAGTAATACACCGAGAAGTTAACGCTTTCTTAAAAGCGGGCAAACTATCAGAAAACTCTTTAACAAATCTTCTATCAAAGCACAAAGACCAACTCAATCAACTTAACCGACGTGTTCAAGATTTGGAAAGAGAAAACAAGCGACTATCTAAAAAATACTCCCTTGCAACCGAAGATTTAGCACAAGCACTACAAAAAACCATTACCGACAACGTTTCAATCATAAAAGTACTTAATGGTAAACAAAAAAGCCTTAATAACTACATTAACTACCTAAACGGACTCGGCAACGGAAACCCCATAATAAGCGACACCCAACTGTTTAACGACATAACTATCACAAGAAAGTTAATAAGGGCGTTCATAAAAGCAATAATAGTCAAAGATGACAAAATAGAAATACAACTACATAATTAAGAGATGAGCCGAACGGAATAGCCGTTCGGCTTTTATCTATTCTATAAGGAGAAAACTATGATAAAAACAACTTGCCCGTTTTGTACAAAAACGAATCTAAAAGGTTATACGTTCACCATTGAAAGCCTTGATGATGAAATAAACAAGGAGCCTTACGATACACGCTTAAATCGTGTTTGCGGTAAATGTATCAAGTGCCCCGAAATGTTAAAAGCGTTAGATATAAATGCTTATAGCAACCTAAAACAATTTTGCTTATCATACGTTAACGGGTGCGGAGACTTTAAGAGCCTTAAAATTGATTTAACCGATAACGGCGGTATAATTACTACTTCCCCAAAATACAAGCAAACAACCATATCCCCACCATATACAATCGGAAAAGAAGAAGCAAGCCAACTTAAAGCAAGACTTTTTATACAGCATATAGAATTATGGAACGACTTCTACTCTAAACCTACAAACCTTTCCCCTTATACGTGGTGGCAAATAACAATGCTCTTTAATAACGGAAAAACTATTGAAAAGCGTGGTACAAACCTACTACCGCCCAAGTGGAACAGACTAATAAAAGTTATCGGTAGATACTTTGAATGGTTATATAAAGATTGGAGCCAAAACAAAATGTATGAACTCAAATATAATCATAAAACAGGCGAGCGAGAAACACCCACAAACACAATAGCACCGTTTACTAACTATTGGAACTTGCCTTTAACCATACCGCCGTTAGTACGTTTTCCGTGTATAGATGACCTTAAAAAAGGAACACGTGTTTGTATTTATGCACGAACTAACCAACAAGGCGGTGGTAATGCAACAAAGTTTCAGATAAAGCGTTGCACCGATATATGTATTAAATTAAGCCTTAATATAGTTGCCGTGTTTGAAGATGAAAATGTTTCAGGAATACACGAATACGGAAACGGCTTAAAAGCGTTAATACGAAAAGCAAATGAAAAGGCATTTACTCACGTTATATTAACCGACGTTATACGATACTCACGAAACGTCAATAAAGCGTGGGAAACATATAAACTACTAAAAGAAAAAGGAATAGAAACCATACCGATACCGCCCCAAAAATGGGGTTATTGGTTGCTCTATTAAAGGTGAAATTATGAGTGTAAGACTAAACGGCGTTATATATAGCCGATACAGTTCAGACAAACAACAAGAATCAAGCATAGCAGTTCAAATAGCCGAGTGTAGAAAGTTCTGCAAGGCAAACAATATAACTGTTATCAAAGAGTATAAGGACGAAGCAAGGACAGGTACGGACGGCAATAGAGAAGAATTTCAACAAATGTTGCAGGACGCTTATTCGGGCGACTTTGACCTTGTAATAGTACATAGATGGGATAGATTTGCTCGAAACGTTGAACTTGCTTTATCTGCTCAAAAACATTTAGATAAACTCGGAATTAAGGTCATAAGTACAGTTGAAAACTTTGATGATACACCCGAAGGCGATTTCTTCAAACTAATGAGTATGGGTATGGCGGCTTTATACAGTAAACGGCTTTCAAGAGAAGCCTTTAACGGACAAATAGAGAATGCGAAAAATTGTAAAGCACACTCTGGTGTTGCTTTATACGGGTACGAAGTCGCTCAAAAAAGGTATCGGATAGTACCAAAAGAAGCCGAAGCAATATATAAAATGTTCCACTTGGTTGATGAAGGTCATACATACAAAGAAACTGTTGATATTCTTAATGCCGAAGGTTATAGACGGAGAGACGGCAGACCGCTTTCATACAACATAACCGATTTATTGCGAAACCGACAATATATCGGAGAATACGTGTTCAACCTTTATAAGCGTTCCCCTTGCCGTGAAAAATGGAGACGACAAAGAAAACCCGAATCGGAAGTTGTAAGAATAGTTGGCGGTATGCCCCAAATAGTAGAAACCGACGTGTTTGAAAGAGTACAAGCAAAGTTAGATAGCCGAATGCAGAAAAACGGACGTGGACGAAAAAAAGGAAAGTACCTTTTAACGGGACTTATAACGTGCGGTATGTGTGGCTCGGCAGTAGCAGGCGGAAAAAGTGTTGCTCGTGGAAAAGCCTATTTTTCCTATGTATGCAATGGAAAGCCAAAACACGAAGGAAGAAAATCAATATACATTGTTTACTTAGATAGATACATAGTTAATCTATTAACCCAAGCATTTTTATCCTTACGAAATACCGACAATATTATACTGTTATTAAGACAAGGTATTACTAAACTACACGACAGTCAAACGGAAAAATTAACCGACTTAAAAAAGCAGTTAATAGAAAAAGAAGCGTTGATTTCAAGTCTTAACGATATAATACTCAAAAATAAGGGAAAGACACTTGCCACCGTCATATCTAACAACATTACGGAAGAAAGAAACGAAGCAAATAGAATTGCTTTAATAATAGACGAAATAAAAGCGGAAAGAAGTTCCTTGCCCCGAATCAACAAGGAAACTTTGAGAAAGAAAGTTCTTGATTTTAAGAAAGTGTTAGACGGAATAGACTTCTACTTGAAGCAAGAATTACTACAAACGCTTATCAAGGAAATAAAAATAAATGTTGATACCGTTGAAACAATAATCAATCTTCACGAATTAGCAGGACTAAAAACACCGCTTACTTGCACTGTTTATGAATGTATAGATAACATTAGATACCCCTTTACTCTAAGAAATATGGAATTTGACTTTAACCGCTTACAAATTCAATTTTAAGCAAAAAAACACTAAAATCATAATACATAAGGAGCAAAAAAGTTATGGAAATAAAAGGTACAAATGTAAACTTAAAACTATCAAATAAGGGCGTAAACGTGGCGTTATGGGTTCGACTCGACGGTTTCGATTTCGGGGTTAAGAAAAAAATTTCTTTGCAACCGAATTCAACCAAAAAGGCAACAAAAAACAGTAAAAAACGGTAGATTTTCGAGTATTGTTATGATACAATAAGACTACGTTGTGGATACACTACGGAATATGGCGGGTACACCACCAAAAAAGCCAACTATTAACGTTGGCTTTTAATTTTTTTATTTAAATTTTTCTATCAATGGAATTATCGTTTCAACAGGCAAGCCTATCACGTTTGATAAACTTCCGTTGTATTCTTTTACAAGTGGAAACGGGTCTTGAATACCGTAACTGCCCGCCTTTCCCCAACAATATCCGCTCTTAACGTATTCGTCGATAGTTTTATCCGAAAGGTTATTAAAAGTCACTTGCGTTTGAACAAAGCCACTAACCACTTTTTTGTTAGAAAGCAAAGCGTACCCCGTGACTACCGTGTGCGTCTTATTTGAAAGGTTTTTAAGCATTTTCTTTGCGTGTTCTTCATCTTTGGGTTTCCCTAAAATCTCACCGTCTAAAAAAACAACGGTATCCGCACCTATCACCAAATAATCGCCGTCTAACGCTCTAAGCACGGATTTTGCCTTTCCAACAGCAAAGGTTTCCGCCGTCTTAAACGGGTCAAGCGAAAAAACCTTTTCTTCAAAATCGCTTGGCTCAACCCTAAATTTTATCCCCGCTTTTTCTAAAAGTTCTTTTCTTCGCGGAGAGTTGCTTGCAAGTATAATTTCCATACGTTTAACCACCTTTCTTTAAGCCTTATTTTAACACAAAAGCACTAACGTGTAAAGCCTAAAAGCCCAATTTGTTTTTTTATCGCCTATTGACAAAATAATATAGTGGTGTTATAATAACGAAAAGCCGTATTCGGCAAAAATCTACTTTCTTTTCACCTATTTTTTTCATACTTAAAAACGCATTTTCATAATTATAAACGGAGAGTAAATTATGAACGAAAAACAAGCAATTAAATCGCGCCACTCCGTGCGCGCATATTTGGATAAACCCATTGAACAAACGGCTTTAAACGCGCTAAATTCGGCTATAAGCGAGATTAACGAGCAAGCAAATTTAAGCATTAAACTCATCACCGACGAACCGCTTGCGTTTGGCAAAAGTTTTCTTGCGCATTACGGCAAGTTTTCCGGCGTGCAAAATTATATTGCGCTAATCGGGAAAAAGCACGAGCGTTTAGAAGAAACTTTGGGTTATTACGGCGAAAAATTAGTTCTCCTTGCCCAAACATTAAATCTAAACACTTGTTGGGTTTATTTAACTTATAACAAGCGCAAATGCCCTATAACTATTGAAAAGGGCGAAAAGTTGGTTGCCGTTATAGCGATAGGCTACGGCAAAAATCAAGGCGTTGAACACAAGAACAAACCGCTTGATAAAGTTTGCGAGTTCGACGGCAAAACTCCCGCTTGGTTTTTAGAAGGGGTTATGTGTGCTTTGCAAGCACCAACGGCAATTAACCGGCAAAAGTTCTTTTTTAGCCAAGAAGACGGCGTTGTGACTGTTAAAAAAGGCGTTGGTCCTTGCTCTAAAATAGACTTAGGTATAGTTAAATATCATTTTGAAATTGGCGCAGGCACACAAAATTTTAAGTGGAAAGAATAAATAAAGAACATTAAAAAACGCATTGTAAAAAACTTGATTTTACAATGCGTTTGTGTTAAAATATATAAGCATTTGCGGATATGGCGGAATTGGCAGACGCGCTAGAGTTAGGAGCTAGTGGGAGACCGTGGGGGTGCAAGTCCCTTTATCCGCACCAACGACAAACCCCGACAAGTTTCGACAACTTGTCGGGGTTTTCAAAACAAATGGGAGAAAATATGAGTAGTAGGGATAAATATGGGAAATTTAAAAAGAAGGACTACATACGTACAATTCGTGCGGTTCGAGATTACCTTTGTGAGAAATTTGGTTATAAGATAAAACCGTTTCTTTTTGAAACACGGTTGGAAGTAAGATGTCTAATGGAATTCGTTCATTGCGAAGCAGGTTATGCAATTTTTTATGATTATAAGCAGTTTAAAGATGTATTTGGACATAAAAGTTTTGAAGTGCAGGAAGCGTATACTGCGGCGATTGTAGCGCATGAGATGAGACATTATTATCAACATCGACAGATGTCCGCCGTAAAACCAAGAGAAAACGCAAAAACGATTGCGCTTTGGCAGGAAAACGAAACAAATCCTAAGAGTATGGAAAACGGCGATTCCTTATCGGCGTGCTATTTG
>JAZRSF010000046.1:0-41800 GCA_045651365.1 Christensenellaceae bacterium
GCTATCGAAGTGGTCATAACGAGGCGGTCTTGGGCGATAGCTTTCGTAGCGAAGCGGAGAAACAAACCGTGTAACGGTTTTCATTCGTTTTAGTCAATTTAATATTGTATTCAAGTGGAGAGCTATCGAAGTGGTCATAACGAGGCGGTCTTGAAAACCGTTTGGGTGCAAGCCCACGGGGGTTCGAATCCCTCGCTCTCCGCCAACAAAAAAGACTATCTTGAGATAGTCTTTTTTTGTTGTTATGTCTAGACAAAAGAGATAGATTCGAATTAGGAGAAAATTTGTTTGCAAATTTCCCGTAGGTAAACAGTCCAGTGGACTGTTTATCGGGAGGCTCGAGAGAGGCGAATCCCTCGCTCTCAGCCAAGCAAAAAGGATATCTTTTGGATATCTTTTTTTGATTTGATAAATTTGGAACCAATAAGATGAGGCCCAAAAATGTATATTTTTAATTATTGAATTTAAATTGATTTGCCTGTTAATTGGCTGTTATAAAAATATTAAGTTTTACTTAATGCATTGACATTTTACCAATATAATAGTAAAATATAATCGTTTATTAGAAATTATATTTTGGTATTTAAAAATGATAAAAGTTTACAGAAAGATAAAAAAGGCTATTAACAAATTTTTTATTAAGATAACTGCGCCTAAGCGTAGAAAAAAACTAAAAGATTGTAGTTTTTCTATCATAAGTAATAATTGCTGGGCTGGAGACGTTTATAGATATTTTGGTTTATCTTATCAAACTCCAACCGTTGGAATGTATTTCTTTGCAGATGAGTATATTAAGTTTTTATCAAACCTAAAATATTATTTTTCTTGCGAATTAAAGCCTTTACAAGTTGAGCAATCTAAATACAAGGACACGATTATAGAATTAGGTCAAGGAAATAAAGTTTTAGCCAAACTTGACGACGTTGAAATAGTTTTACTTCATTATCCAACTTTTGAAGAGGCAAAAGAGAAGTGGGAACGCAGGGCTAAAAGAATTAATTTTGATAATCTTATCGTTAAATTTAGTCGTCAAAATTTATGCACAGATAAACACGTCGAAGATTTTCTAAATTTACCTTTTAAGAAAAAAATTTGTTTTGACGTTAAACCGTCAAATAATCCGGACGTTGTTTGCTTACCTGGCTTTGAAAAGGATGGATACGTCAAGGACGATATCACTTCTTATCGAAAGTGCATGAACATTCTTAGTTTTATTAATAAATAATTTTTAATTAGGCGAATAAAAAGCACGGATAATCCGTGCTTTTTGTTTACTCTTTAGTTTTTATTTTATTAAAAAGATATTTAAGTAGCATAAATATTGGTATGTCTAGTATGAATATGCCTATTAAAATTAAATAGTTATACCAATTTGTTGCGAATGGAATTAGTGGGGCAAGGTATTCTTCTGAAAGTAGTCCAACACCAAGCGAACTAGTTATCATTATAAATAATACTGCAAGCATGCTTACGGTAAACATAAGCGTTCTATATTTATTGAATGGTCTGCACGTAATAAATAGGTTCATTGCACCTGCAATCGTAAATGAGAATACTGCAATCGTTGAATAGATAACGTCTGGTTGATTGATGGGTAGTGTATGTTTTAATATTTCAACAATTAATACGCTTAACGTCATTAAAATAGATGCAGGAACGGAATTCTTAATAACTTTTGAAATAAATCGTCCTTCAACGAGAGAGTCGTTTGGCTGTAGAGAAAGGAAGAATGCAGGTAGGCCTATAACAAATATCTCTATCATTATTAGTTGCGAGGTTCTAAACGGATATGTATCCATATAAGGTAAGCAAAGCGTTATAATGGCAACTAGGGCAGTGAAGAACGTCTTCATTATAAATAGTGATGCCGAGCCTTGAACGTTGTTTATAACCCTTCTGCCTTCGTAAACAACCTTTGGCATTGAGTTGAAGTTGTTGTCAAGTAGAACTAGGTGAGAAACGCTTCTTGCAGCATCGCTACCAGATGCAACCGTTACTGCACAATCGGCCTCTTTTAGTGCTAGAATATCGTTAACGCCGTCGCCTGTCATTGCCGTTACGTGTCCATTATCCTTAAGCGCTTTTACTAAAATTGCTTTTTGTTCTGGGGAAACACGTCCAAAAACAGTATATTTATCGGCACAATTGTAAACCTCTTGGTCGCTTAGTCCTTCTAAACTTATGTATTTATCAGCGTTTGGAATGCCAACACGTTGTGAAACCTCAGCAACGGTTATTGGATTATCGCCAGAAATAACCTTAATGGCAACGTTATTTTCGTTAAACCATTTAACCGTGTCGTATGCGTCCTCTCTTATATGGTCAACGATTAATATTAATGCAAGTGCATCAAAATCGCTTGGTACCTCTTCATTTTCTATTTCTTTTTTGGAGTGTGCTAGAATTAAAACCCTATATCCTTTTGAGGCGTAATCGTTTATTTGGGTTTCTAGCATGCTAAATTTTTCTTTTGATAGGACAAACTCAGGTGCGCCGAAAGCATATGTCCCAATGTTTTCAAAAGTAACGGCAGAAAGTTTGATTTTTGAGTTGAAGGGAATTGATTTAACAGCTTTATAGAAAATATTGTTGCCAAATTTTTCTTTTAAAGCATTTGCCGTTTGGTTATTATCGTTTAACGTTCCAAGAATTGAAGAAATTATATCGTTGTGCTTATCTTCGCCGTCTAGAGGAATAAGTTCGTGAACTGACATGTTTCCGTCGGTAATCGTTCCAGTTTTATCAAAACAAATTGTATCGACTCTTGCGAGCATTTCAAGAGAGTAAAGGTCTTGTACTAACGTCTTATGAGTTGCAAGCTTAATTATGCCAACGGCAAGAGCTACGGAAGTTAAGAGCATAAGACCAGCTGGAATCATGCCGATAACTACGGTAGATGCTCCTAAAATGGCAGTTTTTACGTCTGCATCTTTGAATACCATTGATTTAACCATAAAAGCCGTTGTTATAGGAATGATTATGAAACTAACAACCTTGATTATTAAGGTAATTGAATTCATTATTTCTGAGCGTGGCTTTTTATATTGTTTTGCTTTTGCAGATAGAGTTTCAACGTAATTATCCTTGCCAACTTTCTCGGCAACAACGTAACACGTGCCTGAAGAAATAAAACTTCCTGCAAGCAGGGTGTCTCCAGCCTTTTTCTTAATTGGAACAGATTCGCCTGTGAGCAATGCTTCGTTAACTTCGATTTCGCCTTTTAATATCTTGCAATCGGTTGGAATTTGATTTCCAAGACCTAAATAAACAACGTCGTCCAAAACTATTTCATTAGCAGGGATTTCTATCTTCTCACCGTTTCTTATAACAAAACACGTTTTGTTGGCAAGTAGAGAAAGTTTATCAATGCATCTTTTTGCTCTAATCTCTTGTATAATTCCAATAGAAGTATTCGCAACGTAAAATATAACGAAAAAGTAGTTAGATAGGTCAGTGCCTATCATTAAATATGCAATGAAAACTATTAAACCTAAAAGGTTAAAAAAGGTAAAAACGTTGCCAGTAAAAATATTAAGATAAGACTTAGAAGTTTTATTTTTTACCTTATTTATTAGATTATCTTTTGTTCGTTGATTTACGATTTCATTAGATAACCCTTCTTCTATAGAAGGGTTGTATCTAGTAATTTCAGCCGTAGCTTTATTCATTTTTGTTTCTCTCTTTTAGATTATAATGTTAATTAATCTCTTTGGAATAATAATTAATTTCTTAATAGTTTTTCCTTCTAATTCAGCTGACATTTTTGGGTCGGCCTTAAGAATTTCTTTAACTTGTTCTTCAGTAACGTTTACTGGAATAGTTATTTTAGTTTTAATCTTGCTATTGACTTGAACTGCAACTTCAACTTCTTCAAGAATTAATGCTTTTTCGTCGCAAACAGGATATTTAGTGTTGAAAATTGAGCCTTTGTAACCTAAAATTTCCCACATTTCTTCTGCAAAGTGTGGAGCGCATGGTGCAAGTAGTTGAATTAAGGTTTTATAACAATCTTTAAATACGCCTGCATTCTTGTTTTCTAGCGTGTCGTATTTAGATAGAGCGTTTAATAATTCCATTAGTCTAGCAACGGCAGTGTTGAAAGAGAATTGTTCCATATCGTTGTCAACCGACTTAATAGTTCGATTAGTAATAAATAGAAGTTCTTTTTCATCTTTAGTTATTTCTTTATTTTTATTATTGAAATTCTTAAGTTTTAGACCAAGTCGTTCAATTCTATCAAGGAATTTTGAAATAGCTTTAATTCCGTCCTCGCTCCATGGGCCACCCTCGGTATACGAGAAACCAAACATTAAGTATAGTCGAAGAATGTCTGAGCCAAATTCTTTAACGTATGGGTCAGGGGAAATAACGTTGCCTTTAGACTTGCTCATTCTCATTCCGTCTGGTCCTAAAATAACGCCTTGATGAACTAGAGACTTAAATGGTTCGTCAAAGTTGAGATATCCCATATCACGTAATGCTTTGGTAATGAAACGAGAATAGAGAAGATGCATACATGCGTGTTCTGCGCCACCAACGTATTTATCAACAGGTAGCATAGAATTGATGATTTCTGGGTTAAAAGGCTCCTTAGAATTCTTTGCGTCTGGGTATCTTAAGAAATACCAACTTGAACAAACGAACGTATCAAGAGTATCAGGGTCTCTATGTGCAGGGCCACCACAAATAGGGCAGGTAGTATTAATAAAACCTTGATGTTTAGCAAGTGGAGATTCGCCGTCTGGTTTAAATTCAACGTCGTATGGTAGTCTAACAGGTAGTTGGTCTTCAGGAACAGGAACGGCACCACATTTATCACAATGAACAACTGGAATTGGAGCACCCCAATAACGTTGACGAGAAACTAGCCAATCTCTTAATCTATAGTTGGTTTTATGTTCTCCAACGCCAAGCTTAATAAGGCTATTAATAATTTGTTTTCTTGCTTCTTCACTTGTTAATCCGTCAAATCCAGGGCTATTAACCAAGATTCCGTCGTTAACGAAAGGAAGGCTATCTTCAACCCCAGCGTTTGCACCCTTAATAACACGATTAATAGGTAAATCGTATTTAGTTGCAAAGGCGAAGTCTCTTTCGTCATGAGAAGGAACGCCCATAACAGCGCCCGTTCCGTAAGAATATAATACGTAATCGGCAACGTAAATAGGGATTTTCTTATTGTTGATAGGGTTGATGGCGTAATGCCCAATAAACACGCCTGTTTTTTCTTTTTCAGTAGATAATCTTTCGATTTCGCTTGTTTTAGAAGTTTCTAAAACGTATGCTTCAACGGCTTTCTTTTGCTTTGCGCTAGTAAGTTTTTCAACTAGTGGGTGTTCAGGTGCTAAAACAACGTATGAAACACCGAATAAGGTGTCGGCACGAGTAGTAAATACCTTAAATTTATCGCCACTTTCAGCTGTAAACTCAATTTCGCCACCAGTTGATTTGCCTATCCAATTCTTTTGCATTAACTTTGTTTTTTCGGGCCAATCAAGGTCTTTAAGTCCTTGTAATAACTCTTCAGCGTATTCGGTAATTTTGAAGAACCATTGGGTTAAATTCTTTTTAACTACGGTCGAATTACATCTTTCGCATTGCCCGTTAACAACTTGTTCGTTTGCTAAAACAGTTTGACAACTAGGGCACCAGTTAACAGGAGCCTCTTTTCTATATGCTAAACCCTTTTTGTATAATTTAAGGAACAACCATTGTGTCCACTTATAGTAATCTTCGTTGCAGGTAATAATTTCGGCATTCCAATCAAACATGGCACCCATTTCCTTAAGGGTTTGTTCCATGTTTATGATATTTTTTTCAGTTGAATCCTTAGGATGAACACCAGTCTTAATAGCATAGTTTTCTGCTGGAAGACCGAATGCGTCAAAACCCATAGGTTGGAATACTTCGTAACCTTTCATTTTTTTATATCTAGCAAAACTATCGGTAGGGCCATAGTTATACCAATGTCCTAAATGAAGTTTTGCAGCAGATGGGTATGAGAACATTTCCAAGCAGTAAAATTTCTTGGAATTATTTTTGTTGTTAAAATAACCTAGTTTTTCTTTTTCCCAAATTTCTTGCCATTTTTTCTCTATAATTTTGTAATCCATAATGAAAAGTCCTCCGTCTTGTAAAAAGACTTTATTATTATATAATAAAGATTTTGTATAGTCAAGTAATAATAGGTTTAGGATAACCATAAAATTTTAATATTTTATTTTACTTTTCTTACGTTTTGTGGTATATTAATTAAAATTGGAGGACGATATGCGATTAAAGGAACCTTTTTATTCCCTTGATGGAATTGAATCCAACTTTATTTCATTGTATGGTGAAAAAACGTTAGAGCAAAAAGAAAGATATCAAAAAGCTTTTGATAAATTTAAAAGTATTTATGATGTAGAATGTGCTTTTATTGCTTCTTCAAGTGGTAGGGTTGAGGTTTGTGGAAACCACACTGACCATAATGGTGGAAAGGTTGTTTCGTGTGCCATCAGCCTTGATTCCTTATGTTTTTTTATGCCTAGAGGTGACGATAAAATTTGTCTAACTAGTGAAGGTTATCCAGAGATGACTGTTGACCTTAAAGGCACTGCAAATGAAAAAATTGGAACATCTCCTGCCTTAATTAGAGGTGTTGTAGAGGGTTTTAAAAATAAAGATTTTAATGTTGGTGGTTTTAACGCCTATATAACAAGTTCGGTACTTGGTGGGGCTGGAATATCTAGTTCTGCGTCTTTTGAGGTCTTGATTGCTGAAATTTTGAACTTTTTATATAACGACGGAAAGGTTTCTAACGAAGATAAGGCAAAAATCTCTCAATTTAGTGAAAACGTTTATTTTGGAAAGCCGTCAGGACTTTTAGACCAAACGGCTATTGCTTTTGGTGGGCTAAAACTCCTTGATTTTTCAAGTAAGGAAAGTGTAAACGTTAAGGATATCAACGATAATCTTAACGATTTTACATTAGTATTGGTAAATACTGGTGGCTCACACGCTGATTTAACTGACCATTATGCATCTATTCCACAAGAAATGAAGAGTGTTGCTAAAATTTTCGGCAAAGAAAGGCTTATTGAGATTGATAAAGACGAATTTTATAAATTCGACCTTAATAAACTTAGTGTTGTTTCTGACAGGGCAATACTTCGCGCAATTCATTTTTTTGAAGAGAACGATAGGGTGGATAATCTATATGAATCTTTATCAAAAAAAGATTATCAAGGCTTTATTGATGCTATCAACCAGTCAGGTGTAAGTTCACTTTATAAATTGCAAAATTGTTACGTGCCAGAAAGCGATGAACAACTTATTCCTAAATCTTTAGCTATTTCTCGTAACTTTGAAGGTTGCTTAGCTAATAGAGTTCACGGGGGAGGCTTTGCTGGAACAATTCTTAATATTGTAAAAAATACTGAAATTACGAAATTTTTGAATAAGGCAAATAAAGTTTTTGGTAAATTAAACGTTATTCCACTAAAGGTTAGGTCGGTAGGAACAATCGTTTTATAAATTCTAATGAAAATAACGCTAATTATGTCTCGCATAATGGCGTTTTTAATTGGTATTTAAACTTTTAATAATAGAATTATCCAAATGATACAACTTTTTTGTTTTTTAGTCTTGACAAAATAAATATTTATATATATAATATATAAAAACTATTTTAAATAAGGAAATGAAATGCAAAAACTGTTTTATTATCGCAAATTTTATCTTTACTCTTGTTGCTAGGCTTTTTGCGGTGGATTTTTTTGTAAACATTTATACCGCTTTTTACAAGCGGTATTTTTTTTAGGAGTTTGTTATGTGGCTTGATTATTTGATATTATTTCTATACGCATTAGCCATGATTGGAGTTGCGCTTTATACAAAAAATCGTTCAAAATCTGTTAAGGACTTTTTGCTTGCAGGCAAAAAGGGATTAAATGGATGGATGAGCGCATTTTCATATGGAACTACATATTTTTCGGCAGTAATCTTTATAGGCTATGCTGGAAAGTTTGGTTGGGGCTTTGGTTTAGCTTCTGTGTGGATTGGTATAGGAAACGCACTACTTGGTGGACTTCTTGCTTGGTTTATAATGGCGAAGAGAACAAAAAATATGACCGTTAGGTTATCTGCTAAAACAATGCCTGAATTTTTTTATAAAAGATATGACTCGCAATTTCTTAAGATTTTCTCGGCAATTCTAATATTCGTATTTTTATTACCTTATGCGGCTTCTGTTTATAACGGACTTGGAAATCTTTTTGAGATGATTTTCAATATAGATGGAACGATTATTATAATAATTCTTGCTTTATTAACGGCAGTATATTTAGTTTTCGGTGGGTACTTCGCAACGTCGCTATCCGATTTTATTCAAGGAATTATAATGATTTTCGGCGTTGGAATTATGTTCGTATGTTTCTTTAAGGACGTTAACGGGTTTGATGGGTTAAATACTTTAACGGCATCAGGTTTCGGCTTTTTTGAAGGATATGGGGAAGTTGGTTTCTTGAATTCGCCATTAATTACACTAATTTCATTAATTCTTTTAACCTCAATGGGGGTTTATGGGTTGCCTCAAACCGTTCATAAATATTATACGGTAAGAGATAAAAAGGCCATTAAACAAGGTATGATTATTAGCACTTTATTTGCAATGTTTATTGGTGTAATTGCTTATTTTGTTGGTGGACTTTCTAGGTTGTATTTCTCTAATCCAGGTGAGTTCAACGGAGTAACCGATAATATTATTCCAATGATGCTACAAAGGGTAATCCCTGTTGGTTTAATGGGTATAATTGGCGTCCTCGTTCTTTCTGCCTCAATGTCTACCTTGGCATCTGTATCTTTGTCTAGTGCGTCGGTTATTTCGGTTGACTTATATAAAGGTGTGATAAATAAAGATGCAAGCGATAAAAACGTAACCTTTTCACTTCGAATTATGTGCTTTGCTTTCGTTATTCTTTCAGTCGTAATTGCATTGTTAAACAAGATTTTTAACGTTACTGCTATCGCTTATTTGATGTCTTTAAGTTGGGGAACGTTGTCTGGTTGTTTCTTTGGTCCATTTGTTTTGGGTTTATATTCAAAGAAGGTTACTAAAACTAGCGCAATAGTATCTATGATTGGTGGTTTGGTGCTAACGATTACATTAATTCTAGTATTTGGTTACGTAAATTGTGATGGAGTGTGTTCAATAGCAAACGTGTTAAAGAGTGGTGTTGCTCTTTCGCCTTTAATCGGTGTGTTTAGTATAATTCTATCAATCGCCTTAACTATAATAATTAGCCGGTTTACGAAAAAACCTAGCGAGGAAACGCTATATAACGCATTTGATAAAAAAGTAGAAGGATTAATTGAATAATTTTAGCCGCAAGGCGATTAGGAGTAAATATGATTTGGTCTAAAGAAGAAACGCTTTCAAGAAAAGAAATAGAAACCATTCAACTTGAAAGGTTGCAAGAAACGGTTAGTAGGGTTTATCAAACCGTTGAACCTTATAGACGAAAAATGGATGAAGCAGGCGTTAAGCCTGAAGATATTAAATCATTAAAAGATTTATCTAAACTTCCATTCGTTACAAAACAAGACATGAGGGACAATTATCCGTTTGGATTATTTGCCGTTCCAAAAGATAAGTTGGTTAGAATTCACGCATCTAGTGGAACCACAGGTAAGCCAACCGTTGTTGGATATACTAAAAACGACATGGATATGTGGACAGAATGTGTTTCTCGTATTGCTTGCATGGGTGGTGCTACTGAAAAAGACGTTGCTCAAATTTGTTTTGGTTATGGCATGTTTACAGGTGCATTAGGTTTGCATTATGGCTTAGAAAATATTGGTGCAACAATAATTCCATCGTCAACGGGTAATTCCGAAAAGCAAATTATGTATATGAAGGATTTTGGAACGACTTTACTTGTTGCAACGCCGTCTTATGCCTTAAGACTTGCCGAAGTCGCTAATTCAATGGGAGTCGACCCTTCAAAAGACCTTAACGTTAAGATTGGTCTTGTTGGTAGTGAACTTTTAACCGACGCTATGCGTGCTGAAATGCATAAAGTTTGGGGCAAGGATATGTTAGTTACTTCTAACTATGGAATGAGCGAACTTATTGGACCTGGTGTCTCTGGTGAGTGTGAATATTTAGACGGTTTACATATAAATGAGGACTATTTTATTCCTGAAATTATTGACCCTATTACAGGCGAAGTTTTGCCAGAAGGGGAAAAGGGTGAGCTTGTTATTACTTGTATTAAAAAGGAAGGAATTCCATTGATTAGGTATCGAACAAAGGATATAACAAGGCTTAATTACGAGCCTTGTAAATGTGGTAGAACCTTTGTTAGAATGGAAAACCTATCAGGTAGAAGCGACGATATGCTAAAAGTTCGTGGCGTTAACGTTTTCCCTGGTCAAATCGAAGAGGTAATATTAAGTTTTAACGAACTTGGTCCTCACTATGAAATCATTGTTGAAAGAGAAGGTTATTCCGACATGCTAACCATTAGGGTAGAACTTGCAAAAGTAACCGATTCCTTTAAGGATTTAGAAACGTTAACTAAGAATATAAGAAGCAAACTTCGCATTATTCTAGGTTTAGATGCAAAAGTAAAATTAGAATCTCCAAATACTCTACAGCGTTTCGAAGGAAAGGCAAAGAGAATTAGGGATTTGAGGAGTTTATAATATGTCAAAAAAAGTTTTAATGTTAGGAAACGAAGCAATTGCTCGTGGTGTTTATGAGGCTGGTGTAAAAGTTTCAAGTGCATACCCAGGCACTCCTAGCACCGAGATTAGCGAATTTTTAAGCAAATTCCAAGAAGTTTATACTGAATGGGCACCAAACGAAAAGGTTGCGCTAGAAGTTGCAATCGGTGCATCATTCTCTGGTGTAAGAAGTCTATCTTGTATGAAACACGTTGGTTTAAACGTTGCGAGCGACCCACTCTATACTTTTTCATATACGGGTGTTAACGGTGGCTCTATAATCGTTGTTGCCGACGACCCAGGTCTAGCAAGTTCACAAAACGAACAAGATACGAGAATGATTGCTCGTTCTTCTCACGTTCCTGTAATTGAGCCAAGTGATAGTCAAGAGGCTAAGGATTTTATTAAATTTGCTTATGAATTAAGTGAAAAATATGATACGCCTGTTATATATAGAACGACCACGAAACTTTCTCACTCTCAAAGTTTAGTTGAACTTTGTGATAGGGTTGAAGTTGTTGATAAAGTTTATGAAAGAGACGTTAAAAAATACGTTATGATGCCTGGTTCTGCAATTGGTAGACACGTTATCGTTGAAAAAAGAGAAGAACAATTAGCAATTGATTCTTGTTCTTTTGATATAAACAAAACTGAAATCAACGACAAAAAGGTTGGTATTATTACTGCAGGGGTATGCTATCAATACGTTAAGGAAGCGTGCCCAACTGCAAGCGTTCTAAAACTTGGTATTACAAATCCGTTGCCTAAGAAATTAATTGAAGATTTTGCTAAGCAAGTTGAAAAACTATACGTAATCGAAGAATTAGAGCCTGTTATTGAAGAACAAGTTAAAAGTTGGGGAATTGATTGCGTCGGTAAGGAAATCTTCACGAAACAAGGCGAATATAGCGCCAATATGATTAAAAAAGCCTTAAATGGCGAGGACGATTCTATTTTTGCTCCTGCACTTGTTCCAAATCGTCCTCCTGTATTATGTCCAGGTTGTCATCATAGAAGCGTTTTTTCAGTTCTTAACAAACTAAAAATACACGCTGCCGGCGATATTGGTTGTTATACTCTCGGGGCTGTTGCACCACTAAGTGTCGTTGATACTACCGTTTGTATGGGTGCAAGTATTTCTGCACTTCACGGTATGGAAAAAGCAAAGGGCAAAGATTATATTAAAAATTGGGTGGCAGTAATTGGCGACTCAACATTCTTACATACTGGTGTTAATTCGTTAATCAATATGGTTTATAATAAGTCTACTGCTACCGTTATGATTCTTGATAATAGAACTACTGGAATGACTGGACACCAAGACCACGCCGCAACTGGTAAAACCTTAAAGGGTGAGACCACCTATGCTATTAACTTTAAGGACTTATGCCAAGCCATTGGCGTTCCTAACGTTATTGAATGCGACGCATCAAACGTAGTTGAATTAAAAAAAATCTTAAAAGAAAACGTTAAGTCAGACCTTTTAACCGTTATTATTGCAAAAGCGCCTTGCACCTTGATTAAAGGTCAAAAATTCCCATTCAAATGCTTTGTTGACGCTGAAAAGTGTAAAAAGTGTGGAATGTGCTTAAAAATCGGTTGCCCTGCACTTTCTAAAAACGAAGAAGGAGTTGCCGTTATTGACGATACTGCTTGCAATGGTTGTGGTTTATGCACTAATTATTGTAAATTTGATGCTATAAAGAAGGTGGAAAGATAATGAAAGAATTAAATATTATGATTGTTGGCGTTGGAGGACAAGGAACGCTACTTACAAGTAGAATTATTGGAAAGACTGCACTCGCAAAAGGTTATGACGTTAAACTATCGGAAGTTCACGGCATGGCGCAACGTGGTGGAAGTGTAGTTACATTCGTTAGATTTGGCGAAAAGGTTTATGAACCAGTTGTTGAACCAGGTAATGCTGATATTATTATATCTTTTGAAAAACTTGAAGCCTTAAGATATGCTCATTATCTTAAAAAGAACGGCGTTCTAGTTGTTAATGATTGTGAAATTAAACCTATGACAGTTGTTTCAGGTATGGCTGAATATCCACAAGGAATTATGGAAATTATTGAAAAAGACCATAAGCTTTACACTATTGATGCTAAAAAAATGGCGTTAGAACTTGGCAACGCTAAAGTTCTAAACACCATAGTTTTAGGTTATTCTGCAAAATTTATTGGTTTTGATAAAAACGATTGGCTTGATATAGTAGAGGCAACCGTTCCACAAAAAACCATTGAAATAAATAAGTTAGCATTCGAGGCCGGCTATAATAATTAGAGAGGTGAATTATGATTTGGAATAAAGTAGAAACTATATCAAGAGACGAGCTTGCTAAAATTCAAAGTGAAAGACTAGTTAAAACGGTTAAGCACGTATACGATAACGTTGAATTTTATCGAAAAAAAATGAATGCGATAGGTCTATTGCCTGGCGACATTAAGGGTATTCAAGACCTAACTAAATTACCTTTTACAACAAAGGATGATTTAAGGGATAATTATCCATTTGGTTTATTTGCCGTTCCTCACTCGCAAATCGTTCGTGTTCACGCATCAAGTGGAACGACTGGTAAGGCAACTGTTGTTGGCTATACCAAAGAAGATATCGATACTTGGTCTGAATGTGTTGCTAGATGTCTTTCTATGGCAGGAGTAACTAAGGATGATATTATTCAAGTTGCTTATGGTTACGGACTATTTACGGGTGGTTTGGGCGCTCATTATGGCGCAGAATTGGTTAACGCCATGGTAGTTCCTATGAGCACTGGTAATTCCAAAAAGTTAACTACAATGATGGTTGATTTTGGTGCAACTGCCATTGCATGCACACCTTCATACTTATTATACATTACGGAAGTCTTAGAAAAAGAAGGTTTGATTGACAAAATTAAACTAAAAACTGCTATTTGTGGTGCAGAACCATGGACGGATAAAATGAGGAATGATATTGAATCTCGTCTAAACATTTCTGCTCACGATATTTACGGTTTGTCAGAAGTTATGGGACCTGGTGTAGCGTGCGATTGTTCATTCCATAAAGGTTTACATGTTTGCGAAGACCACTTTATTCCTGAAATTCTTGACACTGATACCTTAACTCCTCAAAAAGAAGGCCTTTTAGGTGAATTAGCATTCACCACTATTACAAAGCAGGGTCTTCCACTAATTAGATATAGAACTAAGGATTTGACCAATATTAACTATTCTAAATGTGAATGTGGTAGAACGTCTGCTAGACTTGGTAAGTTTAAGGGTCGTGTAGACGACATGCTTATTATTAGAGGGGTAAATATATTCCCAAGTCAAGTTGAGGCTGCACTCGTTGACGTTAAGGAAGTTTCCCCTCATTATATGATGATTGTTGATAGAGTAAATAATTTAGACACTCTCGAAATTCAGGTTGAGCCTAACGTAGAATATTTAACCGACGAAATTAGAGGTTATGAAGCTCTTACGAGTAAATTATCTCACGTTATAAATCAAGCACTTGGTATAAACGCAAAAATTAAAATCGTTGAACCAAATTCGTTGAAGAGAAGTGAAGGCAAAGCCGTTCACGTAATCGATAATAGAAAATTATATTAATAAGGAGTTAATCATGGTAGCAAAACAATTATCAGTTTTTATTGAAAATAGACAAGGTAGATTACACGAAGTATTAGAGGTTTTGAAATCTAATAATATCAATATTTTATCGTTAAGTCTTGCAGATACCACTGAATATGGTTTATTAAGGCTTATTGTTGACAAACCGGTTGAAGGTAAGGATAAACTTACTTTTGCAGGTTTTTCTACTATGCTAACCGACGTCTTAATTATTAAAATCGAGCATAAGGCTGGTAGTTTACAAATTCTTTTAGAAAACCTTTCTGAAATGGGTATTAATATTGAATATATGTATGGTCTTTCTATCGATGGCGAAAGCGCATCGGTTGTTGTTAAAACTTCTGACCTTGATTTTGCATTAAACGCATTAAACGATAGGGGAATAGTTACTCTTTCAACTGACGACGTTAGGTAGTTATAATAATGATAATAGATTTTCATACACACGTTTTTCCTGATAAAATCGCTAGTCAAACTATTTCTCATCTAGAAAATTTAGCAAGTAATAAAGCTTATACAGACGGCACGGTTGGTGGTCTTATTAATCATATGAAAAATGCTAACGTTGATATTAGTATTACACTTCCCGTAATTACTAAGCCATCGCAATTCGATAGTGTTAATAAGTTTGCTTTATCTATTAACGAGCAATTTAAGGATTGTTCGCCAAGGATTATTTCTTTTGCAGGTATTCATCCTGAATGTGAAAATATTCCAGAAAAAATGACGTTTATAAAGGAATGTGGTTTTTTAGGTGTAAAGATTCATCCAGATTATCAAAATACCTTTATTAATGACCCTGCCTATATTGAAATTATTAATCAGGCAAGAAAACATGATTTAATCGTTATAACCCATGCTGGAGTTGACGATGGATATCCAGGTGAACCTGTGAAATGTCCACCTGAATTATTTTTAGAGGTTATAGAGAAAACAAGCTATGAAAAAATTGTTCTTGGTCATTATGGTGCACACAAACAGTGGGAGCAAGTTTTACAATTGCTAGCAGGTAAAAACGTGTATTTTGATACTGCATATACATTACACGAGATAAATGAAGGTTTGTTTAAAGAAATTTTACAAAAACATGGGGCAGATAAAATCTTGTTTGCAACCGATTGTCCGTGGAGAGATATGAAGAAAGATTTGGAGATTTTTAAGTCCTATAATCTTGAAAAAGAAACAGAAGACAAAATTCTTTTTAGAAATGCTTTAAAATTATTAAATTTATAAGGTAGAATATTATGAAAATTTCACTAAATCCTGATAAAGAGATAGTAAAAACCGTGAAGGAAGGCTTGAAGTTAAAAGGTGGATATTGCCCTTGTAAACTCGGTAAGGATGAAGATATTAAGTGTATGTGTAAGGAATTTAGGGAACAGATTGACGACCCTAATTTCGAAGGTTTTTGTCACTGCAAATTATATTATAAGTCTAAATAAAGGTCAGGTATGTATAACAAAGAAGATTTTTTGAATATTTTTGACTCTGTTATTAAAAGAGAAGGGGCAGATAAATTAAGAAATTATCTTATTTCTTCCGATTTTTTCGTTGCGCCTGCAAGTAGTAAATTTCATTGTGCTTACGAAGGTGGCTTATGTGCTCATAGTGTGAACACTTATAAAAGGCTATTAAATAACGTTCAAAACGAATACGGCGAAAAGTGGGAAGAATATTATAGTCACGAAACCATTGCTATTTGTGGGCTTATGCACGATTTGTGTAAAATAGATTTTTATAAGGTAGACTATAGGAATGTAAAAGAAAACGGCGAATGGGTTAAAAAACCTTATTATGCTAGAGAAGAAACATTACCTTACGGACACGGCGAAAAATCAGTTTATATCCTCTGTGGTTTTATAAAAATTACTAGAGAAGAAGCAATGGCTATTAATTGGCACATGGGTGGATTTGACGCTAGGGCAAGGGGAGGAGACGGAAGCATAAGCGAAGCGTATTCTAAGTTTCCTTTGGCAGTTTTATTACACGTATCTGATTTAGAGGCGACGTATATTGACGAAAATCGTGGTTTAAACCTATAGTTAAAATTTAAAAAAGAAAAACATCAAGTAAAAACTTGATGTTTTTGGCAGGGGAGACGCGATTCGAACACGCAACCTACGGTTTTGGAGACCGCTACTCTACCGTTGAGCCACTCCCCTAGAAGTGTATTATCATTATATATAATAACTTTATTTTAGTCAATTAAAATGAGGGTAAAATGAAAAAGAAATTTAAAATTGGTGTAATTGGTGCTGGTTATATGGCATCTTCTATTATTGGAAGTGCTATTAACTATAAGGCTATTAAAAAAAGGCATGTGTTAATTAGCGATATTAACGATTTTCAACTTGAAAAGTTCGCTAAATTTGGTGTAAAGACAACCAAAGATAATCAGTATTTAGCAAACAATTGTGAGTTTGTGTTTTTAGCCGTAAAGCCACAAAATCTAGAAGATTTACTAGCTGATATTAAAGATTGCTCTTGTCGAAAGTTTATTTCCATCATGGCAGGTGTAAAAAAATCAAGAATTAAAGAATTTTTTGCTAACGCATCTGTCGCTCGATGTATGCCTAACGCTCCATGTGCAGTTGGTTCTGGGGTCGTAGGTGTTGACTGGACTGATTTTACCGACAATATCGACGTTGATTTCATCAAGTCTATTTTTAATTGTTCAAGCGAAGTTGTTGCTGTTAATGAAGACTTGTTAAATGCTGTTACAGGTATTGGTGGCAGTGCTCCTGCATATTATTATCTCTTTGCAAAGGGGCTAATTGATGCTGGTATTAAACATGGCTTAACCGAAGAGCAATCTAAACTAATCGCAGTAAATACAATGCTTGGTAGTGCTAAAATGCTATTAAACGTAACAGATAAGTCTATTGAAGAATTGATTGATTCTGTTTGTAGTAAAGGTGGAACTACTATTGAGGCAATAAAGATATTTAATGAACAGGGATTAAGCGAACTTACTGATAAAGCCGTAGATGCGTGCGTAAAACGTTCGTTTGATTTGGAAAACGTATAATGAAAAAGGTTAGTATTTATACCGATGGTGCATGTAGTGGAAATCCGGGCAATGGTGGTTATTGCGCCATACTAGTATTTAATGGTTTTGAAAAAATAATAAGTGGCTTTGAGAAAGACACTACTAACAATAGAATGGAACTTTTGGCTGTTATAAAGGGTCTTAATGCTTTAAAAGAGTCTTGCGAAGTTGATTTATATAGTGATTCTCAATATGTTGTAGATGCTTTCAATAAGAAATGGATAGATTCTTGGGTTGCAAATGGGTTTAAGAATTCTAATAAACAACAAGTAAAAAACGTCGACTTATGGCAAGAGTTACTTTCCTTGTTGCATTTACATAAGGTAAATTTTATTAAAGTTAAAGGGCATGCCGATAACGAATATAATAATCGCTGCGATAAGATAGCAGTTGATGAATATAAAAAGCAAAGGTAAACGAGGATATTTTATTGTGAATAATAATATAATATCATTATGGAGAAAAAAATACCATTAATAAAAAAAGGCTTAAATATTCTATTCTTTATATTCGTTGGTGTAGTTGGTATTGTATTTACTATTCTATACGTAGATACATTTAACTATGAATTTTTATTAAAAAATTCTGTTACTATTAATGCTATAACCGTGTTCGTTTTTTCGTTATTAACTATATTGTCGATAGTATTTTTTAATAATAATAAAGAATTTGTATATAAACTTTTTCTTTGTATAATTATTCTTATTACCATTAGCGTTGTATCCTTATTTTTTATTAAAAAAACGGGTTTTTTTGATAGAATTAAATCTGTAGATGATTTTAGAGAATATATCTCGTCTTTTGGTTCGTGGACGGTCGTTGTTTTTATTGTATGCCAATTTTTGCAAGTCGTTGTGTTACCTATTCCCTCCTTTATAACTATTGGAGCAGGGGTATTGCTCTTTGGTCCCTTTCTAGGAGCGACGTTTAGTTGCATAGGAATTATTGCAGGTTCGATACTAGCATTCTTTATAGGCCGAATTTTTGGCTATAATATTGTTAAGTGGTTAATAGGTGAGAAAGCGTTAGATAAGGCACTTGAATATATTGAAGGTAAGGATAAAGTTGTTTTAACCTTTATGTTTTTATTCCCATTTTTCCCTGATGACGTTCTTTGTTTTGTTGCAGGCATTACAAAAATGAGTTCTGCTTTTTTTGTGGGAATGATTGTTATTGTTAGAATTATTTGTATATTTCTTTCTTCGTATTCCTTAAATAATAGCCTAATACCATACGATACGTGGTGGGGAATATTGCTATGGGTCTTATTTCTTGCAGTTACAATATTTTTGGCTATAATCCTTTATAAAAAGACAGTAAAAATAAAGTTAAACAAAAAACGTGTAAAAATAGTAAAAAACAAATGATTTGTGCACTCATTATGCCTAACATAATGATGTGTTGGAGGGCCTATGGTAACTTGTGTTATTGGTGGTGGTGCTAGTGGAATGATGGCTGCACTTACTGCATCAAAAAAAGGTAATCAAGTTATTTTATTAGAAAAAAACGAGAAACTTGGTAAAAAGGTTTACATAACAGGAAAGGGGCGTTGTAATTTAACTAACGATTCTACTGTAAACGAATTTATCCAAAATGTAATCGTTAACAATAAATTTCTTTTTAGTTCACTAAACGCACTTTCTCCAACTGATACTATTCATTTTTTTGAAAATTTAGGTTTAAAACTAAAAGTTGAAAGGGGTAATAGGGTTTTTCCTGAATGTGATAAATCTAGTGCAGTTATTAAATGTTTAGAAAGTGCACTTATTAATAACTCTGTGGACGTTAGATTAAATTGTAACGTATCCAAAATTATATGTAAGGACAACCAATCGTTTGTAGTTTTTACCAATAATGGACTAATTAACTGCAATTCAGTTATTATTGCAACGGGGGGTGTGTCTTATCCACTTACGGGTAGCACGGGCGATGGCTATAATTTTGCGAAAGCGTTTGGACATAGTATAGTTCCATTAAAACCTTCGCTTGTAGGCATTGAATTGCAAGGGGAAAACTATAAAAAAATACAAGGTTTATCCCTTAAAAACGTTAAGGTTTCTATTTATAATCAACAAAAATTGTTATATAATGATTTTGGCGAAATGCTATTTACTCATTTTGGTGTTTCTGGTCCTATAATCTTATCCTCATCGTGTTTTATTAATAAGATTGAACCTTCGTCGCTTGATTTGTTTATTGACCTTAAGCCAGCGCTTTCAAATGAAATTTTAGAACAGCGAATTATTAGAGAATGTCAAACGTATCATAATAAATCTATTTCTAGTATGCTTAAAGAACTTCTTCCAAAGTCGCTTATAGAAATTGTTCTAGATAACGCTCAAATATCCTCTGCTAAAATTTGTTCAAATTTTTCAAAAGAAGAACGTTTTAGGTTGGTTAATACACTCAAAGCATTTAGATTTAAGATAAAAAAATTAAGACCAATTGAAGAAGCCATAGTTACTTCAGGTGGTGTGTGCGTTAAAGAAATTAACCCTAAAACTATGGAAAGTAAACTTGTAAAAGGTTTGTTTTTTTGTGGCGAGGTTATTGACGTTGACGCTTTTACAGGTGGTTATAACTTGCAAATAGCTTTTTCAACAGGCTATTTAGCAGGACTAAATTGTTAAAAATTGAGAGGTAATTACAAATGAAAAAACTAATTAGAATCGCATTAGACGGCCCATCAGGCTCAGGAAAAAGTACGGTGGCAAAAAGACTATCTAAAGACTTAAACATTTTATATTTAGATACAGGTGCAATGTACAGAGCAACGGCTCTTAAAGCTATTAAATGTGGTGTTGATTCTTTGGACCTTGAGGGTGTAAGTAAATTTATAGACGATATAGACCTTGAAATTAAATATATTGACGGTGCTCAACATACATTTTTGGATGGTGAAGACGTGTCGGAAAAAATTCGTGAACCTCACGTTTCAATGGCTGCGTCTAATATTTCAAGCCTTAAATGTGTAAGGTTAAAGATGGTTGAAATGCAAAGGAAAATAGCAGCAGGAACTTCCTGTGTTTTAGATGGTAGAGATATTGGTTCATTCGTGCTTCCTGATGCTGATTTTAAATTTTACGTAACTGCAAGCGTAGAAGAGCGTGCTAATAGAAGATTTAAAGAATTAACGCTTAAGGGTCATAAGGTTGATTATAGCGAGCTTAAGGCTGAAATTGAGCAACGAGATTATAATGATAAAAATAGGGATTTTTCTCCATTAGTTCAAGCTAAAGACGCTATTTATCTAGATACTTCATTTATGAACGTTGAACAAGTTTGTAACACGATTTTGTCATATATAAAGAAGTAAAAATCTATTTATTTGAGGACTTTAATGAATTTCTTTCAAAAATCATTATTAAAAATTGCTAGTTTTTTATATCCATCAAAAATTTATGGATTAAATAACCTTTGCGATTCTAATATGTTAATTTGCTGTAATCATCTTTCAATGATTGACGTTGTATACTTGTCAAAAATTTTTGATAAAGATACTCATTTCGTTGCAAAAAAAGAGGTTGTGGAAAATAAGCTATTTGGTGGGCTCTTAAGGGGTTTTGGCGCCATTCCAATAGATAGAGAAAACGTTGATATTCGTTCAATCATGAATATCGTGAAAGTAATTAAAAACGGTAAAAATCTTGTTATTTTCCCTGAGGGGACTAGAAATAAAACAGGTTCTACCGACCTATTGCCTTTTAAAGGAGGCTCCATGGTTTTCGCTGTTAAAACTAAGAAACCTATTTTACCGATAATAATTTATAAAAAGGCTAAACTTTTTAGAAGAAATCACGTTATTATTGGAAAACCAATAGAACTAATTGATTTTTTCGGCGAAGAATTGAATGACCAAACTGTGATTAGTATGGAAACATACGTTAGAGATAAAATGATTGAATTACAAAAAGAATTGACTGAAATGGTTTTATCAAAAAAGAAAAGTAGGAAAGAGAAAAGGTGAACGTATATCGAGGAAAACATTGTGGCTTTTGTTTTGGTGTTCAAAGAGCAGTGGACGTGGCACTTAAATTGAAGGGCGATAATAATTTTATCTTAGGTGAATTAATACATAACGAAATCGTTAATGCAGAAATTTCTAAAAATGGTGTTATGGTATTAAAATCTATTGATGAAATCGACCAGCTTAAAGAGGGGCAAACTCTCTTAATTAGAACTCATGGCGAGCCTTATTCAACTTTTGAAAAAGCAAAAAATCTCAAACTTAACGTAATCGATTGTACTTGTCCGTTTGTTAAGGATATACAAAATATTGTTTTTGAAAAGTATAACCAAGGATATAAAATTGTTATTATAGGTAATAAGGAACACCCTGAAGTCGTTGGCATAAATGGGTGGTGTAATAATACTGCTTTAATCACTGAATCTTCAGAAGAAATAGAGAAGATTTCTAACGATAAAATATGTATTGTCGTTCAAACGACCTTTTCTAGCGAAAAATATGATAAAATAATTAAAAATTTTAAATATAGTAAGGCTAAAACAGTTGATATTTTCAAAACAATTTGCTATACTACAAAAAGACGCCAAAGTGAAACCGAGAAACTTGCAAAACTTTGCGATATAGTTTTTGTTATTGGTGGTTCGAATAGCAACAATACCGAAAACCTTGCTAAAATTTGTAGGAATTATTGCAGTAACGTTTTCAAAGTAACCTGTGCCGAACAAATTGACGTAGAAAAAGTAAAAAATTATAAAAATATAGGAATTGTGCTTGGTGCATCAACACCTATTACACAATTTCAGGAGGTAATCTTTAAGATGGCAAACAATACAGAAGAAATCATCACCACCGTTGTTGATGATAAAAAGGAAGAAGTTGAATCAAAAGTAGAAGCAAGCGAAATCGCTCCAAAAAAAGCTTCTAAAAAGTCGGAAATGGAGGCTGCATTTGATAGCATTAAGCCAAGCAAAGATTTTAAGATTGGTCAAATAATTACTGCTAAAATCTCGTCTGCAGGTGAAGCTGGTTTAACTATTTCAATGAAAAACGCTAAAAAGGATTTTGAACTTCCAGCTGCTGAATTGCTTTGTGATTATAAGAAAGAAGATTACGAAGGAAAGATTGGCCAAGATATTAGAGTTATGGTAATTGGCAAGAATCCTGTAAGGTTCTCCGAAAAGGCAATGGAAAAAGTTCTTAAAGAAGAGGCTGAAATCGAAGAGATTAAGAATGGTAAAATCTTTGAGGCTATTATAACTGCAACCAATAAAGGAGGTTTAACTGGTAAGTATGGTAGCTACGAAGTTTTCGTTCCATCATCTCAAATTAAATTAGGTTTTGTTAAAGACCTAGAAAAATATGTTGGGAAAACTCTTAGATTAAAAGCTGAAAAAGTTGAATCTAAAGGTGCGAGAAGACAAATCGTTGGTTCTCAAAAGGTTATTCTTGAGGCTGAAAAAGCAGAAAGAGATGCAATAAAGGCTCAAAAAGAGGCTGAATTCTTTGGTGCTATTCAAGAAGGTGACGTTGTTCTAGGAACTCCTGTAAGATTCGTTGCTTTCGGTGCTTTTGTTGACGTAAATGGATTTGATTGCCTAGCCCATATTTCTGATTTATCTTGGACTAACTGTAAAGAATGTGCTGAAATTTTAGAAATTGGCAAACAAGAACAATTTGTAATTCTTAAAATAGATTTAGAAAACAAGAGAGTATCGTTAGGTTACAAGCAACTTCAACCAAAACCATGGGAAAGTGTTCCTCAAAAATATGCAATTGGTGATACTGTTAAAGGTAAAGTTGTTAGAATCGTTAACTTCGGTGCTTTTGTAGAAGTTGAAAAGGGAATTGACGGTTTAGTTCACGTTTCTCAAATTTCAAATCAATGGTTAGAAAATCCTGTAACTGCACTTGAGATTGGTCAAGAAGTTGAGGCTAAGATTTTAGATATTAACCTTGAAAAGGAAAAGATGACTTTATCTATCAAAGCATTATTGCCTGAAGTTGAGAAACCTGTTAAGGAAGAAAAAACTGAAAAAGAAGAAGTTGTAGAGGAAGAACTTCGTGAATGGAAGGATGCCGACAATGGTGGAGTTTCAATCGCTGAAATGGTTAACAACAACGACTAATTTTAATAATTAACTAAAAATAATGTAAAAAACCTTATCGTTAGATAAGGTTTTTTTGTTATATTATCTTAATTATAAGCATATTCTTAAGTAATGAAATTAGATTTTCTTCCAAACAATATTTTATTGGCTCTTGAAAACGTCAATTTAAAAGAAATTATTGAAATTCGCCTTAGACGAGGACAACCTATAATTATTAAATCATTAGAAGGAAGGTTTTTCTTGAGTAATAGTGGTTTAACTATTCTAAGGGATAAAGCTATAATCTGTGAAAAAAAAAATTTAGAGTATATACTTGTTCAATTAACTGAAAATTCATTGTATGCGTATAACGATAGGCTAAAAAACGGATATCTCACTAATCAATCTGGCGTTAGAATAGGTATTGCAGGTGAGTGCGTTTTTGATAATAACCAGATTGTAACCATTAAAAACGTATCCTCTATCAATATAAGAATACCTAATTTTATTAAGGATAGTTCTAAAAAAATACTTAGTTATATATTATCTTCAAAAAAAATAAATTCATTAATTATTTCCCCTCCTGGTTTTGGTAAAACTACAATATTAAAAGATTTATCAATTCAATTAAATAATTTATTTAATAAAAATATATTAATAATTGATGAGAGGGGTGAATTTAATGAAATCGAGGGAGAAAATATAGATATCGTTAAATATTCTAATAAATACTACGCTTTTAATTACTGTATAAGGTCTTTATCTCCAAATATCGTTATAACAGATGAATTAATATCAAAAGATGATTGGCAATGCGTTCAAAATGCTGTTAATAGTGGGATAAATATAATTGCTAGCGTTCACGCATCATGTATAGAAGAATTAGTAAATAAGGAATTTTTTATCAATGACCTTTTCGACCTATATTTTGTCTTAGAGAATAATGAAATTCCAGGTAGATTAAAGAGAGTATATGATAAAAATTTTGAAATAATATGAAAATGCTAATTGGCGTTATGGGTGTTATTTTTTGCACTATTATTGGGAAAATTCTTTCAGAAAAATACATAAAAAGAAAAAACTTCTATTGTGATTTTTATAACTTTAATCAAAAAATGAAGAGTGAAATTTCATTTAAGCAATCATCAATAAAAAGCATAATAGAGAAACTAAACAATCAAACCTTTAGGGCCTATCTAAATCAAACGGTCATATTGGGTGATGACGACTTGTCGGTCTCTTTCTTAAATAATGAAGAAAATGATTTTTTAAAAGAATATGTGAATAATATAGGAATTTTCGATAAAGATTCGCAACTATTATACCTTAATAGTGTGGATTCTCAAATAAAAACTTTATATAAAAACAGTTTTGATGAAGAAAAGAAATATAGAAAACTATACGTTAAACTTGGTTTTCTTTTTGGATTAATATTTTTGGTTATTGTTTTATAATGATTAATGTTGAAGTCATATTTAAAATTGCAGCAATAGGTTTGCTTATTGCTATTATAACGCAGGTACTTAAAAAAAGCGATAGAGACGACATTGCCTCTTTAGTTTCTATTGCTGGTTTAATTATAGTCTTGACTATGATTATTTCAATGGTTGCAGAACTCTTTGAAAATATTAAGAATATCTTCTATTTGTATTAGTTATGATAAAAATAGTTGCAATTACAATAGTTTGTGGATTTATAATCATATATTTACGAAGTATAAACAGTGATTTAACTTCATTAGCTATTTTAGGTTCAGGAATCATTATTCTTTCAACGGCATTTTCTTACGTTTATCAAACCTATTCTTTTCTTGTAGACATAATAAACTCAACTGGGTTAGATAGTGCTTATTATTCTATTATTTTGAAAATTACGGCGATAGGATATCTTGTCGAATTTGGGGCTGGAACCGTTGAGGATTTAGGGCTAAAGAGTCTAGCAGACAAGCTAGTGTTTTGTGGAAAAGCTGCAATTTTAGTGGTTTCAATGCCAATAATATATGCCGTTTTTAATTTGTTAGGTGGTTTGACCTCGTGAATATTAAAAAAATTACCTTTGTAACGATAGTTTTTGTTTGTCTTTTAACGATATTTTCGATTAATTTATTGAATAGTAAAACTGTTAGAGCAGAAACGTTATCCGAAAACGTTAACGAACAAATAAATAACATAGATTTTACAAAATTGGAGTCACTTTCATATGATTTAGAACAAGGGGAAAACTCCTTTTTATTTAATTTTAATAAAATAATTAATGGAAATTATTCGGTTAATTATGAAAGTTTTTTTGAATACGTTAAAAACACGATAATAAATAACACACTTGATTTCATGCCAACTCTAGTTACAATCTTGGCTATTTCGGTTTTTTCGTCGTTAATAAATAGTTCAAAAAGCGTCGTAAATAGTGAAGGTGTGGCATCAATAATAAATTTAGTCTGTTATTTAACGGTTGTTTTATTGTTGTCAACAAAAATTTTTTCATATTTCAGTAATGCCAAAATAATTATAGAAAACATATCGAAAATTAATGAGATTATGTCTCCCATAATCATAACCTTAATGATTGCCTCAGGTGGAACAATAAGTGCTAGTATATATAAACCTACCGTAACTTTTTTTACAAACGGGATAGTTAACCTTATTTTGCTCGTTGTTTTTCCGTTAATTAGTTTAACGCTAATATTTGGTGTAATATCTGTTTTTAGTAAGACCATTAAATTAAATAAATTTGTTGATTTCTTTTCTTCTACGATTAAGTGGATAATTGGATTAACTATTACAATATTTGGATTGTTTTTATCCGTTCAGGGTATAACTGGCGCTATGCACGATGGAATTTCCATAAAAGCGGCAAAATATGCTATATCTAATTCCGTTCCACTTGTGGGTGGGTTTTTAAGAGATACGTTTGACTTAACCGTTGCTGGCAGTGTTCTTATTAAAAATGCCGTTGGTATCTCTTCAATCATCATTTTAATTAATTATATAATTACACCTGTTGTGGAAATAGCAGTTTTTAGTCTTGTTTTAAAATTAGCATCAGCATTTACTGAATGTATATCAGATAATAAAACAACCGAACTATGTGGATACGTTTCAAAGTCGTTAACGTTTCTAAATGCAGTAATTTTATTAACTGGCTTTATGCTTTTTATCACAATTTTACTAATGATTTTTTCTGCCAATGCTTTTATTTAGGTATAATATGAATCAGTGGTTGTATTCAATAGTTGTTTCAGTAATAATTACAACGATTATATCAATGATTTTACCGGATGGGAAGCTTAGGAAAACAATTCAATGCATTTTCTCGATAGTTTTAATTCTAATAGTTATTAATCCAATACTTAACGCTAATAAAAAAGGCTATTCGTTTATTAGCAATGATTACGTTATTGAAAACAATATTTCAACTGAATATCTTAACTTCATATACGATATAAAAAGTGAATGCATGTCCAACGATTGTATAGAGATTTTAAGTGAAAATGGTATTTGTAATGCAGAAATTTTAGTAAATTACGCTATAAACGAAGATTATTCTTTCAATATAAAACTCATAAACGTTAATTTGTCTAATGCAGTTATATCTTCAAACAAGGAGCATATAGTAGTTATTGAAGAGGTCAAATCTATTTTATCAAAAGAGTTAAACATCAAGAAGGATAAGGTAATCGTCTATGGATAAAGATATAAGAAGTTCTACAAGTAAGGGTAAATCATTTCTATTAAAAATAAAAGAAAATAAAAAAATCCAATATTTTTTAGTTGGAATATGTTTAGTAATAATTTTGGCTGTCGTTTTGTCTTCAACGATTATTAGTAAGAATGTAAATACTCAGGTTTCTTCTATTGATGAATACGTTACTAACCTTGAAAAAAGGCTAGTAAAAACACTATCTAAAGTAGAGGGTGCTGGAGAAGTATCCGTTGTGATTACCGTTGAGTCTGGAATGGAAACTGTTCTTGCTAGTAAGACAACGACAACCAACTCTAACGGTTCAGTAGTCGTAGAGGAATCGCCAATTATTATAAATGGTAAAACTGTTACGATAAAAGAAAATTATCCTAAGGTTATAGGCGTTTTAATCGTTGCAGAGGGTGCCGATAACATTGCCGTTATGAGAAAACTTCAGCAAGCAACTATATCCTTGTTGGATATTAATATAAATCAAATTGAAATTTTATCAATGAGTTAATGGAGGTTTTTATGACAAAAAAGAAAAAAATTATTATCTTATCGTGTATGATAGCGCTTTTAGCCGTAACGGCTGTATTCAATTTCCTTTTTACGACCGATACTTACTCTCAAGAAGAATCTGCCGTTGTAAGTAGCGCAAATTATTTTGCTCAATATAGAACTGAAAGAATGAATACTCGAAACGAAGAGTTGTTGCAGTTAGATTCTATTATTTCAGCGGCATCGGAGGGTAGTCAGGAAAGAAACGAAGCATTAAAAATGAAAACCGAATTAACACAAATTACTGAAAAGGAAATGCTTTTAGAAAGCCTTATAAAGGCATATGGCTTTGAAGATGCAGTCGTCGTAATTGGAATTGATTCTAATAACGTTAACGTTATTACAAAGTCAAGCGATTTAACAACTGAAGACGCTATTAAAATCTATACTATTATTCAGGAAGAAAACATTGCATCTCCTGAAAATGTAAAAATTATTCCAATTTCTTAAAAAACACTATGCAAAATAAATATTTTATGGTAAAATAATAAAAAAATTATTTTTTAGAGGATATTTATGGCGCGTTTTAAGAAAATGCAACAAGAAAAAACTGAAGGTAAGATTGTTTACGGAACTAATATCGTTGACAATATTGTTTGTTTGACGGTTGCTGAACTTCCTTTTGTTGAACTCTATCATAAAACTTCTGGAAAAAAGAAGAATGCTGCAATAACCGTTTTCTTTGATAAAAAAGGTATTGACGTTGATATTTGTGTAAAAATTCATTTCACTCAACGTGTATCGGAAATAGTTTTTAAAATTCAAGAAGCAGTTAGACACAACGTAGAGTCAATGACTGAGTATAAAATTCACAGCGTTAACGTAATTGTTATGGGCGTAACCTTCAATGACCTTAGACATCTAGTTGCTAATCAAAATGAACAGCATACTAATAACGATAATACTGAAAAGAACGAAAGTAAAAAGGAACAACAATGAGAACACTTGCAAGAGAGGCAGTTTTTAAGTATATTTATTCAAGGCTCTTCAATCCTGATGATGAAGGGCTTTTTGATGTTTTAATCAAGTCATTTGACGAGAATGATAAACTATTTGCAACTAAGTTGAAAGATTTCGTTATTCATAATGAAGAAAAGTATTTAAGTGTAATTGAAAATTTGTCTATTGGATATAAACTAAATAGAATTTACAACGCTGATAAATGCGCATTATTAATTGGAATGGCTGAATTTGATAATTTTAAAGAAACCCCAAAAATTGTCGTTATAGACGAGGCAGTTAAACTTTCTGCAAAGTTTTCAACTGATAACAGTCCTGATTTTGTTAACGGAATAATGTCTAAGTATACGGAGGAAAATTAAGTGGCTAAGATTATAGACGGAAAACAAATTTCTTTAGAAATAAAAAATCAACTTAAAGAAAAAGTTTTGTCTTTTACTGAAAAATTTAATAGAAAGATAAGATTGGCTGTATTACTTGTGGGAGAGAATCCTGCATCAAAAGTATACGTTAAAAATAAGATTACTGCTGCAGAATTTGTTGGAATTGAATCACTTGCCTATTATTTGCCAGAAGATTCAACAGAACAACAAGTTAAAGACCTAGTTATAACTCTTTCAAACGATAATTCGGTTGATGGAATATTAGTTCAACTTCCATTACCTAAACATATAGACCAAGACTCTGTTCTAAATCTAATTCCTGCAGATAAGGACGTTGATGGTTTTCTACCTGAGAACCTAGGAAATTTAGCAATGGGAACTCCTTCAACCATTTCATGTACTCCTTTTGGTGTTATGAAACTGCTTAAATATGAAGGAATTGAATTGTCTGGTAAAAACGCAGTAGTTGTTGGAAGAAGCAATATTGTAGGTAAACCGATGGCTATGTTATTGCTTAACGAAAACTGCACGGTAACTGTTTGTCATAGTAAAACGAATGATTTGGCTGAAATATGTAAGAACGCAGATATTCTAGTTGCTGCAATAGGCAAACCAAAATTCATTACTGAAAATATGATTAAGGAAGGGGCTATCTTAATCGACGTTGGCATAAATCGAACAGAAAATGGCTTGGTTGGCGATATAGACTTTGAAAACGTTAAAAATAAAGCATCATATATAACTCCAGTTCCTGGTGGGGTTGGACCTATGACTATTGCAATGCTTATGGAAAATACTTATAATTCGGCAGTTAGGAGACAAAATGCCCTATAATTTTGATGAAAAATTTAATAATTATTTGGGGCTTTTCGAAAATGAATTAAATAACTTTATTAATTCACTAGAAGAGCAAAATTCTTCAACTCTAAAAGAAGCCGTTTCTTATTCTATATTAGGTGGGGGGAAAAGGCTTAGACCAATTTTAGCGTTGGCTACTGCCGAAATTTTAGGTGTTGATTTTGATAAGGTTTTACCCCTTTGTATTGCTCTTGAGTTAATTCAATCCTATTCCTTAGTGCATGACGATTTACCTGCTATGGATAACGACGATTATAGGAGAGGTAAACTCTCAACCCATAAAAAATTTGGCGAAGCAATGGGGATTTTGGCTGGAGACGCAATGTTAAACCTTGCATTTGAGTCGGCTCTAAATTCTAGTCATATTGACCAAAATTATTTAGAGGCGTTGCGCCTTGTTTTTAGCTATTCAGGTTATAATGGAATGGTTTACGGACAAGCTCTTGACCTTGAAAATGAAAAGAACTCTAATCTTAATGAAAAAACACTTAGGGACATTTATATTAATAAAACGGTTAAAATGTTTAAGGCTCCTTTAGTTGCCGTTTCGTTAATTGCTAGCAAAAAACATCTTGACGAACTAAATGAATATGGTGAGTGCCTTGGTCTTGCATTTCAAATTCAAGACGATATATTGGACGTGGAAGGTTCTTTTGAAACGATAGGGAAGACACCCAATAAGGACCAAAACTGTGATAAATTCACCTCTATTAAAGTGCTTGGAATTGACGGCGCTAAAAACTTGGTTAAAAAATTGTTTGAAAACGCTATTAACGCTATTAAACGTATAGATAATAATCAATTTTTAATTGATTTTGCAAAAAAACTAAATAAGAGAAAATATTAATGAGATTAGACGAATATTTATTTAAAAATAAATACTTTGATTCTAGAACGAAAGCAGTTCAATCAATAAAAAGAGGGGAAATTTACGTTAACGGCGTTTTAATTTCAAAACCCTCTTTTTTTATAGACGAGTCAAAAGATAACGAGATAAAAAAAGAAACGTTAAGTGAGTTCGAGTTCGTTTCCCTTGGTGGCTATAAACTTTCTAAGGCTATCGATAACTTTAATTTGAGTGTTAAAGGGTTAGTTTGTTTAGATGTTGGTGCTAGCACGGGTGGCTTTACTGATTGCTTAATTAAAAATGGGGCAGAAAAAGTATTTGCCGTTGACATTAATGATACCTTGCTACACCAATCATTAAAGAATAATTCAAAGGTTATTAGTATAATAAAAAATGCAAAGGAGCTTACTAGTCAAGATTTTGATTGCTCGATAGATTTTCTTTGTGCCGACCTAAGTTTTATTTCTGCAACTGCAGTTTTAGAAGTTTTCTACAAAGTTTTATCAACAGGTAAACAAGCCGTTTTATTAATAAAACCTCAATTTGAAAACGATAAAAGGATTAAATTTAAGAATGGGATAGTTAAAGACGACAAAAAAAGGAAAGATGTGTGTCGCAAAATATATGATTATGCTATTATTTGTGGTTTTTCAGTTAAAAATTTGACGGTTGCACCTATTCAAAAAGATAAGAACGTTGAATATTTAATACTTCTTGAAAAAAATGATAAAAAAAGTGTTGATTTTGAGATTTTATTTAATAAAACCCATAATTTTTAATAAAAAAGCGAATATTCCTTGATAATATTCGTTTTTTATGTTATCCTAAAAGAGGAGGATAGTTCAATGAAGGTATTGATTTATAGAAATAAAGCCAAGGACCAATCAAATGATTGGTTAAATGCGTGCACGTCTCTACTTGATGATGAAGGAATCTCATATAAGGTTCTAGAAGATATTGACCTAGAATTAAGTGATTGTGCTGATGCAATGCTTGTTTTAGGTGGTGATGGAACTATTCTTAATTTAACCGAGTTTGCAAGCAAAAATCAAATCCCAATAATAGGTATTAATGCTGGTAAATTGGGTTTTTTAACTGAATTTGAACAATTTGAGATGTCTAACGCAATCACAATGCTAAAAAATGGTGAACTCGTTGAGGATAAGCGCTCTAACATTCTTTGCGAAGTTAACGAGAAAAAGTATATTGCATTAAACGACGTTGTCATTCAAAGGATTCGCCTTGAAGATAGAGGAAATAATATTTCGTCTATGACTCTTGAAATTGATGGAATCCTTGTTGAAAAAATTATTGGAGACGGCGTTATTTTGTCAACGCCTACAGGTTCAACGGCATATTCGTTATCTGCAGGAGGTCCTATTCTTGCGCCAGGTATGAACGTTTTTTCAGTAACGCCGATTGCGGCTCATTCGTTTAATCAACGTGCGATAGTTTATTCCTCAAAATCAACGTGCAAAGTTGTTATTGATAACGATTGTGCGACCGGTTTGTTTATAGATGGGATTTTTGTTCAAGAATTATTTAAAAATGATGAGTTGAAATTCTTTAGAACTAATTATCAAACAACCTTTTTACGCAAAAAAGACTTTAATTTCTACGAAAGGCTTTCACAAAAATTAAAAGATAGAACGGTGGTAAAATAATTATGACTAAGAAAGAAAGATTGCAAATTATTCTCAATATTATTAAAGAATATGAAGTTGCTACACAAGAAGAATTAACGGAAATTCTTAATAAAAAAGGTCTTGACGTTTCTCAAGCAACTATTTCTCGTGATATAAAAGAACTTAATTTAATTAAGGCAGAAGGAAAAACTATAAAATCAAAATACGTTAAAATTGACACAGTAGAAAGCATTTCTCCTAAAATAATAGAACTTTTCAAACACGTTACCGTGTCTATTGTAAGCGTAAATAACCTTATCGTTATTAAAACTCTTTCAGGTAATGCCGGAACTGCCGGTATGGCTATTGATGGAATGCATTTTCCACAGGTCGTTGGCTCTATTGCAGGAGACGATACGTTGCTTGTGATTACAAAAAATGAGGCTGATGCGCAAATTATTGTTAAAAGTTTAAGGATGCTTTAATGTTAGAAAAACTCATTATTGAAAACGTTGCGCTTATTGAGCGTGCAGAAATAGATTTTATACAAGGGCTTAACGTTTTATCTGGTGAAACCGGCGCAGGTAAATCGGTTATTTTAGATGCCCTTAATTTTGTTCTAGGAGCAAAGGCAGATAAAACCCTTATAAAGGACGGCGAAGAATATTGCAAAGTTAGCGCTGTTTTTTCAAGTGCCTCTAATAATAAAATCACTGAATTATTTAATGAACTTGAGATTGAATTAGAAGAAGAAATTCTTATTTCTAGAAAATTTTCAATTGATGGCAAATCGTCAATAAAACTTAACGGAGATACCGTTACTGCATCAATGCTCAAAAAATTGACGTGCCTTCTAGTAGATTTGCACGGACAAAGCGAACATTACGAGCTATTATCTAATGCTAATCAATTAAAGCTTATTGATTTAATGGGTGAAAGCAGGATTAATGGAATAAAATCCAATCTAAAATCGATTTTTGGTGATTATAAAAGTGTTTTAAAACAAATTGAAGAACTTGGTGGAGACCAGTCCCAAAGAGAAATAAGACTTGATTTATTAAATTTTCAAATTAAAGAAATAGAAAATGCTAATATTACTGATGGCGAAGAAGAACAATTATTGGAAATTCGCTCTAAACTTAATAATCAGGAGAAAATTTTAAATGCGCTTTCGTTATTGAAAAGTTCCTTAATAGAGGATAATGCAGTAAGCGATATTTTAAATGGTTCTTCACGCGTTTTGACGGGTATCTCAAATTATAGCACAAAATACGAAGAATTAAATCAAAGATTATCCACAGTAATAGATGAAATCGACGATATTGCTGATTGTGCTCAAGATTTTATCGAGGAAGCTGGGGATATAGAATATAATCCTCAAGAAATCGAGGATAGGCTTGATTTAATAAAAAACATTAAAAGAAAATATGGCTCTACTTTTGAGGAAATAAATAACTTTTTAATTAACGCTATAAATGAAAAAGAAAAACTAGAAAATAGAGACGTTCTTTATAATGAGTTATCTGCTAAGAAAAATTTATATGAGGCAAATATTTATAATCTTTATTGCGTTTTAAGTGATATTAGAAAGGAAGTTGCCGAACATTTTATAAAAAAGGTTACAACTGAACTTCGTGAACTTGGTATGCCTAACGCAACGTTTAATATTGTGTTTAAAGCTTTGCCAAACATAGAAGAATGCAAATTTAATTCTTCAAACGGGATAGATGAGATAGAATTTATGTTCTCGGCAAATCTTGGTCAACCAGTAAAGCCTTTATCAAATATTATTAGTGGTGGTGAAATTAGTAGATTTATGCTTTCAATTAAGGCTCAATCTGCTAAGCACAGCGACGTTTCTACTTTTGTATTTGATGAGATTGATGCCGGAATTAGTGGGTTAATTGCGCTAGAAGTTGCAAAAAAATTCGCTAAAATCTCCAAAAACGTTCAAATTATTGCCATTTCTCATTTGCCTCAAATTTCAGCTATGGCAGATAATAACCTTCTAATAGAGAAGCACGAATTAAATAATGATACGTTTACTACTGTAAAACTTCTAGATAATCAAGAGAAAATAACTGAGATTATGAGATTGGTTGGAGGCGTTAATAGCAATTCAGCAAAAGAACTTGCCGTTGAATTAATTGATAATTCAAATCTTTTTAAGAAAAGTATATCATAGCATTAATATAATTTTATAGCCACTATGTTTTTTCGTAGTGGTTTTTTTGTATAATTTTTTTTATTTCACTCATTATAAAAACATGGTGATATATGAAAAAAATTAAATTTTTATTACTATTATTAATTCCTATCCTAACATTTTCATTTTTTAATAATGGGGTTAGTAGAGAACAGGTGTATGCAGAGACTAATAAGGTATATTTAGGTGGTTATCCTGTTGGTATTACAATTAACTCCAAAGGCGCTGAGATTATAGGCTTATGCGACGTTGTATGTGGAGATGAGATTTCATCTCCCTCAAAGGATGCAGGGTTAAAGGTCGGTGACGTTATAATGACCATTGATAAAGCTGAGGTTAACACTGCTGAAGATATAGCCTCGACGCTTAAAAATAGTAACCCTAAAATTCTTGAGATACTTAGAGAAGACAACGTAATGATAGTTAGCGTTAAGCCAAAAAAAGATAATACTGGTGAATTTAAACTGGGTTTGTTTATTAAGAATGGAACAAGTGGCATTGGAACGGTAACTTATTTTACAACTCATAAAATTGCATGCCTTGGACATCCAATTTTAGGTGGCAAGAACGAAATAATTACGACTTGCAATGGTAAAATTTACGCTTGTAACATTAATTCGGTAATAAAAGGTGTAAGAGGTCGTCCAGGTGAGTTAAGGGGCGTTGTTGATGTTGATAAGCAATTAGCATCAGTAAATGAAAATAAATTCAATGGAGTCTTTGGTTGTGTAAACGATTTTTTAGGATTTCCATTATTAGAGGTTGAAATGGGAACACCACAAATGGGAAATGCATCAATATATACCACGGTAAATGGTAGTTCCCCAAAAAAATATGATATTTCAATAATAAAATACGATAAAAGTAAAGATGATAAAAATCTAGTTATAAAGATAACGGACAAAGAATTACTTGAAATAACAAATGGGATTGTTCAAGGTATGAGTGGTAGTCCAATTGTGCAAAATGGAAAACTTATTGGAGCAGTTACACACGTATTTGTTAACGACCCAACTAGAGGTTTTGGAATAAGTATTGAAAATATGTTTTAATTACAACACAATATTTTAAGGAGGAATAATGTTAAGAAACAATAATAAATTGATATTAATATTTTTAGCGTTTTTAATGATTTTTTCTGGTTTTGTTCATGGTACAAAAAAAGTTTCGGCAGAAGAAATCACTAATGAAATTGAATCTAAAAGTAAGTCATCTTATATGATTGACGTTGATTCAAGGAGTGAAATTGTTAAAAATAATGAGTTAGAAAGATTACCGATAGCAAGTATGTGTAAAATTATGACCTTATTACTTGTATTTGAAAAGATTGATAAAGGTGAATTGTCGCTTAATGAACAAATTGTAATTAGTGATAACGCATCTTCTATGGGTGGCTCTCAAATTTTTCTAGAGTCAGGTGGTGAATATCAAGTTGAACAACTAGTTAAAGGCATTATCGTTGCATCTGCTAATGATGCGTGCGTAGCCTTAGCTGAACGATTATATGGAAGTGAAGAATTGTTCGTCTCAAAAATGAATGAAAAATGCTTAGAATTAAAAATGGAGAATACGGTATTCACTAATTGCACCGGTCTGCCTAAGGAAGGGCAATATTCGTGCGCGCGAGACGTTGCTACTATGTTTGCTGAATTAATTAAACACGAGAAATATTTTGATTATTCAAATATTTGGATGGATGAAATAAATCACCCGAAAGATAGAAAAACAGAAATTAGTAATACTAACAAACTGGTAAGGTTTTATCCAGGTTGTATTGGTGGTAAAACGGGTTATACAAGCGAGGCAGGGCATTGTTTATGTGCTATTGCTAAGAGAGATAATCTAAGGCTTATATCAGTCGTTATCTCTGCACCTAATAGCAAAGCAAGATTTAATGAAGTTTCTAATATGTTTAATTTTGGTTTTGCTAATTATTGTTCTAAAAAAATTGTTGATTCACAAAAAGAAATCAAGGTTAATATTGCAATCAAAAATGGAAAAGAATACGTAAACTACGTTCTTCCCGAAAGGTCCGTAAATGTATTTTCTAAGAAAAACAAAAGGAATTCATACGAAATTGTCGTTGAAAACTACGAGAATTTACGAGCACCAATAAAAATTGGGCAAGTAGTCGGTGAACTACACGTTTTTGAAAATGGAATAGAAGTTGCATGTGTTAACCTATTATCAAGACAAAACGTTGAGAAGAAAAACTATTATGATAATTTAAGAGATTGTATTGACAACTGGAATCTTGTTGGGTAATTTATAAAGGCGTGATAAAAACCACGCCTTTTTATTATTCTATCTTATAGATTTAATAAAATTCCCTTAATAAATTATATTTGACATTTTTTATTAAAATTGATAATATAAAAAAGAGGTAATTATGAACGAAAGGAAAACTTTAAGTAACGAAAACGGTTTTTTAACTGTTGGTAACGTTAAGGCTAGTGATTTGGCTAAGGACTACGGAACTCCACTATACGTCTTTGATGAAAGTTATATTTCAAATATGATTTTAACTTTTAAAGATTCTTTGTCAAAATATTATGGTGAAGGAATGATATCCTATGCCTCAAAGGCTTTTTGTTGCAAGGAAATATATAGAATAGTAAACAGGTGTGGAATAGGCACGGACGTTGTTTCCTTAGGAGAACTTAGAACTGCTACGTCAGTCGATTTTCCAACCGATAAAATTACTTTTCATGGTAATAATAAATCTTTTGAAGAATTACAAGAGGCAATTGGGTCAAAAGTAAAATATATCGTTGTTGATTCGGAACTAGAGATTGAGTTAATAGACCAAATTGCTAGAAATAATAATCTTGTTCAAGAAGTTTTGGTTAGAGTAAATCCTGGGGTAGAGGCCCACACGCATCAATATATACAAACGGCTAGAATTGATTCTAAATTTGGTTTTTCCATTGCGAATGGAGATGCAGATAGTTTTATTTCAAAAATCCTTCATTATAAAAATCTAAAATTGGTAGGGTTACATTGTCATATTGGTTCTCAAATTTTTGAAAAAACCTCGTTTATTATTGCCGTTGAAAAAATGACTGACTATTATGCATACTTAAAAGATAATTTCAATCTTGAGTTCCCAGTGCTTAATTTGGGTGGTGGATTCGGTATATATTATTCTAAGGAAGACCCTAAACTTACTACCCGTGATTATGAGGATTACGTTAAAATCATTTCTTCTACTCTTCTTAAATGCGTTGAAAAGAAAGGCATAATTAAACCTTATTTAATCTTAGAACCGGGTAGAGCAATTGTTGGCGAGGCTGGAATAACCCTTTATACTGTTGGAAGTATCAAGTCAATAAAAGACGTAAAAAACTACCTTTCTATCGACGGTGGTATGTTTGAAAATCCTAGATTTGCCCTTTATCAAGCAGAGTATTCGGTTGTTTTAGCTGATAAAATGAATGAATGTGCAACTGAGAAATATTCAATTGCTGGAAAGTGTTGTGAAAGTGGCGATTTAATTGCAGAAGACGTTATGCTTCCAAAGGTTCAAAGTGGAGATGTTTTAGCAGTTCTTTCTACCGGTGCATACAACTATTCTATGGCAAGTAATTATAATAGAAATCTAGTTCCTGCTGTGGTAATGGTTAAAGATGGTGTTAGTAGGATTGTTGTAAAAAGACAAACGACTGAAGATTTATTAAAAAATGATATTTAATAATAAATGCTTATCAATAGATAAGCATTTTATTCTTGATTTTTTTTAAGATTTCATATATAATAATAAAGATATAATTTTTCTAGAATTTCTGGGGGTATTAATGGCTGAGTTTGAGTCTGTCGTTGATTATTCAACAAAACTTGATATTTTTGAAGGGCCTTTAGACCTTTTACTTCATCTAATAAAAGAAGCTAAGATAGAAATTAAGGACGTATTTGTGTCGCAAGTTACAGAGCAGTTTTTGGCTTATATGGACGGTGTTGAAGGGTTAGACGTTGATAAGGCTAGTGATTATCTAAATATGGCGGCGACCTTGCTTGAAATTAAGTCAAAATCCATACTCCCTAGAGAAGAAGATTTGGAAGATTTAATTGACGAACAAGAACTGCTAATTCAAAAATTAGAAGAATACAAACTCTTTAAGGAAGTAAGTGAGAAACTTAAGGAACAGCAAAACGTTTCAAGGTTTTATAAGGAGCCTGACAAATCCGTTGGAGACGTTAAAATCGTTTACAATGATTTTAATTTAGATGGTTTAATCGCTGCTTTTTCAAAGCTCTTAATGCGTGTCGATAATAAAAAACGTTCAGATAACGTTTTAAAAGAAATACCAAAGGAAGTTTTTACGGTTAAAGAGAAGGTGGACACGATTAGAAACATACTTCTAGAAAGAAAACAAGTAAGTTTTTTTGAAACGTTTGATAAAATTTACACGAAAAACGAATTAATTACTACTTTTCAAGCAATGCTTGAACTACTAAAGTTGCAATATATAAAAGTAGAACAAAACGAAATTTTTGATGATATTACATTAATTTTAAGGGATGATAGGAATGAGGAACTTGGAGAAATTGACGAATATAATTGAATCAATATTATTTGTTTCAGGAACGCAAGTCGCTATTGCCGATATAGCTGAAAAATTAGAGGTGAGCGACAAAGAAATATTAAAATGTGCTGAGATATTAAAAGAAAAGTATTCAGGAGATTGTGGCTTGCATCTTCTAATTTTTAATAAAAAATTACAATTTTGTTCTAATCCCGTGTATGCTGACCAAGTTTCATCAGTGCTTAATCCAATAAAAGAAAGAGAATTATCTAAAAGCATGCTAGAAGTTGCCGCAATAATTGCATATAAGCAACCTGTAACAAGAATTGACCTAGAAGAACTTAGAGGTAATAGTGAATATGCCGTTCAAAAACTTTTAGAGCTTGGCATGATTGAACCGGTTGGTAGAAAAGACGCTGTTGGTAGACCTGTTATGTTTGGAACGACGGATAATTTTCTAAAGCGTTTTCAAATTTCTTCGCTTGAAGAGTTGCCTGATTATGAAGAATTGATTAATAAAATTTCTGTTTTACATAGTAACGAGGCTCAAGACGATTATCTTTATAAAAAAGACGTTTACGTTGAGAATCAAGTGGAAAACGTGAAAACAGAAGAAAAGACGGGTGAAAGCATAGAGTTTGACTTGCCAGATATTGAGGATGAAGAAATTCCCGATTTTTTAGTTGGGGAAGATGTTGAAAAATTCTAATAATATTTAACATTTTGAATAAATATTTGCTACGTGCAAAAAATAATTATTGAACATGATTATTTTTTGCACTATTTTTTTTGCAATTTTAATTTTTCCTATTTATTTAAACATAAAAGTGTTTTATAATAAAAAAATTAAAAAAATTTTTTTAAGGGTTGACATTTTTAGAATAATAAAACTAGTTGGAGGTTATTATAGTTTTTATAAAGATGGCGTTGCTTTTCATATAAGAGAAAATAAAGCATTGCTTTTTCCTTATAATAACTCTCTTGAGCTAAAAAATAAAGTAAAACCACTAAAAGATTATCACGTTAAGAAGATTGTTTTTAGAATTGATGTTGGAACTAAAAATCAAGAGGAATTGTCAATGCTTTTACTATATATTTATGTGTGGCATAATTCAATTGTAAAAAGTGTTTTATATAATGTTAAGCCTTATGTAGAATATAAAAACAATTTGAATATATTTGAGGGATGTGATAGATTAAATACCTTTATTGAGTTTACTACAATTTTTAATTTATTAATGATTATTTTAAGTTTAATTAAAATTTTCTTGGAGAAAACGATATATGCAAACAACGGATAATAAAATAAGTTTAGTAATAGAAAATTCGCTTAAAAATTTAGCAGATATTATAGACGTAGATACGGTTATAGGTAAGCCTATAAAAGGAGATAACGGAGAATGTATAATCCCTTTTTCTAAGGTAACTTTTGGATTGGTTACAGGAGGTGGAGAATATGGGAAAGTTAATATTTTTAAATCATCAAAAAATTTACCATATTCTGCTGGAAATGCTTCAATTATAAATATAAAACCGTGTGGTTTTTTAATAAAAAGTAACACTAACGACTCATTTCAAGTGGTTAGTGTAAGCGAAACTGGTTATGAAAAGTTATTTGATAAAGTAACTAATTTTATTGAGAAATTGAATCATGAAAAATAGGTCAAGATTTTTATTGTTTATAATATTTTTTATAATTATATTTAGTCCTATTGGTTTTTCTACAAAAATTAACAATTTGAACGTTTGGGCAAATTCATTAAACAAATACTCAAAAAATAACGATACTGCAGAAATCGTAATGGAGATTAATTCTAAGAGAATTTTGCATGAAAAAAACATTCATAAAAAAATGTTTATGGCTAGCACGACAAAGATTCTTACAGCAATTACAATAATAGAAAACATGGATTTAGCTAAAAAAGTTACTGTATCAAAGGAAACTATAGGCGTTGAAGGCTCCAGCATATATCTTGAGGAAGGGGAAACTTTAAGCGTTGAGGACTTACTTTTTGGATTAATGTTGCGTTCAGGTAACGATTGCGCTGAAACTTTAGCCTTAGCATGCTCGGGTTCAATTGATTCATTTGCTATACTTATGAATGAGATGGCATCAAAAATTGGTGCTAAAGATAGTAACTTTGTAAATCCTCACGGACTTCATGATGATAATCATTATACAACTGCCTATGACTTGGCATTAATATCATCATACGCCATAAAAAATCCTCACTTTGAAAGGATTGTTTCTACAAAAAAAGCGATTATTCCATTCACAACAAGAGGAACTAAAAGAGTTTTAATAAATAAGAACAAAATGCTTTCAAATTTTGATGGCGCCACAGGAATTAAAACAGGTTACACCAAGAACGCCGGTAGATGTCTTGTTACAAGTGCAAAAAGAAACAATCTTGAATTAGTATGCGTGGTGCTTAATTGCTATAATATGTGGGAAAGGTCAACTTCATTATTAAACGACTGTTTTGGTTGTTTTAAATATAGAAAATTATTAAATTCAAACGACTTTGTTGATTTTATTAACGTTAAAAGTGAAAAAATTGGAGTATATATTAAAAAAGATTTTAGTTATCCACTAACAAATAATGAAGAAAAAGAATTAAAAATATTTATCAAATACGATTATTGCAAAAATTCTAACGTAAAAAAAGATTCAAATATTGGTAAAATTCATATATATCTTAAAAATAACTTGATTTTTTCGCAAAATG
>JAZRSF010000047.1:0-33315 GCA_045651365.1 Christensenellaceae bacterium
GCCATGTCGTTCTGTGAGCCAAGGAGTTGAATCTATCAATTGTCTTCCTAAGACCGCTTGGCCTCCGACTTCCTTGTGGACCAACAGGACCAACGGGGCCCGTTTCACCCTGAATACCTTGTGGACCCACAGGACCTACGGGACCTATTTCACCCTGAACACCCTGTGGACCAGCGGGACCTACGGGGCCGACTTCACCTTGAATGCCTTGCGGACCAGCGGGTCCAGTAGGACCAACTTCGCCCTGAATACCTTGTGGGCCAACGGGACCAACTGGACCAGGCTGACCTTGCGGTCCAATAGGGCCCATAGGACCAATTGGGCCACGTGGACCTGGAGGACCTTGTATTCTAGATGGGCAATTTCCGCAAGGAGACTTACAACAATCAAATGGACTTCTATTATTGCAAGAATTACAGCAATTATCACAATAATTTTCTCTATTCATAAAAACCTCTTTTTATATGTTAATCTATTACATAATATGAGTTTTCTATAAAAAAAGGTCAATGCTCTTTGGCGATTATAAAAATATGTTATTATCCAGCGATATATTAATTGTGGAAACTTTTTTGCGTTTAGCGTATTCTAAAGTTTTGGCAGCACCACCCCAAGAATATTTAACGTATGCAATAACAAGGTTGGCTTGTTCAACCATCCACTCGTTTCTTTTTAATATGGCAAACTTGCGTGGAACGCTTTCAATAGGAGGAAAGATAACGTCGTCATAATAATATTTTGCTAATTGTAACTTGCTATAATTATTATCAAGATAGGGAGTAATAAACAGCAACTCAATATCGGGGAAATCAGTTTTTAACTCTCGTAGTGTTCGTAAACATAAACTATCAAAATCACCATACCCACCTAAGTAAAACTTACAGGTGGGATTTTTTCTTATTTCCTTAATGAGAAGTTGTTTTAATTCTTCCTTTTCTTCATCACTAAATAAACAATTAGAATGTCCGCAAAATGTAATTGTCATAAAACGCCTCCTACAATTAATAGTTTATCACAATAAACTATGTTTTGAAAAGCGTTCAGCACGATAAACTAAAAATTAAATTGCACAAACTATAATTATTGCAATGAACGTTTATTGTGGTAAACGCAAGGAGGGCAATATGAAGTTATCAGAAGCGGTGGGGAAAAGGGTAGAAAATTTACTTGCTGAACGCAACATGACTCAATATCAGTTATACAAAAATGGTGGCATTCCACGTTCTACGATATCGGTTACGGTAGACGGCAAATATAAAACAGTTAAATTAGATACCATATATCAAATCGTTGCAACTTTGGGCATTACACTCAAAGACTTTTTCGATGATGAGTTGTTTGATGAAATAGACGATTAATTATTATAATTTTTTGAAAATAGGTCGGTGGTTCTTACCACCGATTTTTCTTTTTAACTAAACACGCACAAAACACTTACATTTGTTAGTGTTTTGCGTCAAAACGGTTAAATTAAATACTGGTTATACCTAAAATGCGCAAAATCCGTTGATTTTTCTGCGGAAATTACGAAAATTAGGTATAATATTTTAACTAAATACACACAAACCCCTTGATTTTTACAGTGTTTTATGCTAAAATAGTTAAAATTGATTTTTTGAGGATTAGTAAATGGTTAAATTTTTGCCTTATACGTTCACTAAAAAGGACGTAATAGGAAATTTCAAAAATGATAAACAATACGAAAATTGGATAACGGGGCAAGTCCGTTCTAAAAAAATCGTTAAGGTGCGTAACGGTTTATATGCTCACGTTGATGCTTCGGGATATCCGCTTACGACAAAGTTTGAGCTTGCTACAAAAATCGCTGAGGATGCTTTCGTGTGCTATCATTCTGCCTTTGAATATTTTGGCGTGGCTAATCAAGTTTTTAATACCGTAACGGTGGGCAGTAAAAAGCGCTTCAATGATTTTACTTTCGACGATATCGACTATGTTCGTAAACCCGCTAAGCACGACATTCAAATTATGAATATAGTAACTGCTGCAGTTCGTGTGACTTCTCTTGAACGAACGGTTATTGACTGCCTTGACGATATTGACGCAGGCGGGGGAATTGACGAAATCTTAAATGCGCTTGACCAAATACGTGTTTTGAACGAGAATAAACTGCTTGAAACGTTAAAAGCCTACGATTCGGTATTCTTATATCAAAAAGCGGGCTACGTTTTAGAACATTTCAAAGACAAATTTATGTTGACCGATTCGTTTTTTGAAGAGTGTAAAAGCAAACTAACCAATCAGATAAAATATTTTTTACAAGACGAGTATAGAGATATAGAATTTAATTCTAAGTGGAAACTTATGGCTCCTAAAAATCTTAAATCTCGGTTAAATGGGGGATATTAATGGAATTTTCAAGACAATACTTGACAAGACTTGCCCAAGAGTCTAACTTCATAAAAGATACTTTGGAAAAAGTTTTACGTCTTTCTGAAATCCTAAAATTTATAAATAGCGACGTTGTTTTTAAGGATAAACTTGCGCTTAAAGGCGGAACGGCAATCAACTTAACAGCAGTGGAGCTTCCGCGCCTATCGGTTGACATAGATTTAGATTTTACGGTAAACGTCGATAGGGAAGAATTGCCCGAAATTAAAGAGAAGTTCAAAAAGCGCCTAACCGACTATATGTGGCAAGAAGGTTATTCTCTTGCAGATTCTCGTGACCATTTCGCTTTAACGTCGTTCTTATTTAATTACATTAACAACGCAGGCAATCGTGACAATATAAAGGTTGAAATTAACTTCTTGGATAGGGGCCACGTTTTACCGCTTGAAAAGAAGAAAATTTTAACGAAAGGCATTGTAGAAGATTTTGAAGTTTTAACATTAAATACTATTGAACTCTACGCTAGTAAAATTAACGCACTTCTATCACGTGCTACGCCAAGAGATTTATACGACGTAAACGCTATGATAGAAAATAATGTTATAACCGATACTGAACTTTTAAGAAAATGTCTTGTGTTTTATAACGCTATCGGTGGAGACTATGATATTCAAGCGTTAGACTATAAAAACGTTGAAAGATTAGATTATAGAAAGTACAAAACTCAATTAAAGCCTGTTATATCTAAAAACGATAAGTTTGACATTGAAAAGGCAAAAGAAAAAGTTCTAGCTTATGTAAAGGATTTACTTGTTTTAACGGATGGCGAAAAAGAGTTTTTAGATAAGTTAAAAGACAAAACCTACGCGCCAGAACTGTTGTTTGATGATGAAACGATTATATCGAACATAGCTCATCACCCAGCAGCCTTATGGCGCATAAAAGAAAATAATAATTAGATTTTTATGAATAATATGACGGGATTTGTTTTATTTAACATGCTAAAATCAAGATGATGGCATGGTCGAGATTGTGATAAACATAGGAGAAGTATTATGAGAGAACAAGAATGTGTGCCTTTTGCGCCGGCGCTTATAGAATCTATGAGATCGTTGGGATATTCATTCCCATCGGCAATAGCAGATTTGATTGATAATAGTGTCAGTGCAATGGCAACCGAAATTAATATTCTGACTAAACCGAGTGCAAGTCCACATATGATTATTCTTGATGACGGATGTGGAATGAGTCGAGATGAATTGTATGAGGCTATGCGCTACGGAAGTAATCCTCTAGTTGAAAGAAGTGAATGTGATTTAGGACGATTTGGTCTTGGGTTAAAGTCAGCTTCTTTGTCGCAATGTAAAAATTTAGTGGTTATTAGTAAAAAGAATGGAGAAATTAACGCTTGTTCTTGGGATTTAGATTTCATTGCTCAACGAGGTGCGTGGGTGTTAAAAGTTTTTTCCGAGGAAGAATTGGACCATTTTCCAGAAATCGAAAAGTTAAAAAATATGGAACATGGAACCTATGTTTATCTTGATAATTTTGATAGGATAAGAGAAGGCGCTGCTGTTTTGCATGATACTTTTGCAAAAAATTTAGACGATATGGTTAATCACTTGTCGTTGGTTTTTCACCGTTACCTAGAAGATGGGTTAATAATAAAAGTCAATGATTTACAAATAGAGCCGAAAGACCCGTTTTTAAAATATCATAGAGCAACTCAAAGAAAAAGAGAAAGTTCGTTTTATATTCATAACAAGAAGATAAGTTTACAACCTTATATTCTTCCGCATTTATCAAAGCTATCGCAGGAAGATTTAGATAAAGTTGGCGGAAAGGAAAAATTGAAAAATGAACAAGGTTTTTATGTTTATAGAAACCGTCGCCTAATTATTTGGGGGACTTGGTTTAGATTAGAAAGAAAAGATGAATTAAGCAAATTGGCTCGTGTTATGGTAGATATACCAAATTCTCTTGATTACATGTGGTCGATTGATATAAAAAAGAGCACAGCGATTTTACCAGATGTTATAAAGAAAAATATGTATAACGCTGTTTATGAATCAGTTTTAAGTAGCGAGTCCATTCATACTTTTAGGGGGAGAAAAGAGAAAAAGACTGACGAAATTGATTATGTTTGGGAAAAAATTAAAGTTAGGGAAGGATACGAATATCAAATCAATCGAAGTATTCCACAATTAAAAATTTTGGAAGAGACGCTTGATGATAGGCAAGTAAAAATGTTGAACTCTGTAATAGAGTTGTTAGAAGAGGCCTTTCCAGTTACAGCGGTGTATGTTGATGTTGCAAAAGGGAATATTGAAGAAAAACCGCCAATTGATGATGGGTATATAGACAAGCTTTGGGAAGGATTACAAACTCAGATAGAATATGTAAAGCTACACAATCTAGATGTTGTTTTGTATTATAATATGTTTTTAAAAGTTGAACCATATTGTAATTTTGTACAGATAAAAAATATGATTAAGGAAGAGTTGAAGAAATATGAATAATATACAAAAAATATTAAAAGATATGGTTGTTGTTTCTTTAAGCAATGAAGAGATTATTGAGGAAACCTATATAGATAAATTGGTCGATGAGATTAAAAATCTTCCCATGTTTTCAACATTAACGCTTCAAGACATTGATGAGATAAGAGCTGTTATAAAAGCAGATTTCTCAATTAAATTGGACAAAGGTCATTTAATTGAAGAAAAAGGACATGAAAAGTGGTTCCTTGCAAAGAAAGCAGATTTGGAAATGAAATATTGGGAAAGGTATAAGAAATATCTTTTGTCAGATAAAGGATTTTCAACGAAAGTCGTTAATACTATGGATGACGTTCTAGATACTTTAACCGATTTGTTGGGAGACCCTACAAGAGATGTTTCTTACAAGCGTAGGGGCTTGATAATAGGGGATGTACAATCTGGTAAAACCGCTAATTATACAGGGTTAATTTGTAAAGGTGTTGATGCTGGTTACAAGGTGGTAGTTCTTTTAACAGGAACAATTGAAAAATTAAGACAGCAAACTCAAAAAAGAATAGACGAAGGCTTTGTTGGAGCAGATAGTGACGCCATGATGAAAATGAAGGAAGATGGACAAATTATTGGTGTCGGAAAGTATGATGCCTCTATTCGTCCTATGGTGCTTACATCAACAACAGATGATTTTAAAGCCAAGAATGCTACAAATCTTGGATTCGATCTTAGGAATATAAACGGTTCAGTAATTTTTGTTATAAAGAAAAATTCTGCAATCTTAAAGAGATTAAATAAATGGCTTAAAACATTTAATCAAAACGGTGAAAATGCCATCGATAATTCAATTCTTTTAATTGATGATGAGGCGGATAATGCTTCTATAAATACAAAAACACAAGACGAACCTACGGCAATCAATGGGCAAATTCGTGAACTATTAAAAGTTTTTACCAAATCAAGCTATGTTGGTTTTACAGCTACCCCGTTTGCTAATATATTTATTGATCCAGATAATTACAATGATATGGTGGCGGAAGATTTGTTTCCAAAAGACTATATTTATTCATTAAATGCGCCTTCAAACTACATAGGGGCACGTAATATTTTTGATTCTTGTGGGTCATCAAAGCATATGCTCGAAGAGATAGATACTAGTGTTAATAATGTTCATAGTATAGCAACAATTTTACCTTTAAGACATAAATCTACGACAATAGTCCAAAATTTACCATTTGATTTAAAGAAAGCTATCGCTACTTTTATGCTTGCTAACGTAATAGAAGATTTGCGAGGAATGAAAGGCAATCATCGTTCAATGTTGGTAAATGTTAGTCGTTTTACAGCAATTCAAGAGCAAGTTTCAGACTTAATTAATGAAGTGCTCAAGAATATTCAAAATGCGTGTAAGTTGTATTGTAGAATGCCTGTGGAGATAGCGATAGAAGATGAATATATTTCCTTGCTAAAAGACACATATGAAAGCGTTTATGGCGATGTGGGTTTTGAGTGGGAAACCGTTCAAAAAGAATTGCATAATTCAGGTGCTGGGATTATTGTCCAAACAATAAATCAAAGGAATGGAAAAAATTTCAACTACGATATTTATAAAGAGGGTTTACGCTTAATTGCTGTAGGCGGAATGAGTTTGTCCAGAGGATTAACACTTGAAGGTTTGGTTGTAAGTTATTTTTATCGTAACTCTAAAATGTATGATACATTGATGCAGATGGGACGCTGGTTTGGGTATAGAAATGGTTATAGTGATATATGTCGAATTTGGATGTCTGAAGAGAGTGTAGAATGGTATAGACATATTAGCCAAGCGACAGATGAATTGCGGGAGGAAGTAAAAAGATATGAAGATACGGGGCTGACTCCTATGGATTTTGGTCTAAGAGTTCGTTCTGATATTACATCATTATTGGTTACCGCTCGCAATAAAATGAGAAGCACAGAAAGTCGTGAATGTGTGATTAGCTTAAGTGGGGTATATATAGAAACACCTGAAATATATTCTGATGTAAATAAAACAGAAAAGAACTTCAATGCGGTTAAATCAATGATAGAAATATTGAAGAAAGAATCGTATAGTTTGGATATAAATGAAAGAAAAGATACAATTAAATATGGATATAAGGATATCCCTACATCTTACATATTAGATTTTCTCGAAAAAATAGAAGTGTCGCCTAAAAATGAACAGTTTAATATTCTAGCCATTATTAAGTTCATAAAAGGGTATAGGGGTAATGAATTAGACAGTTGGGATATATCTTTTGCAACTGGTAAGTCAACTTTACCTATTAAACTGAGCGATGATATACAATATAATCATCCAAAGCGTAAATATACTATTGAAAACAATGGTAAGGTATTAAAAATGTCTGGAAGTAAGAGAAGATTGGGTACTGCTTCTGATGGCGCGTATGGGTTAAGCGAAGAATATATACAAAAACTTAAAAACAAATGGAAAGATGTCAATATACCTCAAAAAGAATACTTTGTCAATGTAGAAAGAAATCCTTTATTGACTATTTATGTGGTGGAATTAGGTGATTGTTTAACCCAAATAGACGAAAATATAAAGAATGTATATGAAAAATGTAACGGGAAGTGTGTCGTTGGTTTTGGTATCGGTATCCCTTCGCTTTCAGACCATGAAACAAAATACGCTAGGTATATTTTAAATAAAGTTGCAATCCAACAAATCTTTGAAGGTGAAGAAGGTTGGGATTCAGATGAGGTAGATGATTAATGGATATACAAAAGAAATTTGAAATGGGAGCACAAAATCATACCTATCAGAGAGTGGAGCCAGAATATACTGTCAATATATTTTTAGGTTATAATGATGATGGTTGTATGTCTATGGTTATTGCCGAAAATGGTATTGAAGCACATGTGAAATCCTCTAAATTTATAGATGTAAAAATGAAAAGAAGAGAAGATAAAAAAATCGCCTTGTCTTTCGATTTGTTAGATGAAGCATACAAGTCGCTTTTCTTGATTTTTTGCAATGATATGATTAATATTTGTGGAAAAGCGGGCCCAGAAATGGCAATTTCTACTGCGCTTATTAGATGGAAATATTGGAAAGAAATGTTTGGTCGCCGCAAGAACAAATTGTTGGATAAGTTGGAAATAAAAGGGTTGATTGGAGAACTGTTAGTACTTGAAAATTATTTTCTTAAAAAATATGATGAAACTACGGCGATCTCATGTTGGATGGGGCCATTGTTAGGACATAAAGATTTTGAGATAGATGACACTTGGTTTGAAATAAAAACAATATCAGAAAATGCGACACAAGTAATCATTAGTTCCTTAGAGCAACTTGAATCTGAAACCGACGGACATTTAATTGTTGTTAGATTAGAGGATACAAGCAATGTAATGGAACAAGGAATAAATATCAACACATTAGTTTTGAATATTTTATCAACCTTACAAGACCCTGATAATATTGATTTGTTTCAAACAAAATTAGACAATATGGGATATGCTATAGACCCTGATTATGAGAATTATAATTTCTTGTTCAAAGGCGAGCAGAGGTATTTTGTTAATAACGAGTTTCCGAGACTTAGAAGGAGCAAAATTTCGGAAAATATAGCGAATGTAAAATATAGCATTTTACTGAATGGGCTTACAAACTTTTTGGAGAAATAAATATGGATGTACGCGAATATAGAGAAGTATTGCACGAGGATTTAGCTATTGCAGTGGAGGCGAGTGGTAATTTATCTAACATAACTACAGAGTTTATTAGATATGTTACCAATATATTGATTACAGCAGAGGAGTTTGACGATTTTTGTGAGAGCTATTATAGTGGTGTATCTAGAAGACGTGCAAATATGGCTATTGATGGATATGCTTTAGATGAGGCGGATGGAAGTTGTTGTGTTTTTATTTCAGATTATAGAGGACCTCATGAAGATGATTCTATTCGTGGCGAGGATATTTTAGCTTTATTTAAAAAGCTTCGATATTTTATAGAAGAATCTGTCAAGTATGATTTGTATAGAGACCTCGAAGAAAGCACGCAAGCGTATGAATTTTCTCGCTTATTGCATCAAGATATTGAAAATATAACAAAATTTAGATTTTACTTATTAACAGATGCTTACAACAAGCAAAGAACAAAAAACATAAAAGATGAGCAGTTGGCGGGTAAAACAGTCGAGCTAAACGTTTGGGATATTACTCGTGTTTTTGACGTGGTAAACTCTAAAACGCAGAAAGAAAGTGTAGAGATAGTTTTTTCTGATATAGGATATAGTGGCATACCTTGTGTAAAAGCTGTTGAGTGCAAAGATGTTATTGCGGATATAGAAGTTTCACCGACATATGATGTAAATGTAGAGGGGAAAGACGATAAACCTGAAAATTTGATTACTTATACGTCATATTTAGCTGTTGTGCCTGGGCAGATTTTAAATGATTTATATTTAGAATATGGTTCCAGATTGTTAGAGGGAAATGTTCGTTCTTTTTTGAGTGTTCGAGGCAAGGTTAATAAGAGCATTCAAAACACTATAAAAAATTACCCAGAAATGTTTTTTGCTTACAATAATGGTATTGCCGCAACGGCAACTGAAATTGATACAGAAATGACGGCGGAAGGGCTGAAAATTACTCGTATTAAAGACTTGCAAATCGTAAATGGTGGACAAACAACCGCATCTATAGCAAATACATTATTGACTGCACGTAAAGATGAAAATATAGATATTAGTAGGCTTTTTGTTCCTATGAAGATTTCCGTGCTCGAACATGCGATGTCCGAAAGGATTATACCGAAGATATCAGAATATTCTAATTCACAAAACAAAGTAGATGATTCGGACTTCTTCTCGAATCATCCATTCCATATTAGAATTGAAGGTTTTTCGAGAAAAATACCAGCCCCTGCTGTTAATGGTAATCAATTTCAACAATATTGGTATTATGAAAGAACGCGAGGACAATATAATCAGGGCAAAATGAAATTTAAACCTAAGTCAAGCCAATTAAAGCAATATGAAACCAGATATCCTGAAAAACAAGTGATTAAGATGGTTGATTTGGCTAAATATGTTGAAATTTACGAAGGCGCCCCTGATAAAGTAAGTAAAGGTAAACAAGCAATAGTTAAGGTGTTTGCAGAAGGAATTAAGAAACAATGGGCTTCGTCCGATGCTAAATTTAACGAATTGTATTTTAAAAAGGTTGTTGCGTTGGCTATTATATTTAATGAGACTGACGATATCGTAAGACAGACAAGTTGGTGGAAAGAGAAGCGTTCTTATAAAGCAAACGTAGTTGCATATGCGATGAGTGTTTTGTTTCATCATATTAGAGAAACGCGTAAAGATTATGATTTAGATTTTTCTACTATATGGAATATTCAAGGGCTGTATCCGGAATTACGTAAACAATTAACTGTTTTGTGCGATGAAGTATATGAGTTTATAACTAGAGATGACCGCGGAACAGAAAACGTTACGGAATGGTGTAAAAAAGAAGCTTGTTGGACACGTGCTAAGGAAGTTAGATGGACTTTTTATACTGAATTCATGTCAACATTAGTTTTAAAAGAAGAAATAAAAAGCGAAGAGAAAGAAGCGAAAGCAAAACAAAAGATAAGCAATGAAGTAGATACAATGAAGTTTATATTTGCTGCTGGTACTGAATATTGGCAAAAAGTATTAGACTGGGGAGTGTCTCGTGGATTGTTATCGGATATGGAAAGGTCTATTTTAAGAATGGTAATAAACATTCAAACAACAGGAAGAATTCCTACCGATAAGCAAGCGCAAGTTGTAATGCGTGCAAGAGATAGAATGATTACGGAAGGCATGCCAATGCAATTTTAAACAAAGGAAGGAAACAAAATGATAAAGGTACTTGAAACGTTCAGTGGTATTGGCGCGCAAGCAAAGGCGTTGGAACGTTTAAATATTGAATATGAAATAGTTGCTACGGCTGATTGGGATATTAACGCAATCATTGCTTATGATTTAATTCATCATGGAATTCAAGATTTATCTCTGTATGATAATAAAGATAAAGAAGAGGTTATTAAAGAATTGCAAGGTTATACACTGAGCCCTGATGGTAAAAATCCTTATGCAGAGGGTTGTTTGTCAAGGGTTAATATTGAAATATTAAAAAGATTGGCGGTAGCTATTCGTCGATGTAATAATTTGGTCAGTATAACGGATATGACGGGAAAAGATATCCCAGAAGATTTGGATTTACTAACATATTCCTTCCCTTGTCAAGATTTATCTATTGCTGGGGTTTGGCATGGAAATATGAGTGGTATTGATAGGGATGCTCATAATCGTTCCGGCATGTTATGGGAAGTTGAGCGCATCTTGAAGGAATGTGTGTCGGCCAATAAACGACTTCCTAGGTTTTTGCTCATGGAAAATGTTAGTAATATTATGGCGCCTAGACATATGGGAAATTTTCAAGAATGGCAAACATATTTAGAAAAGATTGGTTATAATAATAAAACTTATAAGCTTAACGCAAAAAAATTTGGTGTTCCACAGACCAGGGAAAGAGTATACATGTTAAGCGTTTACGTCGGTGATAATCAAGAAAAGAAAGATATTTTAGACGAATATTACAAACAACATGATTTGCAGAATGATGAGTATGTTGAGTCGTTGTCTTTCCTTGAAAAAAGGACTATGAAGGATGTTGTAAAGAATGATTATCGTGTAAAAAAGTACCGTATTGAGGCTAATCGTAGCCAGTTAAATGATACTCCTTCACGCGTAAAAATAGTGGAAGAAAATGATAAAATTCTGTGCGATAAGAAATTTGTTGAGATCATAAAGACTATAACAACAAAACAAGATAGAAATCCAAATTCCGGGGTGATAGAGTATCACAATGAAGCGGAAGGCAAATTGTATTGGAGATATTTGACACCTAGAGAATGTTTTTTAGCGATGGGCTTCGACGAAAAAGATTTTGATGCCTTGATAGATAACAACATACAAGTTGCAAAAAACAGGTGGTTGTTTTCAGATGAGAAGTTGATAAAAATGGCAGGTAATAGTATTGTTGTTAATGTGCTACAAGCAATTTTTAATCAGGTGGTAGAAATACAAAAACTATTTATTTGATGTAGGAGCAATGAATGGAAAACGTTAGTAAGAACTTGTCTATAATAGCATTTTATTTGTCGGAATATGATATTCTTGCAGTAAAAGAACTAGGTTTTTCTAATAGGTCAGAGGCATTTAAGGCAATTTCAATTCTCATGGGGCGAGATAATAATTACTTGAAGTTGCGTAGGGATGAATTTGATGTGCTAACTAGTAGTACTCGCAATGGTTGGAAAAATAGACCTGTGGCACCAGATGTTCAAAAGATGTATGGTGAGCTTATTTCTTTGCCTTTTGAAGAGATAACAAGGAAGGTTAAAGGAATTTTAGATGCGGCAAAGATAGAGATAGAAGTTCAAACAGAAATTAACGTTGAAGAACAGCGGTATGCGGCAAAAGTTCAGAGATATGTTTCTTCAAATCTCGGCAAAAAACATTTAGAAAACAACCCTCAAAAAAAGAAAGAACAGAGGCAGTACAACTCTGTTAAGTATCCCAGGGATCCACAAAAAGCCGCTAATGCTATTTGTAATGCACAGTATAAGTGTGAAGTTAATGAAGCCCATGAGACTTTTATAAGAAAAGCCAATGGAAAGCCATATACGGAACCTCATCATATAGTACCAATGTGTGCACAACGTGATTTTTCTGTAAGCTTGGATGTTGAGAATAATATTGTTTCTTTATGCAGTCATTGTCACAATTTACTGCACTATGGTGAGAATTTTGAACAATTATTAAAACAAATCTATAAAGAAAGAAAAGAATTGTTAAAGCGAGTAGGCATAGATATAGACTTTAAAAGTTTGTTAAAGTATTATAAATAACTTTATACATATGTCAGTCGGCAAAATGTGGGCGAGTATGGATTGCTCGAGTATTACTATGGAACGTATAACTATGTGAAGAGTATAGGCATTGAGGGGATTGATTCGTCCGTTTGTAAGAGGCTTTCTGACGACGAGAAAGGCCATATACTATCTGTTTACGATAAAAAGTTGGATGAATATTACGATAGGATAAAATAGAGGTTTTCAATGGTAGAAGTTGTTGCGGCGCTTATATGGGATAAGAATAAGTTTTTGATTTGTCAAAGACCTGTAAATAAAGCACGAGCTCTTTTATGGGAGTTTGTTGGTGGTAAGGTCGAAAAAGGCGAAACAAAAGAACAAGCCTTAATCCGTGAGTGTAAAGAAGAATTAAATATTACGCTTAACGTTGGGGATGTTTTTATGGAAGTTGTTCACGAATATCCTGATATTATCGTGCATTTAACTTTGTTTAACGCAACGATAGCAGAAGGTGTTCCACAAAAACTGGAGCATAACGACATAAAATGGATAAATGTCGATGAAATTCCTAACTACGATTTTTGCCCAGCAGATGAAGAAATATTGAAAAAAATATAAACATTAGGGGATTAATTATGTTTATTGAAACTAAGGACGTTAAAAGTAGAGTTTTTTACCAATACAAAATATTAGTAAGTTTATCTCAGCAAATATCTTTCGAAAGTTATACATATGCCAATTTAACTGCTCGCCAATTAAAAAATAATGTGTTGCGTAATATTTATAACTATATTAGCGATACGGAAAATTATATAGATGTTGTTTCTGGAAGTAAAAAAATTATTATTAAAAAAGAAAACATAATAGACGAAGATATAATATGCTTTAAGCTTGCAGTTCAAAGGGAAATTACATATACGGCTAAAAAAGCCGAGTTTACGAGCGAAAGCATGGCTGATTACCCTTGTAGTCTTGTTTTTTTAGATGTAGTGGGTCAAACGTTTTATGTTGAGAAGAATTATAAGATTTTTAATAAGCCTTCGGAAATGAATAAAATTCTTCAAGCAATATTAAAAACGGTTAATGCAAATACAAAAGAGTATTTGGATGTCGATTTTACTACTAACTTAATAGTTGATAAAAGTGACTTTATGGAAACCTTTAAGGCTTTTGATTTAGTAAGCAAAGTCTCTTTAAAATTAAATTCTCCAAACAGTTTTTTAGGTAATCAAAAGGCTGATGATTATTTGAATTCTTTGAGAGAAGAAACAAATGCAGAAAGGATGTCCTTGGAAATCTGTAATGATGATGCGGGTATAAATGCCGATGGCTTTTTAGAACATTTCGATGATTTGTTCGAATATGCTGTAAATGGCGGCGGTGAATGGATTATAGGTGGGAAGGAAAATGGTAGAGTGATTTCTAAAAAAAGTACCGCAAAAGGAAAGATGCTGGTTGTTGATATTGATTTTAATAATATTCCTGATAATGTAGAACGGATCAGGATAGCTTTTTCAAAGGAGAATCGTTATGAAGAAGATTAATTATAATTTGCTTTTTAAGTTATTGTTAATATCGATGTTGACATTTTTTGCTGGATTTTTTCTGCCTAAAAATTTGATAACTAATGCGTTTTCAATTTTTGAGGTGCTTTTAGTAGTCTTTGGGGTAGCATTAACATTGTTTACCTTCATCCAAGGGGTCGTTCAGAATTGTAAAAATAATTTTTTAAGCTCGGTAAAAAAAGGGAAAGATTATATATTGGACAAATTCAACGGGCTGGATGAGATAGTAAAAGAGCTAAAAGACGATGTTTTCAATCTGTTAATTATTTTATTAGGTTTTGGTTCTGTAGCGTTGTTTTTTGGCCAAATTGAAAATGTGGTATGGCAAGAAGTTTTTAATTATTTAAAATATCTAGTGATTTTCTTAAATGTTTTTTTAATTTTTGATTTGGTTATGACTATGTTTAAGCTTATTGAAATTAATGCAGAATTAAATAAAATTGTAATTAAAGATAAAGAAGAAAAATAGAAGGGTAAAATTACATGCAGTGGATTTACGAAAGAAATGAAGATAATTCAGCTAGGTTTGTGTTAGGTCAGATATTTAATCCAGAAGGTAAAACTTTGCTTTGTTTTGGGATAAATCCTAGTACGGCTTGTCCAGAATGTATTGATAATACGATAAAAAAAGTTATAAACATTAGTAGATACAACGGATATGAAAACTGGATAATGCTCAACATATATGCTCAGCGAGCAACAGACCCTAATGATATGCATTTGGAACGAGATGAAAGCTTAGTTGAAACAAATTTGTTACATATCAAGGAAGTTTCTCAAAAGTTTTCTGATTGCGATGTGTTGCTTGCGTATGGCAACTTAATAACAAAACGTAAATATTTAAAAATCTGTCTTAATGAAATTTTAGAATTATTAAACGGAGAACACGGCAGAAAGGTTAAGGTTATAAAATTAACGAAAGATGGAAATCCTGTTCATCCATTATATCAATCTAAAACCGCTGTTTTAATTCATTATAAATTTTGCAATGACTAGTAAAAGGCACCGCGATTCTCGACGAGAGTGTTGGAAATTTTGTTTTCTAAAATGAAATTTAGGGTAATAATTTAATTATTTTTATTATAAAAAGCCTATAAACACATAAAAACGGTGCAAAGTGTTTGTAAAAAAACATTAAAATCTCTTTATAAATACTAATGATTTTGGCATGGGAGTATTTTGGGAGTAAATTGGGAGAAAAATGAAAGTAAAATGGAATTGCAATGGGAGTATGACCTGTGTTATAATGGTATTGTGAAAAAATTTAGTTAGTTCAAAATTTTACTTTTGAGAATAAATACATGAAGTCTTTTTTATTTTATATAAAAATAAAAAAGTAGATGATAGTGTGTTTGTTTGTAAAAAAATAAGAGCTTACTTTGATCTTATGGTATACGCATGCTTTTATAGAAAGTGGACTAAAAACTTTAAGGATAATTTTATATAAAAACATCTTGTAGCTCATCTATCATGATATAAAAAAATAAAAAATATATTAATTCTTTAGTAGAAAATTTCTAATTTTTGATTTTTTTAGATGTTTTTATGTGCTAAAATCCCTTATAAAAACTAGCGATTTGGGCATGTCATAAAATTGGCATACTCATGTCATTGCAATGTCAGTTTCACTTATGTTATAATAGTATCGTGAAAAAATTTAATAAAGTTTACAACGCTTTCGAGAAAAAATCTCGGAGGCGTTTTTTTTGTTGCCAAAAAATCAAAAGGAGGTGGATTTATGCATAACATTATATATTTATATGCGCACGGGCCATAGCGCAAAATTTTACAACTAAATAGCCGGAAGGCAAACTATGGAAGCTCTGAAAATTTTTAATCAGGGCTTTTTTAATTTTAAAATAAGGAGAATAAAAATGACCAATTTAATAATTAACAAAATTTACGAAAAGCTTATTAAAATATCTAGGATTAAAGACAATATGAATTATTGTGAGCAGGAAAGTAAAAATCTTTATAAAAAAGAAATTAAGTATTTAACAGATGAAATTAAACTATTTTTAGACGAACTAAGCAATCCAGTACAACAAGAAACGGATCCGAGTGATTTATTGCCAATTCCTGAAATTAGTTGCGCGGAAGAAGGGTACGTAAAAATTAAAATTCCTTTTATTCTTAGGAATTCAATTGTAGATTTTAGTAAATTTAGTAATGTTTTAAGTAAATATTTTAGTGAGCTCTTAGAGAAGTATGATGAATTTCCTTGGGAAGATAATAAGGTGTTTATTAAATACATTTATGAAAAAAATATTGATGAAAAATATTATGCCAATCCTATGGACTTGTCGATGTTTTGGAAATTGTTTTTTGTAAATCTTCCAGGAAATTATAATGTAACTTCGGGTAATTTTGTCGGTGATGAAACTGCAACTGAAATCTACATTGTCCCAAGAGAAAGTTATAAAGACTTTCAGAAGAAATATGTATTTAATGAAATGGAGGATGAAAAAATGAAGTGACGTGATGAAAAAATTGGGATTTTGAGTCGTAAAAATTACTAAAAGGGATACCCCAAAATTGGTGTTTTTTGCAAAAACTTTTGGGGGGTATTTGTTTAAACAACAAAACCCCTTATATTTCCTGACGATTTTGATGTAAGTTTCCTCAAAAATCGGCGAAGAGAGTAAAACCTATTCGAAATTCATCAATTCTAACGATTTTTTGGTGCTAAAAAATCGGCAAAAGCGATATCCCAAAATTGAAAATTTTTGCAAAAATTTTTGGGATATTCGGTTGGGTGACTAAACCCCTTATATTTCCTAGCGATTTTGATGTTGGTTTCTTTAAAAATCGATGAAGAGAGTAAAAACCCATCGAAAATTGTGTTGAATTCCATTATGTGGGCTACAATCAGTTGCCGCCGAACGAACGTGAGGCGGCATGAAACACAACATGCTCATACACGTTTTTGAAGAAATTCTTAAGGGTGTATTCTTGTTTTAGAGAGACATGAAAAGGCGTGATAATATGTGAGGGCGAATAAAAAAATTAATAATATATGATACTGATATTTTAATTGTATTATAAGCCTTTAATTAGGCTATAAACGATGTAACGACGTTGGTACGGGGAAATATGAGAAAAGAATAAAATCAGTTTTATATAGGCGCATTTTGGGGCAGTCTTTATCTTTCTTTAATTTAATAATACTATAAGTTTAAGAAAAGTAAAGGTGCTTTTTACATGCATGAATTGATGCCGCCGAGCGAAGGCGAGGCGGCATTTTTCCTAATACTGATTTTAACAAAAATTCAATAAAAAATTTATAAATAATGGAGATTTATTATGTTTATATTATGTAACGATTTGGGAAACAAATTGACTTTAATAGGCTTTTTAGGGTATAATATTATTGACCCTAAACGTAGTGCGGGCAAGTCCGACAATGAAGCAAGGATCGCTAAAAAAGCCACTTGTGGACGGGGAGGAAATATAGGGCGACTACATGGTCCGCCATACTTTGTGAGGAGGTGACAGATAGAGAATTAAACAAAGTTCTAAAGGCGTTGGAGCAAATTCCTAACGAAAAAGAGCGAGATGATGCAATGCAAATCGTTTTAAAAGCGGCGTCGGAAAGCATTACTTTAGAACGGCTTAAAAAAATATCTTCTTTTAGGGAAGAAGAAAAGAAAAAAGAAGAAGGGCAAGGATTTATCAAATTTACAAAAAAGGAGATAGAATCTATGCCAGAAATTATTCAAAGATTATTTGTTTTTGATGAAAAAGTTATTACATATCGTTTGGTTCGCGGGAAATATTATCAAGCCAGATATCGCCGTGACGGGTTAAACGTTGAAGTCATGTGTAAAGACTTCGAGCAAATGAAGAGGAGATTTATAGAGAAGTTTTACCGTGCGCTAACAGAAAAACAATCGACTAAATATCCAAAATTTAGAGAGTTTGTTGAAGAATGGCTTAAAATAAAGAAACAAACGGTAAAAGAATCAACCTACAATTCGTATGAGAATCTCGTGTTTGCACATATTCTTCCACAGTTTGGGAAAATGTTTTTAAACGAAATAACGAGAAAAGAAATTCAAGACTTTTTGTTCGGACTAGTTGACCAAGGCAAAAACAGAACGGCGCATAAGATAAAACAACTTATGTCAAATATGTTCGTTATGATTGCCGACGACTACGACTTACGAAACCCAGTAGAAAAAGTAGTGCTTTCACACTATAAAGTTAAAAAGGGTAGGGCGTTTACAAAAGATGAAGAACATCAAATCATAGAGTATTGTAAAAAGAACCCTTACCTTGCCGGTGTATCTGCCGTGCTAACCTTAATTTATACGGGTATGAGAGTTGGTGAACTTCCGTCAATAAAAGTTTACAGTAATTATCTAACTTGTATTACTGAAAAAACTCGTCGTGGTCACGATGAAGTTGTAAGAAAAATTCCGTTTACGCCTATGCTTAAAAAAGTTATTGATTTAATTGACTTTGAAAAGGCAAGAACGGTAAGTCCTTATAGCGTCCGTGATTTATTAAAGAGAATTTTTCCAGATAGGCACGTTCACGAATTTCGTTATACATTTATAACGAGAGCAAAAGAGTGCGGAGTTAATCCGGAAGTGGTTATGATATGGTCTGGACACGAATTTGATAGCGACGTTAAAACGAGTAGAGTTGATAGGGGTTATACGACTTATTCAGACGAATATCTATTTAGAGAGGCTTCTAAAGTAAGATATGAGCTATAAAAATGCCTAAATCATTAGGAAATTCCTAACGAAAAATGTATTTGGGAACCAACGAGTTTTTCCCCCAATTGTTTCCCAAATGGCATTTTTTAGGGAAAAAACGAGCGTTTTTAACCCCAAAAACACATAAAAATAGATGGTTTTAGCCCAAATTGGCTATTTCCCAAAAAAATTTATAACTCAAAAAGCCTTTATAAAAAACTAGTGGTAAAAAGAAAATCGCTAGGTAAAACCTAACGATTTTCGTGGTGCCGCTGGCCGGACTTGAACCGGCACGGATGTTACTCCGAGGGATTTTAAGTCCCTTGCGTCTGCCTATTCCGCCACAGCGGCGAATAGTTTGTTATGGAGGCGCCACCCAGATTTGAACTGGGGGTGGAGGCTTTGCAGGCCCATGCCTTACCGCTTGGCTATGGCGCCATTTATAAAAAAATTCCCATAATAAAAAAAATGGAGCGGGAAACGAGATTCGAACTCGCGACATTTGCCTTGGCAAGGCAACGCTCTACCACTGAGCCATTCCCGCATAGTGCAACGACTTTTTATTGGTGGAAACAATAGGGCTCGAACCTATGACCCTCTGCTTGTAAGGCAGATGCTCTCCCAGCTGAGCTATGCTTCCAAGTGCGTCGTTGCTAACATAATATAACAAATTTTAAAATTTATTGCAAGTGTTTTTAACTAGTTTTTTTAATTTTTTTAAAATTTTTTATTTATGAGTAAAAATCTATGAAAAAACGAGTAATTAATTATACTTGGTTGACTATTTCACTATAATTTAGTATACTAAACAAAGTTATTTCTATTGATGGTGGTTAAATGTTTTATTCAATTGGGGTTGATATTGGTGGAATGAGTATAAAAGTTGGCATTGTCGACGCTTATGGAAAGATTCTTAATGAGTCTAGAAAGGTGACTGCACCTACATCTAAACAGTGTATCCTGGATATCGTTGAACAAATTAATAATCTTTTAGACTCAGCCAGGTTAACTCTTGGCGATATTAAGGGAATTGGCATAGGTTGTCCTGGGTCAGTATCTCCTAACGTTGGTGTGGTTGACTTTCTTCCAAACCTTGGTTGGCATAACGTTCCACTTGTTGAGGAGTTGAAAAAATATTTCGACCTTCCAATAGTTATAGCAAATGATGCTAGCGTTGCCGCTTTAGCAGAAGTTAAGTATGGGGTGGCAAAGAATTATAACGATTGTATTATGTTTACTCTTGGCACTGGTGTAGGTGGGGGGATTATTCTTAACAAACAAATCTACGACGGAACTAACGGCAAGGGTGGTGAATTAGGACATATAATTCTTGACCTAAATGGAGAACCATGCACTTGTGGTAGAAGGGGTTGTGTGGAAACGTTTGTTTCTGCGACTGCTTTAATACGTCAAACAAGAAAGGCTATGTGTGAGGATAAGACCACATCTATGTGGCAATATTCCGGTGGTTTAGAAGGCGTAGACGGAAAGACTGCGTTTGAATGTTCAAAAAACGGAGATAAAACTGCAATTATCGTTGTTGATAACTATTGTAAGTATTTAGCCGAGAGTATTATGAGTTTATTAAACGTATTTCGACCTGAAGTTTTCATAATAGGTGGTGGAATTAGCATGCAAGGTCAATACTTAATCGACAAAGTTACGGCTTATTGCGAAAAATTTGATTATGGTTATAAAGGTGCTAGAAAAACAATAATTACGTGTGCTAAACTAGGTAACGATGCAGGAATAATTGGTGCTTCGGCATTAATTTAGTTTTTCTCTTGTAAATTTGTTAAATGCGTTAAATTCTATAGGGATTATATTTTACTTTATGAAAAAAGATTTGATTATTAAATTTTTAATATGCATTTTGCTTATATGTATAGTAATGTTTGCTTTTGTTTCATGTGGCGAAGAAGGTGAGTCTAGTGTGCAAAACGACTCGTTAACAAGTGATAATGCAGGTGATGAAGATGCTAACGAGCCAGAAGAAATACTTCCTAGCGAAGGTTTAGTTTTTACTCTAAATGCAAAGGCAGGGACATATTCGCTAACGGGGATAGGTTCGTGTGAAGACACAAACATAGTTATCCCTTCCGTGTATGAGGATAAACCCGTTGTTGAGATAAAAAAACAAGCTTTTTATAATTGTGTAGATATTACGAGCGTTGTGGTTCCAGATAGCGTAACTACTATAGGAAATAAGGCATTTGCTAGTTGCTCGTCATTGAAATCGATAAGTTTAGGCAATGGAGTAACAAAGATTGGTACGAACGTATTTACCGATTGTGTATCTTTAACGAGTGTTGTTATACCTGATAGCGTTACTAGTTTAGGTAATCAGGTGTTTTATTATTGCACTTCTTTAAAGTCTGTTACTTTAAGTAACAAAATTACTAGTTTGGGAACGAGATTGTTTTCTGATTGTGTTTCGTTAGAAAGTATTGTGATTCCAAGTAGCGTTACTACTATTGGGGGATATGCTTTTTATTTTTGCACCTCATTAAAAAACGTAGTTATGTCGGATAGTGTAACGAGTATTGGGGATTGGGCTTTTTATAAGTGTGAGTCAATGACTAATATAAATTTAAGTAGCTCGTTGACCACAATAGGTGGTGGCGCATTTTACGATTGCATGTCTCTTGAAAATCTTGTAATTCCAGATAAAGTAAACGAAATAAAAGATTATACTTTTTATTACTGTAAAAAAATTCAAAATCTTGTTATTGGTGACGGTGTAACTTCGATAGGGGAATATTCCTTTTTCTATTGTGCGTCGTTAGTAAAATTAGAACTCGGTAGTTCAGTTGAGACTATAAAAACATTTGCTTTTGCTAGGTGTGTTAATTTAACGGATATATATTTTAATAATATTACGGATAAATGGGGAGAAGTTGAGAAGGGCGATAAGTGGAACGATTTTGTTCCGTCAACAAAAGTGATATGTAGTAATGGTGAATTATCTATATAAATAATATAATATAATAAAACGACTTTGGAATTTAATTCCAAGGCCGTTTGTTTTTATATTAGATGGTCTGTTTTTATGGATGCTACGTATTCAGAAGGCGTCATGTCCGTATAGATTTTAAATTGTCTGCAAAAATATTGAACGTAACTAAAGCCGAGTATGTCCGAAACCTCGTTAACCGTTTTATTACCTTGACTAAGAAGTTTTTTTGCTTTTTCAATTTTCATTCCTATAAAAAATTGCAAGACGCTTTTGCCTGTTTCTTGTTTAAATCTTGTCTTTAAATAACTTTTGCTGTATCCTAATTTAATTGATAATTCGTCTAATGAAACGTTCTCACTAGTTGTTATTTTTTCGGATAAAATTTGCTTAAGTCTCTCTATGATAGGACTATGCAATCCGTCGACGGCAGGCATAGGTTCAACATGTAATAAAATTTCCTTTCTTAATAGTGAAATAAGAAGTAATTCAATGCAGTTTTTTATTATTTGTTCGCCACCAAAAGGAGAGGAAAGCCTTTTATTCATTTTTGTTAGGTTAAGGTCGTTTAGTGGGTCGGAATAACTTATTTTAGCCTCGTTGATTACCTTATTAAGAACCGACTTTTGCTCGCTAGAAAAGGATAAAACTTTTCCACAGAGTTCCAATAATATCTTATCTTTACAATCAAAGGAAATGATGGCTGAATTTGCGAAATCACCCTCGGTAAAAATGGTGTGATTTTCGTTTGGTTTATGGATATATGCTTGACCTTGGGATAGAGAAATTTGGTTGTGTTCACTAACTATTACAGCGTTTCCACTGTCAATATAAACCATTTCGTAAAAATTGTGTCTTTCTTCCGGGAATCTAAAATTTTTGCCATATTTAAAGTAGTGAATAGTGTATACCGAGGGAATTGTTATTGAGTTTTTGAGATTTTGTCTAATAAAATTTTTTTGTTTTGTTTTCATATTTTTAATTATATTATATTTTTTGTAAATAATCAACTATTTTTGGCTTTTTGTATAAATTGTTTATTTGTTTTTATAATTGAAAAGAGTGGTTCGTTAGTTTATAATAAAATTATAAAAAAATTGAAGAAAGAAAAGCTTTGTGGAGGTTTTTTATGAAATTTAGCCCAGTATACGACAAAAACTTTTATCCAATGAGTGTTAAACTCAAAGAGTTTAAAAATGCCGTTGCTAACGCACAAAACAAACTACTTAAGATTTGCGTAGAGCGTAACGACGGATATAATTATATCTACGACCTACAAATATTTGCTTGCGAGGAAAAAAAAGAAGAGAACTACTTAGTAGCTGAAAGAATAATTAAATCCATACTATGGGTATGTGGTGGATATAAAATTTTTATTGCCGGTGATGATTACGTTTTTGAAAGAATTTACGCTGATTATTCTAAAGAGGGCGCAAGAGCTTTCGACGTTGATTTTATGCAAACCGTTTACGAAGTTCCTTTTGAAGTAGTTAAGTGTGATTTTGATAATTTTCCAACAGAAAAGAAATGTAGTTTAAAAATTGGTGGTCATCTTGACGGCTGTCGTATTGGTTTTGACGCTGGTGGAAGTGATAGAAAAGTTTCTGCTGTAATTGACGGGAAAGTTGTTTATAGTGAAGAGGTAGTTTGGTTTCCAAAAACAAACTCGGATTATAAGTATCACTACAACGGCATTATGGAAGCAATGAAAACTGCTGCAAGTAAAATGCCAAGGGTTGACGCTATCGGCGTGTCAAGCGCAGGCGTTTACGTTAATAATAAAATCATGGTTGCATCATTATTCTTAAAAGTTCCTAAGGAAGATTATAAAGAAAACGTTCAACCAATGTATATCAATATTGCTAAGGAAATAGGTGCTCCGTTAGAAGTCGCAAACGACGGCGACGTTACTGCCTTAGCAGGCGCTATAGACTTAAAGGATAATTGTGTTTTAGGTATTGCGATGGGAACTAGCGAAGCCGTTGGTTACATCAACAAGGACGGCTTACTTAACGGTTGGCTCTCTGAGGTTGCATTCGTTCCCGTTGATTTTAACAAAGATGCTATGGTTGACGAATGGAGTGGAGACTACGGTTGTGGTGTTAAGTATTTCTCTCAAGACGGCGTTATTAAATTAGCAGAAAACTCAGGATTTAAGTTCCCAGAAGGTTCATCTCCTGCTGAAAAACTTAAAGTTATTCAAAAACTTATGTTAGAAAACGACCCAATGGCAAAGCAAATTTATCACGATATTGGAACTTATTTGGGATACGCTATTCCATACTATGCAGAATTTTATCAAATCAAGCATCTTCTACTTTTGGGAAGAGTTACTAGTGGCGAAGGTGGTAGTATTATCGTTGAAAGGGCTAAGGAAGTATTAAGAGAAGAATTCCCTGAATTTGCAAGCGTTAACATTACAATGCCAGATGAATCTAACAAAAGAGTAGGTCAAAGTATCGCTGCTGCTTCTTTACCAGAAATAAAATAACGTATTGACAAATGTTTAAAAGGGTGTTTTAATAATATAGAGGAGATTATTATGAATTTTCAAGATACGATTATGTGGAAAGAAATTAACGAAACCCCTAAGATTTTCGGTGAAATTCAGTCTTTTAATGCAGACGTTATGAAAAGATTGGTTTCTGCCGTTAAGGAATGTAAGGCTACTAACTTTGTTGCTGCAGCACGTGGAACGAGCGACCATGCAATGATTTTCTTTAAGTATGCCTTAGAGGTTAATTCTAATTACACCGTTGGTTTATCTGCGCCTAGCGTAGTTACGCTTTATAATGGTAAAATAAACTATTCTAATAGTATCGTTATAGGTTGTTCACAAAGTGGAAAGGCTGAAGACGTTTTAGAAATTATAAAAAAGGGAAACGAGCAGGGTGCAGTTACGATAGCCGTTACAAACGACGTAGATAGCCCAATGGCTAAAGAGGCGAAGTTCCATCTTTGCTGTTGTGCAGGACCTGAAATAAGCGTTGCCGCAACTAAAACTTTTAGTTCTCAGTTGTTTACTCTTTTGTGGTTAGCAAGTGAGCTTTCCGAAAATAAGGAAGATTTGATTCACTTAAAGCATCTTAATAATGAAATATTAAACATTATTCCTCAAATTGATGAACAAACTACTAAATATGCTGAGATGTTTAAGGATATGAAGAGTGGATTTGTTCTCTCCAGAGGCTTGACTTATGCTATTGCGCTTGAGGCGTCTTTAAAACTTCAAGAGACGTGCTATATTCAAATGAAAGGCTATGCCGGTAGTGATTTTTATCACGGACCAATGGCAATGGTTAACGAGGAAACCCCCGTTCTTATTTTTGCTGCTAGAAATAATGGCTCTGAAGAAATGCAAAATCTCGTTCGTGCAGACCAAATTAAATGCATTGACAAAATGATTAGTTTAGGCGCCCCCGTTCTTCTAGTTACAAACGATGACGTTTTGAAGGGTAAATTTTCTAAATGTAATTATGCTTTTATTAAATTTGGTGTTCCTGAAGAGATTATGATGTTTGCATTTGCGTTGTTTGCTCAAATGTTTGCTTGTAAAATCTCTTGTGCGATTGGTAATAATCCAGATAGTCCAAGGGCATTAAATAAAGTTACTATAACAAAATAAAATTTTTGACCGTCGTATATTTTACGACGGTTTTATTTTGCTTTGACCTTGCATAGTTTATAATATGGAGAAAATTATGCAAAATATTGAACAAAATACTTTACAATTGGAAAATCGTAAAAAACTTATCATGAATGGTGTCGTTAGTGTAGATTCTTTTTCGCCAACACAATTGAGGTTGTCGTTAGAATCAAATTCGCTTTTGATATCTGGAGAAAATCTTAAGGTTATTAATTTTAACAAAGCTCAAGGGAATTTAGTGGTTGATGGTCTTGTGAATGAAATTAAGTTTTTAAACAAAAAAACTACTTTAATTAAAAGGTTTTTTAAGTAGTGTTCGTATCAAATGGACAATTTTTTATTTTAATAACGTGCATAACCTACGGGTTTATTGCAGGAAGTATATTTACTATTTTTACGCCATTAAGATTGCTTGTTCATAATATTATAATTAGAGCGATTTTAGACGTATCATGTTTTGTTTTTTTGTGTTTTTTGTTTGTGGTATATTCCAATCTCTTAAATTTTCCTAATTTTAGGATTTATATGGTATTTGGAGTATTAGTAGGTTTAATTTTGTATATAGAAAGTTTACATTTTATACTTGCAAAATTGGTCGGTATAGTTTATAATAAAATAAAAAAGACGTTTACTAAGCGAAGAACAAGTGCAAAAGGTATAAAAACTAATGAATGAATTGAAGAAAAATAAAATAATTGTTGCAAGCACGGTTGGCGCCGTTTTATTGGTTTTAATTTTAACCTTTATTTTAACCTTTCAAATAGTGTCTATCGTTATTGCAAAAAATCAACTTAAAGAATACAAGCTTGCCGAGCAAGAGTATTTGGAAACGATTGAACAAGCCGAGTTAACCTTAAATGAAAGGCAAGGGGAAACGTGGGTTGTAATGAGGGCTAAAGAATTAGGATATAAGCTTCCTGGTTCTAGATAATTTTAAAAATGAAATATGCTGTGATTGATATTGGCTCCAATTCTGTTAGGTTATTAATTAACAGTGATGGGGCCTCGATTTTTAAAGAAGTAAAGATTACAAAGCTTGCAAAAGATGCGTTTAACGGTTACTTGAATGGGGAATCAATTAGGAGGACTGTCGATGCCGTTGAATTATTCGCACTAAAGGCTAAGGAATGCTGTGTCGATAATATTTTTTGTTTTGCTACTGCGGCAATTAGGAATGCAAAAAACAAGCAGGATATTATTGATGAAATATTCTTGCGCTGTGGTGTAGACGTCGACGTTATAAGTGGTGAAAAAGAAGCTATGATTGGGGCTTTAGGTGCACTTTCTGGTATGGACGGAGGAGTTGTTGACGTCGGTGGTGCTAGTAGTGAGGTTTGTTTCTTAAAACAAGGGGAAATAGTTTACTCTCATAGTATACCTATTGGCGCTGTATTTCTAACAGATTTATTTGGTCAAAATTTTAAAGAATCACGTGAGTATGTAACTAAAAAGGTTAGTGAATATAAAAAAATTGATTGTAATGGTTTGTATGCAATAGGTGGCACTGCAACTACTATTTCTGCTATAGAGCAGGGGTTAGAGCCATATGATAGAAACAAAGTTCACGGTTATAAAATAAAAAGACAGAATCTCAATGAAATCACAAATAAGCTTTTTGCCTTATCCGTAGACGAGAGACGTAGCTTAAAAGGCTTGCAAAGTGAAAGAGCTGACGTGATTGCGCAGGGTAGTTTAATTTTAACGTGTATAATGGAGCATTTTAACGTTGACTGTTTAACCGTAAGTGAAAACGACAACTTGGAAGGTTATTTAATAGAGAGGATTTCACATAATGAGTAGAAGGACTAATATATTAAACACTTTGATAACTTATTTTGTTACGATTGCACTATTTTTTATGATAATTTTCGTTGGGCAATCCAAAATGATTGCGCAAAACGTTTGGGCAATTGTTCTGGCAACGTTTGTTGGTATACTTATTGCTGGAATTGTAACTACTTTTTTTCACGAGCTTGGTCATTTGATTGGTGGTAAAATAAACGGATTTAAGTTCGTTTCAATGTCAGTTTTATTTTTTAAATGGGAAGTTTATAAAAATAAAGTTTTTTTCTCGTTTACCTTGCCTGGCGATGAGTTAGGCTATACACAAATGATTCCAAAGTCTAAGGATGATGTTGGAAATAGATTTAAGAAAATGACCTCTTTTTCTATTTTATTTACCTTTATTCCAACGATTTTAGGAATAATTCCTCTGCTAATAAATACATTGCCTCTGTGGGTTTATTGTATTTGGGCAACCTTTTTGCCAATGGGTATATTTTCGATTTTGGATAATGGCTTACCAACTTCGTCTATGGGCGTTAAGAATGATGGTGCCATTGTTTACGGTCTTAACAAGATGGATGACTCTTCAAAAGTTCTTGTAAATTTGCTGTCCATTCAAGCAGAAATGTTTAATGGTAAAACGCCTGCCGAAATTGATGAGAGGTTATATTTTGATTTGCCACAACTAAAAGAAGATGAAATAAACTTTTTTTTATTGTTAAATGCACGTTACAATTATTATTTAGATAAGCGTGATTTTGTAAATGCCAAAAGAACTACCGAGCGACTTTTATCGCTAGAAGAGTATTCTCAGCTTGGGCATATGCTTGTCGCTAAAGCTGACGCCGTATATAATTACTGCACCTTTGACTTAAATGAAGATAAGGCTGACGATTTGTTGTATGAACTAGAAAAATATCTTAACGACGTGAATACTTGCACTAATCTTCGTATAAAAATGGCTTATTTATTATCTATAGGCGAAGATAAGGAGGTGCTTGAGGACTTTTATAACAAGGCTAAAAACGAGGCGTTAAAATGCCAAATTAAGGGTCTTGGGGCTTTTGAGTTGAAGCTGATAGAAGATTTGAAAGAAAAATTTTAATTTTATTTTAATTTAACCACTCCTTTTTTAAGGGGTGGTTTTGTTGTTATTAAGGATTTTTTTATTTTAAAAAACTAAAAAATATTAAATATAGATTTTATAACGAAATTATCCCTCTTAAAACTATAAATAGTTTTAATATTTTATAAAAACGCTTGAAATTAATTTAAAATCATGTTATAATTTTTGTATAAAATTTTTTATTTTTTCAGGTGAGAAATGGAAGACGTTATGAAGGTAAATTCAAACTATGGCGAAGGGCAAATTCAAGTCCTAGAAGGTTTAGACCCTGTTCGTAAAAGACCAGGTATGTATATAGGCTCTACCGACGTTAGAGGGCTTCATCATTTAGTTCAAGAAATAGTTGATAACTCTATTGACGAGGCTTTGTCTGGGCATTGCGATACCATCACCGTCGTTCTTAATGGTGATGGCTCTTGCACGGTTAAAGATAACGGTCGTGGTATTCCTACAGCTATTCACCATACCGAGGGTATTTCAGCCGTTCAAGTTGTTTTAACTAAACTTCACGCAGGTGGTAAGTTTGGTGGAGGAGGGTATAAAATCTCCGGTGGTTTACACGGTGTAGGTTTATCCGTAGTTAACGCTCTTTCTGAATGGCTTGACGTTGAAGTTTTCCAAAACGGTAATCATTACAAGCAAAACTATAATCGTGGTATACCACAAGCCCCACTTAAGGTTGTAGGCACTTGTGATTTTACCGGAACGTGGGTTACCTTCCAACCTGACGACGAGATTTTTGAAACTATCGATTTTAATTACGACACAGTTAAAACTCGTCTACGTGAATTGGCTTATCTAAACAAGGGTTTAAAAATCATCATTGAAGATAAGCGTCCTGAAAGAGAGCATAAAGACGAATTCTATTACGAAGGCGGTATTGCCCATTTCGTTGACGATTTAAGTAAAAACAAAGTTCCTATGTTTGAAAAGCCTGTTTATTTCGACGTGTTCTATGGCGACACCGAAGTTGAAATTGCTCTTCAATACGTAGAAACATATAACGAAGTTTTATATGCCTTTGCTAACAACATTAACACCGAAGAAGGTGGAACACACCTAGATGGTTTTAAGACTTCCTTAACTAGAATAATTAACGACGCAGGTAAAAAACTTAACGTGTTTAAGGGAGATGAAAAAGTTTCTTCCGACGACGTTAGAGAAGGTTTAGTTGCAGTTGTATCTGTTAAACTTACCGAGCCTCAATTTGAAGGTCAAACCAAAACCAAACTTGGCAACTCTGAAATTCGTAACCTTGTAACAAAGGCAATGAACGAATACTTTGGCTCTTACCTAGAAGAAAATCCTGCCAAGGCTAAAGAAGTTTTACTAAAATGTATAACTGCTCAAAGAGCGAGAGAGGCTGCAAGACTTGCTAGGGAAAATACTAGAAGAAAAGGCGCTTTAGAATCAACAACGCTCCCAGGAAAACTTTGGGACTGTTCGGATAAAAACCCAGAATTTTGTGAAATCTTTATCGTAGAGGGTGACTCTGCAGGTGGTAGTGCAAAATCTGGTAGAGATAGAAGATTCCAAGCAATTCTTCCTTTACGTGGTAAAATCCTTAACGTTGAAAAGGCAAGACTTAATAGAATTTTAGAAAATGAAGAAATTAAGGCAATGATTACTGCTTTTGGTGGTGGTATTCAGGACGATTTTGATGAATCTAAACTTCGTTACGATAGAATTATTTGTATGACCGACGCTGACGTTGATGGTAGCCACATTAGAATTCTATTGTTAACCTTCTTCTTTAGATTTATGAAACCTTTAATAGAAAAAGGACACGTTTACATTGCTCAACCACCATTATACAAAGCGACTAAAAATAAGGTTGATAAATATTTATACTCGGATAAGGAATTGCAAGATTACCTAAACGAAGTAGGAAAGTGTGATATCCAAAGATACAAAGGTCTTGGTGAAATGGACCCTGAACAACTATGGGAAACCACAATGAACCCTGAAACAAGAACAATGCTTAAGGTTACAATGGAAGACGCTGTTGAGGCTAACGAAACCTTTGCAACGTTAATGGGTGACAATCCAGAGTTAAGACGTGCGTTTATCGAAGAAAACGCTAAACTTGTAACCGACCTTGATATCTAATTAGGAGATTAAGTATGGCAAAAAAAGAAATAAGTGCAGAACTTTCTGCCGAATTTAAATCCATTTTAAGTAAAACTAAACTTATTAATATTGAAGTTAATAACGAAGTTAAAAAATCATTTATCGCCTACGCAATGGCAGTTAACGTATCTCGTGCTATTCCGGACGTAAGGGACGGCTTAAAACCTGTTCACAGACGTATTTTATACGCTATGCACGATATGGGACTAACTTCTGATAAAGCGTTTAAAAAATGTGCTAAAATCGTCGGTGAAGTTTTAGGTAAATATCACCCACACGGCGACTCTTCAGTTTACGACGCATTAGTTAGACTTGCGCAAGATTTCTCTATAAACTTCCCATTGGTTGATGGACACGGAAACTTTGGTTCAGTTGACGGGGACGGCGCTGCTGCTTATAGATATACTGAAGCAAGACTTTCTAAACTTGCAAACGAAATGCTTCGTGAAATTGAAAAAGACACAGTTGATTTCTATCCAAACTTTGACGATACCGAAATGCAACCGGTTGTGTTACCATCTCGTATTCCAAATATTTTGGTTAACGGCTCTGATGGTATAGCAGTTGGTATGGCTACGAACATTCCTCCTCACAACCTAGCAGAATGTTTAGATGGGTGTATCGCTCTTATGGATAATCCTGACATTACTATCGACGAATTGATGGAATATATCCCTGCTCCCGACTATCCAACGGGTGGCGTTTTAATGGGTAGAGCAGGTATCAAACAAGCGTATAGAACAGGTAAAGGTGGTTTCGTTCTTCGTGCTAAATGTGAAATTGAAGAATTTAACAATGGTACGAGAGAAAGAATCGTTGCTACGGAAATTCCATACCAAGTAAATAAAGCAAACCTTGTTAAGAGTATTGCCGACCTTGTAAAAGATAAGAAAATCGAAGGTATTTCTGACGTTAAAGACGAATCTGATAGACACGGACTTCGTGTTGTAATCGACCTTAAAAAAGACGCAAACGCACAAGTTGTTCTAAACACTCTTTATAAACACACTAACTTACAAGTTAAAGATGGCATCACCTTACTTGCGCTTGTAGACGGAGAGCCAAAAGTTCTTGGACTTAAAGAAATATTACAACACTATATCGCTCACCAAGAAGAGGTTATTGTTCGCAGAACCAAATACGACCTTGCAAAAACTGAGGAAAGAGAGCATATAGTTCAAGGTCTTGTAATTGCTCTTGCAAACATCGATAAGGTAATTGAGATAATTAAGCAATCTGCCGATAAAAATATCGCTATTCAATCTTTAGTTAGTGCGTTTGAACTTAGTGAAAAACAAGCAAATGCAATACTTGAAATGCGTTTACAAAGACTTACAAGCATGGAAGTTAATAAACTAAACGAAGAACTTGTTGAACTTGAAAAGATTATTGCTGACCTTAAGGATATTCTTGCTAACGAGGCTAGGGTTAAGGCAATTATTAGGCAAGATATGGAAAATATCAAAGCTAAATATCCATCTCCAAGAAAGACTGAACTTTCATACGATTACGGCGATATCGATATTTCCGATATGATTCCTGTTGAGGACGTTGTTGTAAGCTTAACTCATTTTGGTTATATTAAACGTGTTCCTGTATCTGAATACAAATCTCAACATCGTGGTGGAAAGGGCGTTACTGCTCATAAGCCTAAGGAAGAAGATTTCGTTAATAATATGTTCGTTACCTCTACTCACGACGACATTTTATTCTTTACCGATAAAGGCAAGGTTTATAGTCTAAAGGGTTACTTTATTCCAGAGGCGCAAAGGACTGCAAGAGGAAGGGCAATTGTTAACCTATTACAACTTGGTGAAAACGAGAAAGTAAAAGCAATGATTCCTCTAAAGGCTGGCTTTGAAGGCTTTATCGTTATGGCAACAAAGAACGGCTTAATTAAGAAAACAAATATTACTGAGTTTGCAAGTATTAGAAAGGTTGGTAAGATTGCTATCAATATTCTAGAAGGAGACGAATTAATTTCCGTTGGATTAACCGACGGCACCAACGAGATTATTACGGCATCACACGAAGGTAAATGTATAAGATTCCACGAGAACGATATTCGTGCTATGGGTAGGGATACTCAAGGCGTTAGAAGTATGGAACTTAATGATGGAGACTTTGTTGTCGATATGTCTGTAATTAAGGAAGGTTGTGAAGTTATAACTATGACCGAAAAAGGCTACGGAAAGCGTAGTCCTCTAGATGATTATAGGTTACAATCTCGTGCTGGTAAAGGTGTAAAAGCTGGCGTGTTTAATGATAAAACGGGTAAACTTGTTAGTCTTAAATTAGTTAATGAGACTGAGGATATCATGGTGATAACTTCAAATGGAACGATAATTAGAGTTTCATCAGTAGAAATTAGTAGATTCGGTAGAGATACTCAAGGCGTAAGACTTATGAGGATAGACGACTCTAACGTTTCTAGAATTGCTATTACTTCAAAGGAAGAATCAGAAGAAGATTTCGTTGAGGAAGTAACTGAATAAGCAAAACTGTAGCGTCGCTTGAAAAAATCAAGCGACGCTATTAATATTTTTTAATTTTATTCCGTTTTATGTTTGACAAAAGCAAATTTATTATATATAATTAGTATGCTTAAAAGAAATTTGCTGATATGGCTCAGATGGTAGAGCACATCCTTGGTAAGGATGAGGTCA
>JAZRSF010000048.1:0-1513 GCA_045651365.1 Christensenellaceae bacterium
CAACTCTTATCGGGCAAAAATAGCTTATAAAATAATTATATAGATATGAGAAAAAATTAAAATACCCCTGAAAAATAATAGGGACAACTTGTTGCCCCTAACGACAGTTTGAAAATCAGTAATAATTTAAAACTAAAAAATAACACTTTTTATTAAAATAGCCTTTCGGCTATATTTTTCAATAATTACCAAATTGGCAACAAGTTTATTAAGAAATGTTAAGAAATTAAGTTATTTTTTAGATCCTGATATAAAAAATTAAAGTCCTTTTCTCTTCGCCATAAAAATTCTGCTAAACGATAATGCATATAATCTTGGTTTTTATTGTGACTTTCTAATCTTGCAAGATAGCAATACATTCGTTTAAACTCTCGAATTTCCTTTTTATCAAAGCTTTTTTCTAATTTTGCTCGCAGAAGTTTATCACACACAAAGACTTGATTTTCATAGACATAGAAATATGCGTATTTATCAAAAAACATTCTATATCTGCCCTCTTTGGGGTTTTCTTGAAAATTTTTGAGAAGGAGTTTAAACTGTCGTTCATAGATTAGTTTTCTGAAAACTCCGTAGTATTCACAAATACAATTGCGGTTAATAGAAACAATGTGTTCCATTTTTGTTTGTGGGATTTGTAAGCAAAAACCACGTAGGACTAAGTCAAACTCTTCTGCACTAATATATTGCCTCATAAGGTATAAGTTTTTTGATTGAATATTATTTTGTGGTTTTTTGTCATTAATTAATATAACTCCATTTTTTATTGATATAGATTCTTCCTGCTCTAAAAATAACAAAGCCGTTTCAATAATCGCCTCATCGACTTCAAGCATTTGTGCTAAGTCATTAAGCGTACAATTTTTCAGCCTTTTGCATAATCTGAATATTTGCTCTTTCATTAATCAATCCTTTCAAAGTGTATTCGTCTAATTCTTTTATTGAGTTTGTATTTGATAACTTTTCGAGTTTTTCAAGCAATTTAACCAATTGTCTGAATTGGTTTGTTCGTGTTGCAAGATATTCAATAGCTCCCTCGCTAAACTTCAAATCGGTCAGTTTTTCTAATATTTCAGCAATATCAGTTTGATTAAAGTGTTCAAACTTCAATTTTTTATAAAGTCTGTCTTCAAAGTGTTTAAAACGTGCTATTTTCTTATCAACTGCTCCCATTCCAACAAGCACTATTGGTGTTCCTGTGTTATCTTGAATATCCCTTAAACTCTCGATTACATTTCGGTTTCCGATTAGGTAATCAACCTCATCAACGATTAAAATCTTTGGGGCTTGTTTTAGATGCTTTAATATAATATTGTAATTATCTTGCATCATAAAAAGAGGTCGCTCGCCTAACTCATCAACGATTGCTCTCATTAGTGCAGCCTGTGTCATTTCATTATTTGCTCGGACATAAACGGCATCGTTTCTTGTTGCCCACCATATTATTGAGTGGGTTTTACCTAATCCATGTTCGCCATAAACCAATGCGAGCTTTGGAATGTTTGGTGGAAGTTTT